>NZ_JAJFDG010000009.1:0-147100 GCF_020708615.1 Bacillus sp. LBG-1-113 | reverse complement strand
CATCCATTGCATCTGCCGCAATATCTGTTTCTAAATCCTTAAATCGTTTTTCTAATTCATACTCACTTGGATACATCATCAAGTGAAAATCCTCATAAGATGTAATTTCTTCAAAAAGATGCTGCCATTTCTTTTTGTACGACTCAACTTTTTCTTTATTTTGCATAGGAATCGAATTGCTCTTTATTCGGTAGTACGCCCACACGTCGCCCGTTCTTGTTAACAGCAAATTCTTGTGTATTGCCTTCATAGGCGTTTTTAGTCTCATTTGAATAATCCACCACCTTCACAAGTTTTCGAAACTCAATTTGTTTTTCATTACTTAAATCAACCTTTCGGTCATTGCAAAACTTCTTTTGTGGAAGCTTAATGAAGAAGTAATACTTTGCAAAATCAAAGAAGTATAAATAGATGTTTTTGCCTTCCGGCTTTATTTTCGTTACAAGCATCGTTAAAAAAAATGGTATCCCAAAAATCACGATGACGTAACTGTTATCAAAAGCGTGAGGGAAAATCATCCTCACGCCGTACCAGAATCCAAAGCAGAGACCAACAAAAATGAAATAGTTAATAGCCGGTATTAACTCAACTGCAAAGGGTAACGAATAATTTTCGGTTAATTGCTGAATTTTTTTCGGCTCTCTCATTGCCTTCCGGTAGTTGAACACCAGACGCCCCATTCATATGCCCCCTTACAATTTTTCCATTAGCGCATTGATCCAGCCGGAGAATTCTGACCAGTGTTTAATAACCCACGTCACCGCACTACCAATACAGCAAACAAAGATAATGCCGCCCATTTTTAATTTCATAAGATTCTTTGCGGCTATGAACATGACCACAATCGTAATGAATTGGATAACAACATCTGATGCCCAACCTTTTACCCCTCCAAGTGTTGGAAGGTCTGCGCCAAGAATAAAGAAATTCATGAAATCCATATTTTAAACCTCCTATTGATGTTTGAGTTTATTTACATAAAACTGACCGCTGTTTTCCGTAATCTCTAAACTAAATTTTTCATTTACCGGAATATCATTTTCTTTTTCCTTAAATAGAACAGCACAAAAAACCTCGAAACCTTTTTTCGTCTCGAAGATTTTCATTGACTGCACTTCTCCAAATAACAAGTTTCCTTCCAACGCTTCCGGCTTTTTCATCATATAAACCATTTCTTCTTTCTTTTCAGAAGCGTATTTCTCAAAGAAAGTATGAAGGAATGATTCGATAGATTCTTTTTTCTCGCCTGCATATTCGTCTCTAGTCTCTTCTTTACTCTCAGAAGCAATATTGCCTTTCAGATCATAAATCTGTGTAAAGTAAGGGACAGCAGACACCGCAAAGGAATCAGCTTTATTTGTGACTGGAATATTCAGCAACATTTGTTTTTCAGATTTCTCGTTTGTTTTAACCTTTTCTTTCACCTTCTTTTTCTTCTTTCCGTCTTTAACTTCTTTTTCAACTTCCTTTTCTACAGGGTATAGATTTTCATATGTGACCTTATATTGAAAAAGGCTGTTTTTATCACCTTCTTTCACGTTATATAAGCTGTAACCCTTTAACTCTCGATCACCTTTTAAGCCATCTACATTAAAGCGATCTTCATCCTCAAAATGGTTATCTTCATGTTTCACCATGTAGCTTTCAAGGCTCTGCATACGTTTTTCAATAGATTCTTGATCGTTCTTCACATTCACATATTCATTGATGAACCCTGACAGAAAGTTTTCAGCAGCAGTCACCGAAATTTTTTGTTTATCGTCATTTGTTGGCTTATTCGCTTCGTCTTTCATGTCATTAAGTTGGGAGCGAGTATTAATTGACAGAAGAACAGCAAGCAGACAGATAAACAGCAAGCCCCCTACACAAGACCATAATGTGACGGCTATCAGCTTTGACCTGTCACGAGGAACTTTCTGTCTGTCTTTTTCCGGTCTTTCAATTCGTTTCAGTTTTTGAAAGGCAGACCGAAAAAAGGATTCTTCCTTCTTATCAGAGCCAATTTCTTTATTGAGCAACTTTTTCACACTCCTTCTGTTCAATTTGTTTCGTTCTTTCCAAGAAAGATAAAAAGGATGCTACACGATGTAACACCCTTTTTATGCTTTGATTCTCAATATAAACTTTTAAGCTAGTCATTCGACCGTCCGGCAAATATCTTGTTTTATAGAATGTGTAACGATATTCAGCAAATCCTTTTACTCGTTCACCCTCGACAATCAACATACAATCTCTGCTTAAACTTCTTACAAAGACTAAAGAAGGAATACCAACATTAAAGCCCATTCTTTTGAAGTGATTATCTACTGCTGACATCTAACCACCTCATTTTGGAAAGCTATCATACGACCTCAATATTTCAAACTCAACATTAACTTCCTCTGTTTCTTCCTCTTCATCTTCACTTTCAGGAATGAAAAAGACAGCAGATACAAAACGTATAATATCATCCTTTAAAGGAGATTCAGATTCAAGTAAAATCCTTTGGCCTTGCTCATAATAAGGTACTGTTTCTAGCAATTTTTCAATAAATGTCTCAGCTAATCGTAATAAACCGACCTTCTCTAACTCACTTTCTAAATATGCACGATTTAACAAATTTACGTTTAACATTTAAACACCTCTTTTTAAATTTCTTGGGCTTTGCCCAAACCCACCAACGTATGCACGTTGGATTGCTAATAATCTAACCCCCTATTCCCCCAAATCATTGGGGGACTCCCTCGCCGGTAGGCAGGAACAAACGGTTGTTTGTTCAATGCCAAGAGGGTTTTGGTGGCGCTGAATCTGTCAACTCCTTATCCTCACTTCGTTCCGGTACCGTTGACACATACGATTAATCGCATCACCTGTGTTTATAAAGGTTTAGCAGCTTGTTTTTAAACGACCATGTCAGTAACATCAGCAAGAAACACATCTAACATTTTTTGGTGTTTGTCTGCCAGTTCAGCTTCTGCAATCATATCTAATAGATCGGTTTTCCCTAAATGTTCATCAGCTTCAAGTACCATTTT
Source organism: Bacillus sp. LBG-1-113 (assembly GCF_020708615.1). Classification (NCBI taxonomy): domain Bacteria; kingdom Bacillati; phylum Bacillota; class Bacilli; order Caryophanales; family Bacillaceae; genus Bacillus; species Bacillus sp. LBG-1-113. The sequence goes on along the minus strand of NZ_JAJFDG010000009.1, from coordinate 144,086 downwards.
CATAGTGGGAGCACAAGAGTTACGAAGCCAGTTTCTTGATTTCTGATAGAAGTCTTTTTGTGGTTTGACGTACAAAGGAAGTCTTCCAACATCACCTATAAAATCAGACCAAAAAAGGCTCGTTTTCCAATGCTCTCTAGTGATGTTTTCATCAGCATCAACGAACCTTACATAATTATTAATGATTTGCATAGCGATTAAGGTTAAATCCTTTGTTTTCAATAAAGCATCTATGGCAACTTGTGCACGTTCATTTTTAAGTCGCAGTTCATAACGATTCCAATCGCCTAGTTCTTCCAACGGAATGTTATACTTTTCTGCTTGTTCATAGTTTTTTTCGTAAAAGCAAAGGTACGCCTCTGACTTTTTAGAACCAAAATATATTGTCGTTCCACCTGTAATGCCATCAGATAGATCAAAGGAGCCATTGAAATCCGATTTTCTAAACCGTGAAATACATTCGCCCTTTTGGGCTTTTTTCAACAGTTCTGGTATAGAAAAGTATGTCTTTTTGTCATCAATCGCCAAATCAAAGCGAGTAAATGAACCGCCTTGCGCCATGCAATCTTGAAAGAAGTCGTACCATGTTTTCTTCCGGCATTCCAAGAACGATTCAAACTGACGGCAACCTTGACCGGACATTTCTATCAAAACACCTCTGTTATCATCTGGCGCAGAATAAAAGACTTTGATATAGTCCAGTTCGTACGTGCCAACGTAGCCATAGAAACCAGATTGTTTCTCAGTCATAAAGTCTTTGCTAAGGTGAAGAACCTCTTCAATAATTCGGTCAACATCATGAGTTTTAAAAGAGACTCGAATATAGTCAACCATTGATACCAAAGGACTTTCAATGGTTTCATTTTCTTCTTTTACGATTACTACCCCCCTGTTAGCGTGGGGGGGTTGTTGTAGCTCATCCATTCGCTTCGCTCACTCCTTCGCCGCTGGCCGTCTGGTCGCTTACGCTGCCGCTGGCGACTGCCGTCGCCTGCGCTCCCTCGACTCCAACCAGCGCATTTTTAATAGATGACATAAAATCATATCCTTTTGGCACAATTGGACTGTAAAACTCTAATATTGAACCTGTGCCGACATAGGCATATCCTCGACCTTTCACGTCTTTTTCCATAAATGTTTTATCAACGTCACCGAACATCATCCCATAACCAGTATCAGACATATTGCCAAGAGCAACACGAAAACTAAATTGATCTCGTATCCCATCAGCTAGATATTTTGCATCTGGTCGCTGTGCCCCTAAAACAAGAAAATAACCAGCTTGACGACCCAACAAAACCAATTGTTTCATGTAGGATAATGCTTCATTCCTTTCTTTCATATCCAGCAAATCCATAAATGCCACATATTCATCAAAGAAGATAAAGACAGGTTTTAGCCCTAAATAGGCATAGTTTTCACCAGTCTTGTAATTGGGCATTTTCTTCATTTCATCCATTCGTTCCATCATGCCATCAACCGACTTTCTCAGACACATAAGGATGCCATTTTTCTGCGAATAGACTCTTTTCGGGAGCACCTCTTCCAAGTCGGCTAAATCAGCATTTTTCGGGTCTAAGATTTTCACATCTGCCCCAAGTCCTACACACGCTTTTATGACGGTCAACATGAAATAGGTTTTCCCTCCGCCTGTGCTACCGGATATGAGCATGTGAGGTAATTTATCAAACTTCCATGAGACGTGTTTCATTAATGGCAGAACACCGTCTTTAGCGACCGCTTCATCAATAGATATACGATTCTTACTTACGTCATACAGTAACTTGAAACAGACAAATCCCTCTTCCATTTGCTTATCAACCAAGTCACAAAACAAGCCGTTTTCTAAATCCTTTCCTAAGTCTAGGAAGCGATTCTGAAAACGGCTCATATCCATAGCAATACGGATATAAATGTGATTGTTTTTAACTCGGTAATACAACTTAGGAAAGTAAGTGATTTTTTCCTTTGTCCCTGTATCATTTGAGAATAGCTTTTTAACCTTTACATGATCTTTTTCATAAAACTTGTTAGAAAAAATCATTCTTGCAAGCATCTGCCTGTGCTTTAACCTTTTAAAAAGTCCATTAAAAGTTAAATAGGCAACATACACACTTCCAATACCAATTGACAACGAGCAAACCAAACTTTTAACGATCAAAGGTACATTCCATTCAAAGTGATCAATCACTTGAAATACATCAAAGTGAAGAAGATGATCTTTCCAAAAGAGAAACATAGATAACAAAAAAACAGGCACAAAGATAATTGCGCCTGCTAATTTTACATTATTTCTCATGTACGGGCGGATTCGTTTACCCCTGTACTTCCAAAACCTTTTATTAAAGAAATCACTAATATTGATCATTAGAATTCATACCCCGATGATTTTTCTCTACAAGAGTGACAATACATTTCCCACACATAACCTCTCGGGACTTCTTCTTGATAATACTCTACGGCATTGTCCTCCTCACAACAATGACATTCGCCAAGTTCAATTGTAGGGATAACGACATTCTCAAAGTACACAGATTTAACGGTCTTCACTTCGCCATTACCTCCGTTTTCTTCAACATAATCAAAATAACTGTACTCGATTTATAAATTATTTCTTATCAGAAGTTCCTGGTGTTACTGTTTTGTTTGCAGGACTAGACACAGTGCCTTTTAATACGAGATCTTCTGCTTCGACAGTCCAGTTAACATTAGCAAAATTCCCATTTGCTCTAGCAGAAGCCATGATTTTCGGATTTTTCAATTCAACATCCTTAAAGAAATCAAATTCCTTTAAATCAACATAAGCAGGAATTGTCACTTCAATCTGCCCGCCTTGTACACTGGACCCTAGATTATATATCCTTGATTCCAATGTATCTGTTCTTTTACCATCCACATAGGCATAGCGCTCACGGTTTAAACCTAAAAATTTCAGTTCACCAAAAGTCATATTGATATCCGGTACAATAAAGTTTAAGTTCATTTTTTCATATCCCCATTTCATTTTTTATTATTTATTTTCAAAAGATCGTTAAATTTCGATTTTATATTTTGGATTCGCTCCGGTTCTGTATCCATCTTGGCGCTTATCAGTTGCTAACGACTTTATGCCCTCATGGCAACCTAGTAGGCTAATTATAGCCATCAAGCTGACTACAGCTATTCCGCACGCTTATTCTAGCCTGCTACAGCATTTAAAGTGATTGCTGTTCATCACTCAAATACTCACGCATGACTTTTCAGCAAGAATGCCGTATAATAAAAGTGTCTAGTTTTTATTTGCCGGCGTTCTTGATGATCATTCGTCAAGGCGCTTTTTTTGTCTGTATATAGTTTTCAAAGAACAAACACCCCTAGCGACATAAGTTATACAATTCATCATTATATAAAGTAAACACTTGATTATCCTTCTTACTCAACGGACGAGTGGACCAGATACACCACCAATCCCAACCTTTTAACTGCTCGGATACTTGTTCATTAGCCCTTAAATGATTATCTTCATCGACAACAAAAGTTTCACAAATCACATAATCTTTAAAATGTTTTAAGTCTTTATCAGCCTTTAAAGCTTCAACATCAGTGATGATTGTTGCATTCACCCTTATTTTCATCGCACCCCCCCTTTCAAAGGATTTTTAACGGCTCCCTATAGTGGTATATAACGTCACACTATGGATGATTGCCGCAGCTTTTCAATGTCTTTTCTCCCAATGCTGTAATGCTTACAAATCCTGCGATATGAAACGCCTTTTCGCAATAATTCATTAACATTTTCATATGTTAAGGGAAGGTTCAAATAATGATTTATGATGACTGAATTCAGAGCGATTTTCATTCGTGCTGCCCAATCACCTTCCATTTGTCTTGCCAACGGAACAGCTTCTTTCATAAACGAGTTTGTTATATCAATGTTTATACAAATCACCCCGTTTGAGATTTTGGACCTTTGTAACAATAACACTCTTCAAACTTAGCTTTACTCACCTTACCTTGAATGACCATATAACCTTCTTTTTTCATTTGAGCATTCAAAGTTCTAATAATGTCATAAGATTTAGCCTGTTTAACTCCAAGAATTTTTTGAATATCTCGTGCAGTTAAAAACTCCCCTCCCACAATATCACCTCCTCGTTAACTCAACTCTTTGTGATTTAACTTTATTATAAAACTCCTTTTCGTGTAAGTCAACACAAAATTCACCTTAAAGTGTATTTTTTTAAAAACATATGGAAATATTGATAATTAAACTCTCCATAAAGAAGAAAAAAGGTCTCCTTAAAGGAGAATTAATAAGTAACTGTTTAACTTATAGGTGAAAGTGATGAATTTCCAAAAAAATGTTGTTATCATTTTAATAAAAATCAACTCTTTGTGAAATGGATGATAAAAATGAGCCTAGGCAAACGTTTAAAAGAAGCGAGACGAAAAGCTGGATATACTCAGAAAGAAGCCGCGGAGAAACTTAATATCGGTAACAATAATTTATCTAATTATGAGAGAGATTACAGAGATCCCGATACAGATACACTTCTAAAATTGAGCAACTTATATAATGTCTCTACAGATTATTTATTAGGAAAGGATGAAGTAAACAAGAAGGATGAAACTGATTTACTTAATAAAACAATTAATGAAGCCATACAGGAATTAAAGGATGAAGATACACTCCTTTTTATGAATGATGGTGAATTCGATGAGGAAACTGCACGCCTTGTTAAAAAAGCGTTAAAAAACGGAATTAAATTCATTGACGAATTAAAGAAGAAAGAGTGATACCAATTTATACAAGCAAAGGAATTAAACATAAAGTCCAATCAGTAATTAAGACACATGGTACAAATAATGTCTATGAAATTTGTGACTTCCAAAACATATATATACTCAAAAATGACCTTGGACAAGCAAATGGTTTACTACAACATGACAAAGCCACAGATCAATATTTAATTCATATCAACGAGAACCTTCAACATCAACAATTTGTAATAGCCCATGAATTAGGGCATTACTTTCTCCATAAAAGATTGAACACTTTTAAAGTTGTGAATTGCTCTAAAGTTCTAAAAGATAAACTTGAGCATCAAGCAAGCCTATTTGCATCAGAATTAATACTGACTGATAAAATGCTTAATGAAGCCCTTCCATATATACAGGGTTATAGCAAAGAACAAATAGCAGCATACTTCAACGTACCGTCATTTGTTACTGATTATAAGCTTTCTCAAATTGGCTCATTTAATAACAGAATCTACTCACACGAAATAAGCGCTTTTGGTTAAAGGAGAAGTAAAATGTCTGTAAAAAAACTTGAAAATGGTCAATATCAAGTTGACGTTAGCTTTGGATTTGACCCGATTACTGGAGAAAGAATTCGGACAAGACCAATAACGTCAACTAGAAAAGAGGCTCTAGAATTAGAAGCAAAATTAAGAAGAGAATTTCAAGAGGAAAGAGCAAGAAAGTCCAGGTCAGTAAGCTTTCCGACTCTAATTTCAATTTACTTAGCAAATTGTGAAATAGATAGCAAACCGAACTATTATCAGAATCAGAAATACATTATAAACAAACATATATCTGATTACTTTTTGAAATCTGATATACAAAAAATCACACATAGAGAAATAACTGATTTCAGAAAACACTTAATGGAAACAGGTCTAAGCAATAAATCGGTTAATAATATAATGACTAGTCTAAGCAAAATTTTTGATACAGCTGTACATGAAGAAATCTTAAAAAGAAATCCGTGTGACAATGTTAAACGATTACCCTTAACAAGAAAGAAAATGAAGTTTTGGAGACCAGAAGAATTCAAAAAATTTATTAGCTTAATTCCTGAAGATCAATTATTGTTTAAAACCTTTTATACTGTTGCTTTTTTAACTGGACTAAGATGTGGTGAAATGCTCGCCCTGCAATGGAAAGATATTGACAAAATCTTATTAGAAATAGATGTGCATAAATCGTGTACCTGGCTTGATGGTCAATTCGTTGTTACTACCCCAAAAACCAAAAATTCAATTCGGCGAGTTAGTATCAATAAAAAATTGCTTAAGCTACTAGAACGTTGGAAAGAAGCACAAGAAGAGTTGTTTAATGAATTAGGTATTAGACATTCGCATGATACCTATATCTTTCAATATAAAGATACACCTTCAAGAAAAGATATTTTCAGTCGGAAGATTAAATACTTTTGCAAGGATAGCGATCTAACTCCTATACGTTTACATGATTTTAGACATTCACACGTTGCACTATTAATACACCAAGGAGAAGATTACATAACGATTAAAGAGCGTTTAGGACATGGTTCTGTAAAAACAACAATTGATGTTTATGGACACCTATATCCAAACAAGCAAAAGGAAATGGCTGATAAATTAGATGACTTACTTTAGGTAAGTGGGCAGTTTGTGGGCAGTAAATCATTTAAAAATAAACACAAAAAAATACCAAGGGCGTCAAAACCCTTGGTATCATTGATGCGGCCGAGAGGACTTGAACCTCCACGGGTTATTCACCCACTAGGCCCTCAACCTAGCGCGTCTGCCATTCCGCCACGACCGCGTGACTATTAATATGTTGTGCTGGTTTTCAGGCTCTTAACCTAGTAAAATCAATTTGCGTGCACTTTGTAAATAAAGTGCGGGTGAAGGGACTCGAACCCCCACGTCGTAAGACACTAGATCCTAAGTCTAGCGCGTCTGCCAATTCCGCCACACCCGCAAAAAGACAAATGGTGAGCCATGAAGGACTCGAACCTTCGACCCTCTGATTAAAAGTCAGATGCTCTACCAACTGAGCTAATGGCTCTTACTATTTAATTTCAAAAAATAAAAATGGCTGGGCTAGCTGGATTCGAACCAACGCATGACGGAGTCAAAGTCCGTTGCCTTACCGCTTGGCTATAGCCCAACGAAAATGGAATGACCCGTACGGGATTCGAACCCGTGTTACCGCCGTGAAAGGGCGGTGTCTTAACCGCTTGACCAACGGGCCGATGGTTGAGAACTTATATCGCAATCTTATGGCGGAGAAGGAGGGATTTGAACCCTCGCGCCGCTTACGCGACCTACACCCTTAGCAGGGGCGCCTCTTCAGCCACTTGAGTACTTCTCCAAATATGGCTCCACAGGCAGGATTCGAACCTGCGACCGATCGGTTAACAGCCGATAGCTCTACCACTGAGCTACTGTGGAATAATGAGACAAGATTCATTATATCAGGCTTGTCATTCAGAGTCAAGAGGAAATGTTTTTTATTTATCTCTCGTGACGACTTTTATAATGTAACATAGGCTTGCCAGTTTCGTCAACCTTTTTTTACGAAAAAATTCTTTTTATTTTCCCGCGGCATTTTCCGCATCTGTATCTGTCAGGATTCATGGCGCGTCTCTTTATATACTGTTGGCCGCAAGCCGTACATATATACCTATATGTTTTTTTGCTTTCTGTTTTTTTCTTTAGAGGCGTACAGAAGCGGGGCGCATTGACTTGCTGGAGAAGCGTTCTGAAATCTCTGTCCCTGTGCTTGTATCCTTTTCCTTCAAGATGAAGGTGATAATGGCACAGCTCATGCTTGATAATGCCGATCAGTTCCTCTCTGCCATGCTCAATCAAATATTTTCTGTTCAATTCGATGTTATGAGAGGTTAACAGGTATCTTCCGCCGGTCGTTTTAAGTCTGTCGTTGAAAACAGCCTGATGTCGAAACGGCTTTTTGAAAAATGTGTTGGAAATATCCTCTGTAAGCTTTTGCAGCTCTTTATTATCCATGGTGCACCTCACTAAAAAACATTGAACGGGACAATTCACTGTTCGCATACAATAGGGTAATCACCGCCCCTCTTATATCAAAGCTGAGGAGGAATGAGCCTATGCCAAATTGGCTGAAAAAACAGATGCAAAAAGCGTTCCTTGAAAAAGATAATTATCAAATTAAACTGCTGAATCAATGCTGGTATTTCTATAGGAAAAAACACTGCTCGTAAGCAGTGCTTTTATTTTACCATAGACAGTGATACTCTGCCTTTTTGCACATCGACACCGTCAACCCAAACCGTCACGATGTCACCGACGGATACAACATCAAGCGGATGCTTGACGAATTGATTGCTGAGTTTTGAAATGTGCACAAGCCCGTCCTGTTTGACTCCGATATCAACAAACGCTCCGAAGTCCACTACATTGCGCACGGTGCCCTGCAGCTCCATTCCTTCTTTCAGATCCTCCAGCTGAAGGACGTCTGTTTTCAGCAGAGGCTTAGGCACCTCATCACGCGGATCACGTTCAGGTCTTGTCAGCTGTTCACAAATGTCCTTCAGCGTAATTTCACCGATTCCCAGTTCTTTTGCTGTTTCAGAAAGCTCCAGTTTGTTGATTTTGTCCTTCAATTCCGCCGTGCCGATTTGCTCTGTTGAAACACCGAGCTTTTTCAAAAGCGTTTTTGTTTCTTTATAGCTTTCCGGGTGGATTCCTGTTCTGTCCAAAGGCTCTGTCCCTTCCTGCACTCTTAAAAAGCCGATACATTGTTCATAGGTTTTCGCGCCGAGCCTTGGAATGTCTTTCAGTTCTTTTCGATTCGAAAATTTACCGAGCTCTTCCCGCTTTTTGACAATGTTGCCCGCTACGGACTTTGATAATCCCGCTACATACTGAAGCAGCGCCGCGGAAGCTGTGTTGACATTTACTCCTACCTGGTTTACGACTGTCTCAACGACAAAGCGCAGGGATTCATTTAAGCGTTTTTGGCTGACGTCATGCTGATACTGTCCGACACCTACAGATTTCGGATCAATTTTGACGAGTTCCGCAAGCGGATCTTGAAGTCTCCGTGCGATGGATACGGCACTGCGTTCCTCGACCTGAAGCTCAGGGAATTCTTCTCTGGCAAGCTCAGAAGCCGAATATACGCTTGCCCCCGCTTCATTGACAATCACATAATAAATATCACGCGGCGTGTCCTTCAGCACATTCACAATGAATTGCTCTGTCTCCCTGGAGGCTGTGCCGTTTCCAATCGCCACCATTTCCACTTGATACTTTTCTAGAATCGCTTTCACTTTCTCATGAGCTTCCTTCGTTTTTTTGACAGGTGCATGCGGGTAAATCACATCAATTTTTAAGACTTTCCCGGTTTCATCTGACACTGCCAGCTTACAGCCTGTTCGGAAAGCCGGATCTACACCGAGAACCGTCTTGCCTTTCATCGGCGGCTGAAGGAGAAGCTTTCTGAGGTTCTCAGAAAAAATATGAATCGCCTGTTCATCTGCTTTTTCTGACAGCTCTTTTCTGATTTCTCGTTCAATGGCAGGCTGAATCAGTCTTTTGTAGCTGTCTTCAATCGTTTCCTGCAAAATGTCTTTTACAGACGTTGAACGGTTTTTGATGATTTGTTTTTCTAAATAAGCCTTAATGTGATCTGCTGGCGGTTCGATAGACACCTTTAAAATGTCTTCTTTTTCGCCGCGATTCATGGCAAGCACTCTGTGCGGAACGACCTTTGCGATTGGCTCTTCATACTCGTAGTACATTTCGTACACGTTTTTTTCATCTGTGTCTGCTGATTTTCCGGCAGCTGACTTGATCGTTCCTTTTTTAAAGGTTTCCTGGCGAATCCATCTTCTGAAATTCGGTTCGTCCGAGATTTGTTCCGCAATAATATGCTTGGCGCCTTCAATGGCTTCTTCTCTGGTGAACACTTCTTTTTCTTCGCTGATATATTGGTCTGCTGTTTCTGCAAGGCGGTCATCTTGCGGAAGGGTCATGATATAGTCGGCAAGCGGCTCAAGACCTTTGCTTTTGGCGACTGTCGCTTTCGTTTTGCGCTTTTGTCTATACGGACGGTAGAGGTCTTCTACTTCCTGAAGTTTTACGGATTGGTCAATTTTGCGTTTTAATTCATCTGTTAGTTTATCCTGCTCAGCGATTAGCCTGATCACTTCTTCTTTTCGCTGATTCAGGTTTTGTATGTATTGCCATCGTTCAGAAATGGTCTGAATCTGAACCTCGTCCATTGAACCCGTCTGCTCTTTTCGATATCTGGCGATGAACGGAACTGTGTTGCCGTCCTCAAGCAGGCGGATGACGCTTTCAACATGTTTTTGTGATAAACCTATTTCTTTCGCAATTTGCTGTTTCAAAAGGGCTGACGTTTCCATGTAACCATAGCCTCCAATTTTGTCGTTCTTTCTCTAGTGTATCAAAAACAGAAAAAAACACATAAAAAAAGACAGCTGATGTATTCATTTCTAAAAGTTTCTGTAAACCGCCGCTCATAAAGTTCCGTAAGTGGCTTATTAATAGCCAGCTACAAAAAAAGAAGCCGGCTTCCCCAGCTTCTTTTTTCTACATTCCTAGAACAGCAGTCCAAGAATATATGTCAGATCGTCTCTTCTAGATGTCGTATACATTTTCAGCGAATTTGATATTTCTTCTACCGATTGGCCTTTTTTTAAGTGGGAGCGGATATCGGGTACGTTGAGTCCATCTGTATGTATAATGAACTTAGAACCCTTTTCATAGGTAGCGGTGTGCGTTTTGTATTTTTGCGGCTTGCCTGATAAATAGCCTGAAATCGGGAGAGGATAAAAGCTTTCACCAGACGGGGAATGCAGAATAAACTGTACATTTCCGACGGAGCAGTACGTAAACTGCCTTTGTTCAAAGTTAATTTTCAAAACAGAAGCTGTAGCCCCTCTTTTGTTTTTCATCGCCTGATTACAGCGTTCGATGATGCTTTGTACGTCTTCGTTCGCATAGTTTTCCACTAAGTCTTTGATTGCTGAAGAAGATTCGTTGGCAAGCGATCCGCTTCCAAGTCCGTCAGCTACCGCACAAATTAATTCTTGATCATCAGCTTTCATAAAAAAACTGTCACCGCAAATCGATTTTCCTTCTTTATTCAGTTGGTATACAAGGGTTTGAATATGCTCGTTTTCTTCAACCTGGATCATTACATTAACTCCATGGAGGGATCTTCAATCAAGGCCTCTCTGAGCTTCTTCACAGCTTTGCGCTGCAGACGCGAGACGTGCATTTGAGATATACCGAGAATGTCCCCAGTTTCTTTTTGACTTTTGTTTTGAATGTACGTTAGGTCTATAATTTGTTTTTCACGGTCTGACAGGACATGAAGCACGCTCTGCAGCATCATTTTCTGGTTCACCCGCTCATATCCATCCTCCTGTGAACCGACGATATCGAGAATGGTAACTGTGCTTCCGTCCGCATCTGCTTCAATACTGTGATCAACAGATAAGGCTTGATAGCTTTTGCCCATCTCCATGGTTTCAAGAACCTCTTCCTCTGATACATCGAGGAATTCAGCAATCTCTTCCACTTTCGGCGACCTTTGTGTTTCTGTCGTCAGCTGATCGACCGCCATTTTGATTCTCGGCCCCAGTTCTTTGATTCGTCTCGGAACATGAACGCTCCACGTCTTATCTCTGAGGAAACGTTTAATCTCCCCAATTATGGTCGGGATCGCAAAAGCTTCAAACGATTTGCCCACCACGGGATCATAGCGCTTTATCGCGCCGAGAAGCCCGATCATGCCGACTTGGCGGAGATCTTCGTGGAAGCTTTTGCCCTTTGAGTATTTCTTCGCAAGCATATCAACCAGATTCGTATACACCCGCACAAGCGTTTCCTGCGCCTGTTCATCTTGTTTTGTTTGGTAATCGCTTATGAGCCGATCGACTTCATCTTTAGTTAGTTTCGTAGTTTTTGATGGTTGTGTCATGATCAACTCGCTCCCCATTTAAATACTTTGTCATCGCTACGGTGACGCCGGAGTTGTTTTGCACTCTGACTTCATCCATGAGCGTTTCCATTAAATATAGACCGAGCCCTCCTTCTGATAATTGATCGACTGTGTGTGAAGGTGTGTACGGCCCAAGATCCTGCTGCTTTTCATCAAAATCAAAGCTGTCGCCTTCATCTGCCACAATGACCTCCAAACGATCCTCGAACACGCCGAATCGTATTGACACTTCCCCGTTTTTGTCTTCTTTATAAGCGTGCTGAACCGCATTTGTACAAGCTTCGCTCACTGCGATTTTCAGATCTTCAATTTCATCGTACGTATAGCCCATTCTGCTTGCAACGCCAGACAGAGTCAGCCGTATAATCCCTACGTATTCAGGCTGGGCCGGCACTTTCATTTCGATGTAATCAGCTTTGTTATTCATTGCACTCCACCTTCTGACTTTGCTGAAATATCAATGATGTCCTTAAGACCAGTAATTTCGAACAGACGGATCAGCCGGTCAGACAGATTTTCAAGCTTAAGGGAACCGCCTTGTTTTTTCACTGTTTTAAAAACGCCTACGAAGACGCCAAGTCCGGTACTGTCCATGTAGCTGACATTCTTCAGACAAATCCTTAAGTCTGCGCCTTCTTCCGCCAGAGGAACGAGCTTTTCTCTGAGAACCGGCGCTGAATACACATCAATTTCTCCAGCAATGTTTACTTGTATATCATCGACATTCTGTTTCACATCAATATTTATATTCATTCGTTTCACCTCAAATTATCCTTTAAATAACTAGTAGTTATATACCCACGGCCGGCGAACGCTAAACCTTTCTTCTTAAAACAATTAACGTAAAATCATCATGAAGCTGAAAATCCTGCAATTTGAGGAGGCTGTCATAAATGTTTTTCACCATTTCCTGGGCATCGCAACACATATGTTCCTCAATGAGCTTCTGTATATCGTGACGCTCCAAGAAACCGTTTTCCGTCCTGCATTCTGTAACACCGTCAGAAAATAAAACAATCATATCTCCCTTTTCAAGTTGCTTGTCAAATTGCCTGTAGTCATAATCTTGCGAAATTCCGAGAACAAGCCCTTTGGCATCTAAATCATAAAATGTATTATCTTTTTGAGAATAGTAAAATCCCGGTTCATGTCCCGCTGAAGCGTATGTAAATCGATGATTGTCCGTATTGTAATTGGCATAAAACATCGTAATAAACATACTGGCATCAACGTTTTGTTCAACAACACGATTCAAGTTTTTCAGCACCTGTGATGGGTGAATGCCTGTTTCCGGCAAAGAATCCATTGCGTATTTAATCATAGACATACATAAAGCTGCCGGAATCCCTTTACCGATGACGTCAGCAATGGCAATATTAATGGACTCTTTGTCTTTAACAAAATGATAATAATCACCGCTCATCTGTTTGGCGGGCACACTGATCGCGCCAATGTCCAGCGCTTCTTCCTCCGGAATTTTTGTTCCTAGAAGCGTCTGCTGTACATTAGCTGCAATTTCAATTTCTGATTTGATTTCCTGCTGTATCCCCCTAAGGGTTTGATGCTCCTGATAAGCCATTCCATATCCAATCATGACTTCAATTAAAAAATCCAGCGAATGAAAAACATCTTCCGGGAGACTTGGATACAGCTCCTTCAGCACTTTTCGGTGAATGCTGATGATTTCTTCCGGAGGAATTTGATGCTCGATTGTTTTTCGGCTGAATTTTTGGGCCTGATATAAAGATGTTTCCGTTAATTCGGCTATATATCGATTAAGCAGCTGATGATACCGCTGCTCAATAACCTCCCTAAAATCCACTTTCTTACCTCCTACCGAAGCCATTTAATGGCTTGTATCTCTGTACCTTCCCCCGTTACGGAATTTAAACTGAATTCATCCATCAGCCTTTTCACACCGGGAAGTCCCGCTCCGAGTCCGCCTGACGTAGAAAACCCGTCTTCCATGACTTTACGGATATCTGGAATCCCCGGCCCTTTGTCTTCCGCTATAATTTTCAGGCCCTTTTTTCCTCTATCTGTGACCTGTTCAATCCCAATCTGGCCCTTGCCGGCATATAAATAAATGTTTCTGGCTAATTCTGATATAGCCGTTGTGATCCTTGCCTGGTCTACCGTGCCGAAACCCAGCTCTTTTGCAACGTTTCGTCCCAGTTGTCTGGCGGCCACAATATCCCATTCTGTCATGATTTTTACACAGGATTGGTCGTTCATTCGCTATTCCCCCAATTCCCGCTTCAATGTCTCAAGCCCCTGCTCTAAGTCGAGCGCAGTTTCGATTTCCTCAAGTGCAATTCCAAGTTCAATCAGCGTAACTGCAACGGCAGGCTGAATGCCGGTTAAGACAACTTTTGCCCCCATTAACTTAGACATTGTAATGACGTCGCCCAGCACTTTAGCGATAAATGAATCTATTATATCTACAGATGTCAGGTCAATCACGACTCCGTTAGCACCTGTTTCATAAATTTTATTTAATAAGTCTTCTTGAAAGGTTAATGCGGTTTGATCATCTAGTTCCCATTGAATAGATACTAATAAGCAATTATACAGTTTCAAGATCGGGATTTTCGGATGTCTCACAATGTTATTCCCCCAATGAAACGATTTTTCGATCCGTCATTTCCAATGCTGTTTGAATTCCTTTTTGCAGGGTATTCTTAGTTATAACTTGAGATAAATCAATGCCCAGGTTGACGATTGTCTGAGCAATTTCCGGCCGGATTCCGGCGAGCAGGCATTTCGCTCCGACAAGCCTTACAGCCTCAGACGCCTGAATAATATGGTGGGCAACCATCGTGTCAACGACAGGAACACCTGTAATGTCTATCAACACGACTTGTGACCGGTGTTTAACAACGCCGTTAAGAAGGTTTTCCATAATTCTTTTTGCGCGTTCGGTATCAATTGTTCCGACCAGCGGCATTACGGTGATATTTTCAAACACTGGGATGAGCGGCGCAGATAGCTCCTGCAGCGCAATTTTTTGCAGAGATACCGTTTTTTCCCATGAAATTGAGTATTGGTTAAAAATCTCAGTATTAATCGGGCTGAAAAAGCGGTCGATCTGCCAGATTAATTCCGTACTCTCTTGATCTGGCAATCTCTTATCGTTCATCTTCGTGTAGAGACGTTTCCAGAATTCAGCCAGCACCGTAGCCAGAAACTTTAAAGAGAGTCCGATTTGAACAGCTCTTAACGCCAGTTCGCTGATTTGGCTTTCAGCAGCACTGTCATCCTTAACAGATGAGAGCAGGATGTCGATATATTCTTTAGATATATTTTCATACACTTGGTGAGTCAGCTGATAGGATTCTTGCTCGCTTAATTCTTTTAGTGTGTCAGTCCACAGTTGGAGCAGTTCATTTTGATTCTCGGCAATGAACTGGTATACAGTCTGGTTCGACATCAAATTCGCTTACCTCCCGATAAAAAACAACATATTTTTTTCGTTATTCCACTATTATATCGTTAATTTTTTTTGAAAACAAAAAAAGTTGCTCTATTTGAGCAACTAGGCAAATATTACTAAAAATCAATGAGTGCCAAACTGATCTGTAAGGCTTCATCAACCTTATCCATCATTTCATCATCCAGATGAGTAATCTTATCCGTTAACCTTTGCTTGTCAATCGTCCGAATTTGCTCCAGCAAAATAACGGAATCTCTTTCAAAACCGTAGCGTTTTGCATCAATTTCGACGTGGGTTGGTAATTTCGCTTTCTGTATTTGGGCTGTTATGGCTGCAACAATAGCAGTTGGGCTGAAGCGATTTCCGATGTCATTTTGGATCACTAAAACCGGGCGCACCCCGCCTTGCTCTGAGCCAACAACAGGAGATAAATCAGCAAAATAAACATCGCCGCGTTTCACAATCAAATGATTATCCTCCGCTGACTAAGCGCTCAACTGTCGTTTCAGCCTCGCACTCCGCAAAGTGAGCCTCGGAAGAAATATTCAGGTTGATCTTCGCCATTTCCATATAGCCGCGTCTCATCAAATCACGGTTGTGACGAGTTGTTCGTTCGCTGACATAGGCTCTCACTGCTTGTGATATCAGTTCGTTTCTGCTTCGTTTCTCCCGCATCGCTACACCATCCAATTCAGCTACTAGGTTTTCGGGCAAGCTGATTTTCATTTCGGTTCTTGCGCTGGATTCAGACAAAAAACATACACCTCCACCAAACTTACGGATACGACTCTTTTATCCATCCAGTGATAATGATACCATTATTCACTCATCAAGCAAAGCTGTTTTAAAAATTCTCTATCGTGACATGAGCTATTTGCTTGCATTCCCCTGCAATAAAGGATTTCTCACTTCCATTATACTCCCATTTCCCAAAAACATACGGGGGACGCGCGAACTTATTGTACAAGCCACCTCGTAGTTAATGGTTTCGAGCCTGCCTGCAATCTCATCCATGGAAATATATTCATCCCCCTGGCGGCCGATTAATGTGACTTTTGTGCCAGGCGGATATTCATGATCCAGCTCCACCATAAATTGGTCCATGCAGATTCGGCCGGCGATTTTCAGCCGTTTTCCTTTCACGAGTATCTCTGTTCCCTTTAATTTGCGGAGCCAGCCGTCCGCATAGCCAACGGGCACCGTTCCGATCCACGTGTCTTTTTCCGCTGTGTATTCCGCCCCGTAGCTGACACTTTCCCCTTTGTGTACCTTTTTGACATGCGACAGGGTCGAATGCAGGGTGAATGCGGGTCGCAGTTTAAACGGGATTTCATCGGTAATTTCCGCTGACGGACGAAGGCCGTACATGCCGATGCCAAATCTGACCGCGTTAAAAAAGCCTTTTTTCAGACGCAGTCCGGCGGCGCTGTTGGCGCAGTGAACCATCAGTTTCTTTAAAGGCAGAGGAGCAATCAATTCTTTAAAGCGTTCAAACTGCATCAAAAAGTAGCCTCTTTGTTTTTCATCAGCAGTCGCAAAATGAGTGAAGACCCCTTTGCATTTCAAGCCCGGATTTCGCTCCAGGATTGTCATCACGTGATGAATCTCTTCTTCTGTTTTCACGCCGAGCCTGTTCATTCCCGTATCGACTTTCAGATGAAAATGAAGGGAAGCTTTCTTGAGGTGGCGAGCAGCTTCTTGAAGCCATTCAACAGAATACCCCGTTAAAGTCACGTCGTATTCCGCTGCGATTTTCACATACTCTGGAGGAACCGCACCGAGCACCAATATCGGCGCTGTCAGGCCCCGCTGGCGAAGAGAAATCGCTTCATCCAAGATCGCCACGGCTAAGCATGAAGCACCTGCCTCAAGAGCAGCCTTCGCTACTTCTGCATCCCCATGTCCATAGGCATTTGCTTTCACAACCGCCATCAGGTGGACCTGTTCACCAATGTGTTTTTTCATATTACTGACATTTTCTTTAATCGCGGACAGATCAATTTCCGCCCACGTGTCTCTGTAAAAAGGTTTTGTGCTCATTTATGACACTTCCTAGCGTTTATTCAATATCATTTACATATCATACTAAAATTATAGGGCAAAGTGAAATTCTGCCTGACGAAAAAAAGGCCAAATTGTATTCGGCCTTTAAGAGATTATTTGGATGATTGTCCCTGCATGCTTTTGGCGACTGTCACCATCTCCTCTTGTGACAGATCTTTAGATGACAGAAGATAATCCACGCCTTCGTAAGTCCATGTTAGCGAGGCATCTGATAAGGCGCCGATTGTGTAGCCAAGATTAACCGGTTCCGCGTTCAGCGTAACTGAGGAGGAAGCTTTCGCAACCTGGGCTTTTTCCTGAATCAAGGTAAACGATTTTTCTCCGCCGTAAGTCATGATGACGCGCTTGCCATCTTCCGTTGAAATATCTTTTTCTTCAAGCAGTTTTACGCCTAGCGGCAGTTCGAGCGGCGTTTTAACGGCAAAAGAGTCGGAAGGTTTCGCGCTAGTGGCGACATCCATTTGAGAAAGGGTCATATTTTTCTTTTCGTCAAAGGACTCTTTATCAAATTGCTTATTGAATTGGAAGCTGCTGAACTCTACTTTCACCATCACTTTTCGGTCGGTATCCATGACTTTGACAGATAACGGGCTCATGTCCTTCTTGTTAAATGTGATTTCTTGTGTTGGAAGCATTTTGTTATGCTGATAGTTCGTTTTTGTTTCAAATACGTATTTTGATTCTTTTGAAGTGAAGACTGAATCCGAATCGTTTTGAATATCCTTCACTAGCGATTCAAACAAATAGACTTGGCTGCTGTTGTTTGGCCAGTCGCTTTGAAATCTGAAGCTCTTATTTAAAGACGGTGTGAGAACAAATACTCCGTTTTCGTTTCGTAAAATGACTTGGTTTTGGTCCTTTTTCGGATTTTCCAGATAGACCCGATACAGAGACGGTTTTTTGTGCCAAATTTCCACATTGTATACTTGCGGGTCACTCCCTGTCTCAATGGTCATTTTTGCTTTTGCTTTGTACGAGGTATATTCTTTCGCCTTCTCGTCCAGCCCGGTAACGACATCTTCCTGTGATTTTTGTCCGCAGGCAGAAAGAATAAGGACAGCCAGCAGTCCCGTTAAAAGCAAAACAAAGCTTTTTCTCACCTTTTTCAACCCCTTTTTCTCAATTGATGTAAAAGGAAGAAATCGCTTGTTTGACTTTAACGGTACGCTCGGTAAACGTTTAAACAGAACAGAGGCGTACCATAAAAGCCTCAAACAACTCGTCTCCCTTAATGCATTATCAAATATATGAGAGGGGTGTCCCTAATATGCAGACTAGCTTGACAACCTTTCAATAACAACCTGTGCAGCCGCATATTCCTTCGTATGAGTGATCGATACATGAACGGCGGCTTGGCTCAGCTTTGCGCAAACAATAAAAGGTTTGCCATTCGAATCTTTTGTGATTTCAATGTCATGAAAGCTTAGGTTCTTGCCTATTCCTGTGCCGTATGCTTTCGAAAAAGCTTCTTTTGCCGCAAATCTTCCTGCAAGAAATTCAATTTTTCTTTTCTCAGAAAGCTCCTGATACTGAGCAAACTCGCCGCCTGTTAAAATGCGCTCGGCAAATCGTTTCTGGCGATCAGCCATTGAAGCGATCCGCTTAAGTTCAATGATGTCCAATCCTATACCGTAAATCATATTTTACAACCTCCTTTGCCCTCGTACTATTTGAATGGTTTGTCTCATAAACGTGTTACTATAGAAATACCAAATTGAAGAAATGGGGATCGGCATGTTTATACGGACTGAAAACTTTCAAACCTTTGTCAGGCTTTATCCCGTTGTCACCTTTATATTGGCTGTTCAGGCCGTTCTCTGGCTGTTCTTTTCACTTCCTGTTCCTTCAGTTGCGTTGTGGAGAGACGCTCTCACAGGCTATAACCTTGGCGTCGCTAACGGAGAATGGTGGCGGCTGGTCACGCCGATTTTCCTTCACGCAGGGTTTACCCATCTGCTGTTTAATTCAATGTCCATCTTTTTATTTGCACCGGCTCTGGAACGAATGCTTGGAAAAGCGCGTTTCCTTCTTGTGTATGCAGGCTCCGGAATGATCGGAAACATCGGCACGTATTTTACAGAACCGCTGGATTATCTGCATGTCGGGGCTTCTGGCGCGATTTTCGGGCTGTTCGGCGTTTATCTGTTTATGGTTCTTTTTCGCAAAGAGCTGATCGGACAGGACAATTCCAAAATGATTCTCACATTGCTTGCCTTTGCCGTTCTCATGTCGTTTATCAACTCCAATATTAACATGATGGCCCACCTGTTTGGACTTTGCGGCGGGTTTCTCCTGTCTTTTTTATGTGTGCAAAAAAAAGAGCGGCGGTATTAACCGTCCGCTTTTTCATATGAGTACCAATTTAAAATGAAATCTGCATCCTCTTCTCCCACATCTCTCACCGTTAATTCTTCCATATGGCTCGACGATTTTACCGAGGTGGAAAGGGTATACAGCTTCCCCTTCTTTTGAAAATAAGATTGGCTCGCCTTGCATACCTGCATTCGCTTTCTCAACACAATTGCAGTCGTTCTGCCGATAAACCTCGATGTCAGCTGGAGACGGTCTCCGCTGATTACCCAGGCCGCATCCTTATAGGCAAGATACCCGAAAAACAACTCAATCGGCAGCAGAACAATCGAGAAATAGCCCCATGGCTGGAAGAAGATACACAGCGGAATGATTAAAAAAATGGAGAAAATGGTTGAGCGGAATAAGTACCGCTTCAATGCGCGCCGCGGCAGATGGCGGCGATTTTCTTCCAGCGTGTATTCCGGCGTAAAAGTACGCAGCATGCCGGGAAGCTTTTTTTTGTGAATCATCGGAAACAGAATGGTCGAAGCGCCCTCTGCTTTTTCCGAGTCTCCTCCGCCGCCCGCGCTGACGATTGACACCGTCGCAAAACCGAAAAGCTGGCGGATGATGTTTTCTTTTATTTTGATGGCTTGTATTTTGCGAAGCGGTATGGTGACTTGATGTTTTTCAATAATTCCCCTTGAAATCACCAATTCCTGCTCTTTTTTAATGATTTGAAAGTTAGCATATTTGAACATCATGCCGGCTATGCTGAGAATCCAGGTGATAAATAAACCGATAAAGATAAGCACGGCGTATATGCCTATATTGGCGTGCTGCAGAAAGGAGAATTTCCCGAAGAGCCAATCCATCGGCAGCACCTCGTCCAGCTGAGAAATGAGCGCAAATACAGCAGAGATAATTACGCCGATCCCTCCAGATGTTGAAGCGGCCATGAGTAATTCTTTTGCATTCATGCTGTAGCTCACCTGCGGCTCCGCATCCGGGACCGCCTCTTTAGCTTCTGACAGGCCTTCCTCAGTATCGATTGAATGTCTTTCTGCTTTTTTCTTAAATACGGCTTCTTTAATTCTTTCAGCTTCTTCAACTGAAATAGCCGATAATACCGCTTCCGCCTCTTTGCCGCCTCCAGCCGTTTCAATTTGCAGTTTGACAAGCTTGAAAATTTGCTGGACCACTCCCGCACTCGTATTCATTGTCTGAATCCGGTCAATCGATATGTATCTCTTTTTCGTTACAAACAAGCCTTCTTCGATTCTAAATTCATCATCTTCGATTCGATAGGAAAACTTTCTCCATTTGATAATGCTTGCTGCCACGAGCCAGATGAACAAAACGCCGAGCGCGATGGCTCCGTAAAAACGGACAGTGTGATTAGAGTTGACGATATACACAAAAAAGAATGGCAGAATGATATTTTTTATCGTTTGAATAATGGTATGGGATAAATTCAAAATGACTGCCGCCGGGTGAAGGCGCTTCGGTTCAGACATCATCGTCAGTCACCCTTGCCAGGCGCGAAATGGAGTCTCTCAGCTGATCCGCTTCCTTCATCTCTAAAGCAGGAATCGAATGCACAGTTGCCGCCGTAAAAATCTTCACTGTTGCCAGATTGTATTTTCTTAATAACGGCCCTTGTGAGGTGTCTACGTGCTGGACCCTGACCATCGGTACAATCACGCGTGTCACAACAAAGATACCCGATTGAATGTCTATTTCATTTTCATGAACCTCGTAACGCCACACCTTGTGCCGGACCTTTGGAATCAGATAAACCGTCACGACCGAACCCAGCAGCCAAACTGCGCCGAGCACGCCGCTGATCCAGTACGGCCAATGAAAAAAATAACTTAACACTGCAACTGCTATGACAATAAGCAAGCAGACAGCGGATATCATTATCTCTTGAAGTCGCCAAACCTTTAATCCGTCTGGACTGATTTGGTTTTTTGGCTGCTCTCTCAAAATACCTACCTCCCGTTTTTATCATCGTTACTTATACGCACTTATGCAGAAAAAGTTTCATCTTTAAGCATACATAGAATAAACGGTTCCGTCAGCTGAAAGTTTGCTTAATGGTCATGCAATTGAACATAAAAAAAGCCCAAAACAACTCATGTTTTAGGCTCTTATATTCTTTACAGAATTAGTATGATTTTTTCTGGCGTCTGTCACCTGAAGAACGGCGATCGCTTGAACGCTTTTTATCATAGGAAGAACGGTTGTTGCTTTTCCCTTTACCGCCACGGTAGCCGCCGCCTTGTCCGTCTCTGCGTTTAGAAGTGCGTTGGTTTTTATAGCGTTTGCTGATCATCGGCGCTTCGTCTGTTAAGCGAACAGGCGTGCTATCCGGCTCTTTTGTAGCCATTTTGATAGCTGCTGCAACCACTGTCACTGCATCATGATCTTCAAGCAGCTCAGCTGCCGCTGTCATGTAGAAGTTCAAGTTGTTTTCGCTGATTGTCGTACGAAGACGATCAACTGTAACCTGCTGCTGGCCTTCTAACGCTTCATCTAGTGTCGGCTCTTTCATGCGGTCCATTTTGCGTTTCGTTGTTTGTTCAATTGCGCGAAGCATGCTTATCTCACGCGGTGTGATAAACGTCATCGCCATACCTGTTTTTCCTGCGCGGCCTGTTCTTCCGATACGGTGAACATAGCTTTCAGGATCTTGAGGCACGTCAAAGTTGTACACGTGTGTAACACCTGAGATATCGAGTCCGCGAGCTGCAACATCAGTTGCAACAAGTACTTCGATTGCACCTTCTTTAAATTTGCGAAGGGCAACCATACGTTTCGCCTGCGTTAAATCACCGTGAATTCCTTCAGCTGCATATCCGCGAAGGTTCAGGGCTTCTGCCAGTTCATCAACACGGCGTTTGGTACGTCCGAATACAATCGCAAGCTCAGGAGACTGAATGTCAAGAAGACGAGTCAGTGTGTCGAACTTTTTACGTTCCTGCACTTCCAAATAGAACTGCTGAATGTTAGAAACAGTCATTTCTTTTGCTTTTACTTTTACGTGTTCAGGCTCAGTCATGAAACGCTCTGCAATGCGTTTGATCGGCGCTGGCATTGTAGCTGAGAACAGAAGCGTCTGATGCTCGCTCGGCACATTTGAAAGAATAGATTCAATGTCGTCGATGAACCCCATATTCAGCATTTCATCCGCTTCATCCATTACAACTGTATTTACATTGTTTAAACGAATCGTGCGGCGGTTAATGTGGTCAAGAAGACGTCCCGGTGTTCCGACAATGACATGCGGATTTTTCTTTAACGCCCGGATTTGTCGTCCAATATCCTGCCCACCGTAAATAGGAAGAACTTTCGCACGTTTATCTTGTCCGATTTTATATAATTCTTCAGATACTTGAATGGCTAGTTCACGGGTTGGTGCGATTACGATTGCTTGAATATTAGGAGACTCGGGGTTAATTTTCTCAACAAGGGGTATACCAAACGCAGCTGTTTTACCTGTACCTGTTTGCGCTTGTCCAATGACATCTTTATTTGAAAGTCCGAGCGGAATCGTTTGTGCCTGAATCGGCGTTGCTTCTTCAAATCCCATACGGTTAATTGCCTTCATGAGATCAGAACTTAATTGAAAATCTTGAAACGTTATAGTCAAATTATTCAAACTCCTTCTAATTGCTGTTTCAGTAATGTCGTGATTTACCACTTAAAAACTGCCCTCCATGGAAAAAGGACAGGATCCTTACGTATACAAAGCCCGAATTACTTTAAGTTTTATCTTACCATTACACTACTTGTTTTTCAATAACGCGGTAAGCAGATCAGCATTTTGAATGCGCTCGCTGACCTGCTAACCAAATATGCCGGACATGCCCAATCCCGCTCCTTGTGTCCGCGGAAAACCTAAGGTCAGCGGATGGCGGTCCGTACACATATTTTCGTATCGCGAAATAAACCTGTCATTATTGTACCATAGCCTGAGCCAGTCATACATAAATTATTTCGGGCCGGCATACATTAGTGTCTGCACATCATTTTTATTTTATGATTGCAATCTGCTTTTTTCCGCAGGATTTTTTAAGAAAACGGGCTCTCCATTAAATCTTTAACGATTTCTTCAAGCTTCATACCTCTTGACGCCTTGAATAAAATCAAATCTCCCTTTGCCGCTTTATTCTTCAGGGCCTGAGTAAGCTCTTTTTTCTCGCTGAAGTGGCTGACGCGCTCTTTATCAAAATGTTCCATCGCACCTTCCGCGATAAATGCCCCAAGTTTGCCATACGTAAAGACGTGGTCAATTTTGTCCGGGCTGATCACAGCGCCGCATTCTTTATGGAACGTTTCTTCAAGATCGCCGAGTTCAAGCATGTCTCCGAGCACGACCATTTTCTTCCCGTATCCTTCAAGGCTTTCTGTCAATTGGATCGCAGCCTTCATCGACGTCGGGCTCGCGTTATAAGCGTCATTAATAATAGAAATGCCGCTGTCTGTTTTCATCAATTCAAGTCTCATGCCGGTGACCTTCAGGCTGCTTAATCCTTTTGCCGCATCCTCAGGCGTGATACCGAAATAAACCCCTGCGGCGATTGCCGCCATGGCGTTCATTACATTATGTTTGCCCAGTATAGGGATAAAAAACGTTTTTTCTATACCTTTGATCGTAAAATGGGTCCCCGCTTCACTCTGGCTGACATCCTGCAGCTGATAATCGTTTTGCGCTCCAGTACCATATGTTTTCGTTTGGCAGCTGTAAGCCTTTTGCAAAAGCGGTTCATCTCCGATATAAATCAGCACACCGTCTTCTTTCAGGCCGTTGATAATTTCCAGTTTCGCTTCCGCGATGCCTTCTCTTGAACCAAGATCCTGCATGTGGGATTCGCCGATATTTGTTATCACTGCCGCATCCGGATTTGCCAAGCGCGTCAGGAGGTCAATTTCTCCTTTTGCGCTCATTCCCATTTCCAATACGGCAATTTCTGTATCTTCAGGCATCGCTAACACTGTAAGCGGCAGCCCGATATGATTGTTGAAATTTCCTCCTGTTTTATGGACGCGGTACCGCGTTTGCAGGACAGCGTGAATCATGTCTTTGGTCGTCGTTTTGCCGTTGCTTCCTGTTACTCCGATGACACGTGTGCCGAGCTCCTGTAAATAGGCTTTTGCCAGCTGCTGGAGCGCTGACAAAGTATCTTCCACTAAAATCACGGCTTGATTCTCGGGCGGATTGGGTTCAGAGCGGTTCCACAGAACGGCAGACACACCAGCTTCAAAAGCTTGCGGTACAAAAGTGTGGCCGTTAAAATGTTCCCCTTTCAGCGGGATGAAAAGCTGATTGCTTTCCAGCTTTCTTGTATCTGTAGCTACTCCATGAATGACTGTATTTTCATATTGCGGGTTTGTTAGTGTGCCTTTGACCATTTCGGCAATTTGCTTTACGGTTCGCTTAATCAAGTAAGGTCACTCTCTTTCTTTTGGTGGTATACGGGAAAAGACACTGCCCTTTTACCGGCAGTGTCAGTTTCCATTTAGAATGTATGTTTAATCAATTGTTTTTCAGCGTGGCGTTCTTTAGCCAGCTCTACAAGCTGTTCAATGAGGTCAGCGTATTCCACTCCGGCTTCTTTCCAGAGAAGCGGGAACATGCTGAACGGTGTAAAACCAGGCATCGTGTTTACTTCATTGATCAGCACTTCGCCGTCAGCTGTCAGGAAAAAGTCCGCTCTGACAAGTCCTGAGCCGTCAATTGATTTAAACGCTCTGATGGCCATCTCACTGATTTTCGCGTATTCCTCATCTGTTACAGACGCAGGAATAATCAGATCGGTGTCTCCATCCTCGTATTTCGCTTTATAATCGTAGAAATCTGTCTTAGGTGCGATTTCTCCCACTGCAGAGCATTTAGGATCATCATTTCCGAGAACGCCGATTTCAATTTCGCGGCCGTTGATGCCTTCTTCTACCACGACTTTCCGATCATATTGGAACGCAAGCTCAAATGCTTTTTGCAGTTCTTCACGATTGCGGCATTTGCTGATTCCGACGCTTGAACCAAGGTTGGCCGGCTTCACGAAGCAAGGATAGCCCAATTCTTGTTCTACCTGCTCGCAGCTTTCTTCAGGAGAACGAGTCCAGTCTTTTTTAAGGAAGGCTGTGTATTTCGCCTGTGCAAGGCCGGCTTGTGCAAACAAATGCTTCATGACTACTTTATCCATACCAGCTGAGGAAGCAAGCACGCCATTGCCGACATAAGGAATATTTAAAAGTTCAAGCATTCCCTGAATCGTTCCGTCCTCTCCGTTCGGGCCGTGCAGGAGCGGGAATACGACATCAATTGCTTCATTTTGCTGTGACACTTCCTGCGGAAACATTTCCTGGTTGAGAGCAGATGGAGAAAAAGCGGTTCCGCCCTGCTCAAGCTGAAGCATTTTTACGTTGGAAACAGGCTCTGTTAAACGTGCGCCTCTTATCCATTCGCCTTTTTCAGTTATATAAATTGGATGTATATCAAACTTCTCAGTATTTAGCGCTTTTGTTACAGCCAGAGCTGTCTGAAGCGAAACATTATGTTCGGCTGACTTACCGCCGTACACTAATCCTAGACTTGTTTTCAATGGATACTCCCCCCACTACAATTCATCTTTACTATCTTATCACTTTCACAAGAAAATGATCTAATTATTTTTGGGCATGCTGAAGCTGAATGCATTTGTATGTAATTCCTTTTTATTTTATATTAAAATGGCATTGAAAAGGAGATGTGACATATGAAAAAAATCACAACAAAAGAACAATTTAATGAACTGATTCAATCTGATAAAGAAATAATTGTAAAGTTTTATGCTGATTGGTGCCCTGACTGCACACGCATGAATATGTTCATCTGCGATATTTTGGAAACGTATAATCAAAACGATTGGTACGAGCTGAATAAGGACGAGCTTCCTGAACTGGCTGAAACATATCAGGTGATGGGTATTCCAAGCCTGCTCATTTTCAAAAATGGAGAGAAAACAGGCCATCTTCACAGCGCCAATGCCAAAACGCCTGAAGAAGTGACTGAATTTCTATCAGAACATATAAGCTAATTCGATAAGCAGCCCTATTTTGTGTCGTCGGGCTCTACGTGAACATGAACATGAGTGACATCGTGTTCATGTTTTATTTTGTTTTCCACCTCATCTGCGACCCCGTGGCCTTCCTCTACTGTCAGCTTCGGATCAACTGTAATGACCATCTCTATATGTACTGTGCTGCCCAAGTATCGCGCTTTCACATCCTTAAGACGATGCACATTTTCTATCCGGCCGACAGTCTGTTTATAAGGTTCAAGGTCCTTCAAGTGAAACCCGTCCGTTAATGAATGCGAAGCGTCTTTGAAGATATCCCAGGCTGTCTTGCAAATGATGATTCCGATCACAAAAGCCGTAACCGGGTCTATCCAAGCCAGCTGCAGCTGGGAAGAAAAAACACCGATAAATGCTCCGGCACTGACAAATGCGTCTGACCTGCTGTCCTTCGCCGCCGCCATAAGTGCAGAGCTTTTAATGGATGCTGCGAGCCTTTTGTTATATAAATAGATGCCGTACATAAACACCGCACTGCCTAAAGCTGTCCACGCCGCGATAAGGCTTGGTGTTTCTGAGGTGCCGCCCGCAATCGCTTTTCCTCCGCCGATTAACACTTCAATCCCGACAGCCATCATAATAAAAGACGCAATAAGGGACGAAATTGTTTCAGCCCGATAATGGCCATATGGATGGTCGCTGTCAGCCGGCCTTTGGGAAATTCGCAGTCCGATCAGCACCGCTATTGACGCCACAATATCTGTCCCATTGTTTAATCCGTCTGCTCTCAGTGCTTCAGAATGATACAATATTCCGATTGTCAGCTTAACAGCAGCAAGAATGATATATGCCAAAATATTGAGGAGTGCTCCTTTTTCTCCCTTTTTAAGATTATCTGTCCTCCCCATTGAATACCAGCCTCCATTCTATTACATAGTATGGTTAAAAACATGAAAAATAGCAGCAGCGGTTCTCAACGGAAAGGGAAATTTCGACAGCAAATTATTGCCCGGGAAACTTTTTGTCTATATGTTGAAGGTTTGCTTACTTATGAAAGAATAGGACTGTTTTCACCTTTACAGGCTGTGGCGGACATTGTATACTGATGTTAATTGATAATGATTATCAATATCGATTGATTGGAGGTTGGTGACACAATGACACCTCAGTCTGCAGAAATCAGAAAAAAACATCTCATTCATCTGTTAATACAGAATGGTATATACAAAAAGTCAACGCGACATTTATATGAATTGTCGCTGATGGAGCTGGAAAGGGAATATCAAACATTGTCAGGAGGCGCCAGGGCATGCCAAAGCGTAAAATAAAAACCTACCAACAGCTGATCCAGGAAAACAAAGAGGCGATCATGGGCAACCCAAAGCTGATGAACGTCATTTACGACAGAATTGACCGCAAGCATCAGAAAAATCTCCAGGAACAAAACAATACATAAAAAAGAGCCGGCAAAGGCTCTTTTTTATTTAATGAAAGGCTTCTGCGGCCAGCTTTTGAATAACCGCGTCGTCCATCGGCGGGTTATGGAGACCTGCGCGCACATCCCGGTAATAGCGCTGAAGCGGGTTGGTGCGTTCAAGGCTTTTGGCCCCGACAATTCTCATCGCTTTGTCTACAACAGAAAGCGCGGCGTTTGTAACGATATGTTTTGCCGCACCGAGCTCATTCTTCAAGTAAGGGCGGCGCTCCGGATCGTCATACAATTCAGCCGCATGAAAGAGAAAATGCTTGGCATTCAGCAGCTCAAGCTCCATTTCGCCTGTTCTTTGCTGAACGGCCGGAACGTCCTTGATCGGCCCTTTCAAACTATTTGGTGAATACTCGGAGGCAAAACGCACCGCATAGTCTCTGGCAGCCTGAGCCACACCAAGATAAACCGCCGGAATATGGAGCAGCCAGCCGTTTGGCTTTGCTCCCCGCGGCCCTTGAAGCAGTTCCACCAGTTTATTATCATCGAGCGTTACCTCGTTTAATACAAGATCATGGCTGCCAGTAGCCCGCATCGCCATCATATCCCATGTTTCTTCAATTGATACACCAGGATCATTTTTATGAACCAACACCACACCTGTTGTTTGTTTTTCTTCAATCCATGCCGTCACTAAAAAATAATCAAGCGCTTGTGACATTGTCGTAAACGTTTTTCTTCCATTCACCACCCATTTGCCGTCCTTTTTGACAGCAGCAGTCCCGGGGCGCCCTCCCCTGGTCGGGCTCCCGGTTTTCGCTTCTGTCGCTGCTCTATTGATCACGGCGCCGTTTTGAACTTCCTTTGCGATAAACGCAAACACATCTTCATCCCAGCTGTTTCCTTCCCCGAGCTCTCCCATCACGCTTAAATGCCAGCCGATGCTCAGAGCTGCAGGTGCATCTCCCCGTGCAAGCCGCTCTTGAAATAGCAGCATGTCATAAACAGATATTCCTGCTCCTCCATGGGATTTCGGCACGGTTATCGCCGTATATCCTGTATCACGCAGTTTCTGGATTTTTTCGGCAGGAAATCGTCCCTGTTCATCATCCTCAGCGGCTGTTTGCTGAAATTCATCCGCTAGCTGTCCTATTTTCTCTATCCATTGCCGCTGTTTTTCGTTCCGTACAAATAATGACATCCGGCAGCCCCCCATTTTATCAATTCCGATAAATTTAATATGTATTATAGATTTCCAGCCTTGATTCCGCAACTGTTAACATTTTATCCACTATAGAAAAACACGCCGTTCCCAAGGGAACAGCGTGTTTAAACCGGATTTGCATCCCGGTCTTGTTTCATACCGAGATAAATAAGCATATAAGTCAGGTAACCCATTGTCATGACCAATCCGCCGAAGAAAAAACTTGAGAAGATCGGCTCTTCAAAGGCCGTAACTGCCGCAAGCACAATCCAGCTTGCATACAGATAAATGATAAAATAACGGATACCCGTCTTCATTTTATATATCATGTACAGCCCCACGAGAGAAAACAACCCCAGCGCGAGCCTGAAATACACAAGATGTTCAAACTGGAACATAAATGACACAAATGAGAATCCAAGCAGCAATACAATCGGTAAAGCGGTAATAAAGTTTCTCAATTCGAGACACCTCCGTCAGTACCTTTATTATAAACCAAAACATCGTTTGATATTGATTTACGTGAGCTTTTTCACAAAAATGTCATTCCTTGCCTTTAGATTCGAACATCCCGTTTGCAGAAGCTCCACCAGGCAACGGCAATGAAGAAAACAGCATGAATTACAAGTATCCCTACAGAGAACAATGGTGTCATGCCTGAAAACAGAGCCGTTTGTCCGCTTTTGTATTGAGTGAAGTCCGTGTTTGCAAAAAGCAAAAAGCTTCCCCATTTGTTTTCAAACAGCTTCATGATTTGCACAAGTGAACTTGCTCCATATAAAACGACAAAGGAAACGACAACTGAAATGGCGCTGTTGCGGAACAGTGATGAACAAAGCAAACCGAATAATCCCATCAGCACCGCTTCAAGCCAGTTTGTGCCAATTAGTTCCAATGTGTTGATGAACAATGTTTTTGATTCAGATGTCACGGACGTGCCAAAAAAGACAAGACCGAATAATAAAGCCAGAATGTAGTATGTCAGATAAAGATAGAAGCTGACCATTATAACTGTCATTAATTTCGACCAAAAAACCTTTTGCCGCTTGACCGGGCGAATGAGCAGAAATTTAATTGTCTTTTTATCAAATTCATTAGAAATAATCGTCGCTGCAATCACAATGGTTAACGCCTGCAGCAAGATATTCAGGCTCGGTGTATAGGAAAAGTAGCCGATAAAGTTTTCGTCAGTTCCGGCACTGATGACGATCCGTTTAATGATCAGCGCCATAAAAAATTGAAAAACGGCCATCAATATAAGCGAAACAAATGTGACTTTTCGATTAAAGAGTTTCATATGTTCATTCCATATTAATTTAGACAAGCTCTTCTCCCTCCTCTTGATGAGCGGTTGTCGCTTTTATAAATTCATCTTCCAGTGACTGCGTATAAGTCATAATTGAAAATACGTTCAGTCCTTGTCCGACTAGTGAGCGGTTCAGCTCTGGTATATTTTCTTTCGCTATATCCACCACGATGGAGCCGTCTTTACGTTCAGCTGTGTACCCATTGCCCACCAGCCAAGCGATCGCTTTTTCCGCCGGCTGCACTTCAATAACGGCTTTTTCCGTTTTCTGACCGGCTCCATTCAGGCTCACTTCTGCTTTGATCTCGCCTTTTTGTATGATGATGACACGGTCACACAGGTCTTCAACTTCACGCAATAAATGAGTGGCGAATAAAACCGCTGTTCCTTCCTCTTCGGCGAGCTCCTTAATATGGTCGCGAAAATCCTTCATACCGGCAGGATCAAGACCGTTTGTCGGCTCATCTAAAATGAGAAGCTTCGGCCGGTGAAGAATGGCCTGAGCAATGCCGAGACGCTGGCGCATGCCGAGTGAGTAGGTTTTCACCTTATCATCAATTGCTGATGTCAGCCCGACTCGTTCCACAACTTCGTCCAGTCTGTCATCATCTATTTTTTTGTGCATATTTGCAAAGTGTTTGAGGTTTTCCCAGCCTGACAGGTATGGGTAAAACTCAGGGTTTTCCACAATCGCACCGACAGCTTCCATCGCTTGTTCGAACTCAGTATCATGCTTGAATCCGTTGATGGCTACGCTTCCGCTGTTTTGTTTTAACAGCCCGACGATGATGCGGATGAGTGTCGTTTTTCCGGAACCGTTCGGACCGAGAAGACCGATAATCTCTCCCTGCCTGACGTCCATGCTGATCTGTTTTAAAATCTGTTTAGACCCTATTTTTTTATCAAGGCCTTCAATATGTAAAATCGGCTCAGCCATAAAGCCTTCCTCCTTTTTCGACAAAAAATAAACAGTGCCTAAAAATAGGCACTGTTTGTATTATAACATTTGTTGCTTCCAAATGTTTGGTTAAACCGATAGAGTCGGTGCTTGCTCCGTCTGTTTGTTCTTTTCTGTTTCTGTAATGATGACGGCACAGGCCGCGTCTCCTGTTGTGTTGACCACTGTACGAAGCATATCGAGCAAGCGGTCTATTCCGAGGATCAAACCGATGCCCTCAACAGGCAGGCCGACTGATTGAAGCACCATGGCGAGCATAATCAAGCCGACTCCCGGAACACCCGCGGTTCCCACACTTGCTAATACGGCCGTCAATATCACCATCAGCAATTGCGTAAATGTAAGATCATGTCCGAATACCTGTGCAATAAAGATGGTGGCCACCCCTTGCATAATGGCTGTACCGTCCATGTTAATCGTCGCGCCGAGCGGCTGAACGAAGCTGCTGATCGGCTCAGGCACTTTGAGTTTTTTCTGGGCTACATCCATTGATACCGGAAGCGTTGCATTGCTGCTTGAGGTACTGAACGCAACGACCATAACTTCTGAGAAATCTTTAAAGAACGTAATCGGATTTCTTTTTGCTAAAAGGGCCACTGTTGAACCGTAGGTGACGATTGCATGTATGACAAGAGACAGCGTAACAACAATCATGTACAGCCCCATCGCTTTTATTGCACTTAATCCCTGGCTGCCGATAGCTGTCGCAATGAGACCAAACGTGCCGTATGGCGCAAACTTCATGACTAGGTTGACCAGATACATCATCAGTTCATTGCCCTGCTCAACGACTTTCAAAAGCATATCTGCTTTTTTGCCTAGCATCGTAATCCCAAGTCCGACAAAAATGGAAAACACGATAATTTGGAGCATATTTCCTTCAGTCATCGCTTGAACGGGATTGGCCGGAATCATGTTCAGAAGTGTGTCAGCAATACTCGGTGCTTCTTCTGCCTCAAATTTAGCGGATGAGACATCATAAGTGCCGAACTCACCCGGCTTAATGACAAGCGCCAGTATAAGCCCGATCGTAATCGCCACCGCTGTCGTGATGAGAAAATAAGAGATGGCCTTCACACCGATTCTGCCAAGCTTTTTAGGATCGCCAAGCCCGGCAACTCCTAATGTAAGAGAGAAAAAAACAATCGGTACGACAAGCATTTTGATGAGGTTTAAAAAGATGGTGCCAAGAGGGCCAAATACAAACTTATTCAAATTTTCAAATAATTCAGGTGATGTTACGTTCAAAATAATCCCCGTGACGGCGCCCAGAACCAATGCAATGATAATCTTTGTTGCCAGTTTCATCCGCATTCCTCCTTTTTTGAAAAAAAAGCCCGCGAGAGACTCCCGCGGGCTTTGGGTGTATCATAAAACCACAGGATTCTCTCTTCACGCTGATGAGGTTAGCTGCCGGGTTCGGACGAAGAGATGTCCGTTTTTCAGATGAAAAATAAACCCCAAAAGATTGGGTCCCCCACTCCTTTTAAAAAGGATTAAGCGTGTGGCTTACTATTGTATGATGTAGTTTATTTATACAGAAAAGATCCAATTTTGTAAACTATTTTTTGTTACTTTTTTCTCGGAATCTTTTGGGCCCATCTTCCTTGTTCGTCACATCAAGTATATCAAGAAGAAATACAAAGATCGGAATTCCGATAATTAAGCCCCAAATGCCTAGAAAATGCTCAGAAAAAATCAGGACTGTAAATGTGAAAAAGATCGGCAGCTCTGTTTTCGCTGACATCAGCTTCGGATTGAGGAAATATGTCTCAATCGCATGGATGGCGAAAATGACAAGCACAATGTAGAGCACATACATTCCGCCGCCTGTGCTGTACGCAATAATACTGAGCGGAATCAGGGAGATGACAACGCCTGCTACCGGGATCAATCCGAGAAAGAAAACCATGATGGAGAGTCCCAACAGCTGAGGGAAATGCATAATCCAGAGCGCAATAAAAGTCAGTATACAGTTCACGAGGGCGATGATAAATTGTGCCTCAAGCACCTTGCCGAACGTTCTCGCGAATTTTCCTCCGAAAAAAGCAATCTCATTATAAAACACAGCAAGCTTGCTCGTTTTAAACTGCTCCATAAATTCAGACAGCCGTTTTTTCTCAAATAAGAAGAACATGCTGAGAATGAGCGCCATCACGATCTGCAAGCCGAATGTGCTGATATCGGCCAGATACGTATAAAGTACATTGAAACCCTCTTTGACATACGAACTGATATTAATATCTCCGAAAACACTTGTGATCTCATCAAAGAAAGGAATGCTGCTTGGATGATACGCAATATGTTTAATTTGCTTGATCAGCTGCTGAATCTGTGCGGCAACGACCGGATAAAACACAAAGCCTCCGACTGTAAGCAGCACGGCCAGCAAAATGTAGAGAAATGTAATGACAATCCGCTGGCTCACTCGGAAGAAACGGCTCAAAAACTGCCGGACGACAAGCTCCAAACGATCCATAAGA
This sequence comes from Bacillus sp. LBG-1-113, assembly GCF_020708615.1. NCBI lineage: Bacteria > Bacillati > Bacillota > Bacilli > Caryophanales > Bacillaceae > Bacillus > Bacillus sp. LBG-1-113. The sequence continues at coordinate 110,090 of NZ_JAJFDG010000009.1, read as the reverse complement.
AATGTGAAGATGAAGGTCAGCAATATTAAGTTGATCATGCTCTTAAATAGATATAACACACCAGTTAACACGACAAAGATGGAAAAACGCCTTACTCCCGGGTGCTGAAAAAATTTTACTAAAGCGGCCATTTATACACTCCTGTTAGGACAAACGTCCTTCATTCAATATAGTATCCATTTGTAAATTATATAACAAAAAAATGCTGAGGTCTCTGTCCACACCTTAATAATTTCTAAACAATGAAAAAAACGGCCCCATGGATGGGCCGCTCTTTTTTCAGACTGCTGTTTTCATTTTTTTCAAGCCTTCCACAGCCTCTACGCTTTTTGCTTCATCGAATTCTTTTTCACTTTTTGCAACGATGATTGTGGCGATTCCGTTTCCGATCAGGTTCACAATCGCTCTTCCTTCACTCATGAAACGGTCGACACCGAGCAGAAGCGCAAGGCCCTCAAGCGGGATGACCTGAAGGGCTGAGAGGGTTGACGCAAGAACGATAAATCCGCTTCCTGTCACACCGGCTGCTCCCTTCGAAGTCAGCATCAGAACGAGGATAATCGTTATTTGCTGCCCGATGCTGAGATCCACTCCAAACACTTGAGCCAGAAAGACAGTCGCCATTGATAAATAAATGGATGTTCCGTCTAGGTTAAACGAATAGCCGGTCGGAATAACTAGCCCGACGACTGATTTTGAACAGCCGTAGCGCTCCATTTTATCCATCATTCTCGGAAGAACTGATTCTGATGAGCTTGTGCCGAGCACGATGAGAAGCTCATCTTTGATAAAGCGCAGGTAGTTCCAAAGGCTGAATCCGTATAGCTTGCAGATGATATTTAAAACGACAAACACAAACAGGAACATTGTGATATACACAGACAGCATTAAGCTGGCAAGCGGCTTGATGGAATCGAGTCCAAAGTGCCCGATCGTATACGCCATCGCTCCGAATGCGCCGATTGGAGCCGCACGCATAACATATCCGATAATTTTGAAAAAGACATGTGAAATTTTATCAAAGAAATCAATGACGCTTTTCCCTTTTTCACCTAACGCCGCTAGACCGACTCCGAAAAGAATGGAAAAGAATAAGACCTGCAAAATGTCCCCTTTTGCGAAGGCATCAACCATGTTGGACGGTACGATGTGTGTGACAAATTCAACCCAGTCGATCCCCTGACCGCCATTTTGCGTGTATTGTGAGACATCTCCCTTTTCAAGCTTGCTGTAATCGAGGCCCGCACCCGGCTTCATCATATTAACGACAAATAAACCGATAATGAGTGCAAGGGTCGTAACAACCTCGAAATAGATAAATGCTTTTCCCCCTACTTTTCCAACCTTCTTCATATCGCCCATTTTTGCAATCCCGAGAACGATTGTGAAGAAAATGATTGGAGCGATTACCATTTTCACAGCGTTGATAAAGGTATCGCCAAGCGGTTTCATTTCTTTGCCGACATCCGGCCAAACCAATCCGACAATGACCCCGATGATGACCGCGGTTATGACTTGAACTGTTAAATTTTTAAACAGTTTCATATTCTTCCTCCCCCTGTCCTAGTCGCCTTTGTGTCTTTCTTACTAGAATGATAGCGTTTTCATAAGGGGCGGGGAAGTTTATGTTCATAACGGTCATTTTGGTCTTTTTGGTCTCGGATTTACATATTAAATATGTAGCGGTTGACGGGGCGTCCGACTCCTCCGTATTGAACATCAAGCTGAATCGTTCCGTTCTTTTCGAGATAATCAAGATAGCGCCTCGCTGTCACTCTGGCGATGCCGAGAGCCTTGGCAACCTCTTCAGCAGAAAGAGGCGACGTTTGCTGCTTCAAAAAAGCAATGAGCTCATTCATCGTAAAATGATTTAACCCCTTCGGCAGATCCTGTACGTTCTGCTGCGGGATATTGAGGATGGCATCAAGCTGATCCTGGGACAGCGTGTCGTTTTCCTCTATTTTTTGTTTATACCGTTTATATTTTTCAAGCGCCTGTCTCATGCGTTCGAGCTTAAACGGTTTTAAGATATAGTCAACTGCCCCATTTTGCAGCATAAGAGAAATTGTTTCTTTGTCTTTTGCAGCGGATACGACGATGACATCTACCTCGAGCTTTTGCTTTCTGATCTCCTGCAAGGTTTTGATCCCGTCTTTTTTTGGCATGTATACATCCAAAACCACGAGTTCGGGCTGCTTTTCTTTGATCAGCTTGATGCCTTCATCCCCGTTTCCCGCTTGCGCACAGACGGTAAAGCCTTTAACGGTTGTGATGAAATCCTTATTGACTTCCTGAACCATCGGATCGTCTTCAATGAGCAGAACCTTGATTTCTTTACGAGCCATGCTGCGATTCCTCTCCCTTCATCGGAAAAACGATTGAAAAAGACGTGCCCTGTCCCGGGTGTGAATCGACCTCTATCGCACCCGACCCTTTGTCTGTTATTTGCTTGACTAAATAGAGGCCATAGCCTGTGCCGCCTGTTTTATTCACTGTAAATCCTTTTTCATAGAGGTACGGCATATGTGTGTGTTCAATCCCACATCCGTTATCTTCTATTAATATCGCTAGGATATCCTCCGTTTGTTCTATACTGATGTCAATTCGTTTATCATCAGACTGAACGGTTTCAAACGAGCCGAAGGCATTTTCAATCAGGTTGCCGAGAAGCACGACGATATCATGCTGGTCGACATGCTCGGGAAATTGCTGCAGGCTGCTGTTTTCATCAATATGCACAGCAATGCCGAGTTCTTTTCCCCTTCTGATTTTACTTAGCAAAAGCCCCGCCGCGGCGTCATTTTGAATGGAGCGATGCAGAAATTCAGTGACGTTTTCCTGCTCGGTTGAAGTCTGAAACGCCAGCTGCAGCGCTTTATCAGATTTGCCGAGCTGGATCAGGCCTGCGATGGTATGAAGCTTGTTCATATGCTCATGATTTTGGACGCGGAGCGCTTCGACAAAGTTTTTGACACCCGTCAATTCCTCTGCCATCTTGGCCGCTTCTGTTCTGTCCTGAAAAATCGCGACGGCGCCGATGACTTTTTTCTTCATGACGATCGGAATCCTGCTGCTCATGATGACCTTTCCGCTGACACGAATTTCTTCATTATAAACCGCTTTGTTCCGCTCCACGATTTCAGGCAGGCGCGAATCCTTGAGCACATCCCAAATCACCTTTCCGACCAGATCGCCCTGCACCTCAAAAATCTGTTTCGCTTTTTCATTAAATATTGTGATGATATGCCGGTTGTCAATGGCGATCACGCCTTCGTTCATAGAGTGAAAGGTAGCGGTTCGCTCTTCATACATCCGGACAATCTCATGGGGCTCGAGCTGAAACATTTGTTTTTTGATATGACGGGCCAGCAGGAACGAACCCGCCAGGCCGAATCCGAGTGTCAGCACTACAATGAAGGCGATATCCCTTCTTAAATGAAACAATATATCAGCCATCCCCGGCAGTGTTTTTCCGACGAGTACTGCTCCGATCTGATTCAAATCCTGATCCTTTACCGGATAAAAGGCCCGCACAGCCGTCCCGATCTCGCCTGTTGCTTCTGAGAAATAAATGTGCTCCGCAAACGCCGCCTCTTCATCTGCACCCTTTGACTTTTTTCCGATGTTTGCGCTGACAGGATGAGTATAACGAATATGATCCATGTCCATGACGACAATGTAGTCTGCTTCATTGATCATACGGATCTCTTCAACCGCATGACGGACGGCTTCTGTTTGTTCTTTTCGCGATAATGCCTCTTTCACTTCGGTCATCTCCGACACCGTCCGAGCCGTATTCATCAGCCGTTTTTTCAGCTCCCTTTCCTCTGTATGCTGAATATTGCCTATGAGCACAATGCCGCCGATCAAAAAGGAGAAAATGACGAGTATGTAGGAGAGGATTGTGATTTTCCAGCGGATTGAGAGCTTCTTTTTGTTCATCAGCTTCTCCTTTCAGGTCTTTACGAATGGCATTGCCCCCATTATCCTTAACATAAAGGGAGGGCTTTTCGTGAAGAGTTTGCTTGCATGTCTCGGTCTGATGATCGCTGGAATTGCAACCGCTTTATTTATTGGATTCCATGATCATACCGGCAATAAAGAGATTGTTTATGATGACGACCAGGAAGGGCTGCAGGATCAAATCGTGTTTACATTCAGCCATGTCGTTGCTGAAAATACGCCAAAAGGGCTGGCCGCCAATAAATTCGCTGATTTGGTGAACGAAAAATCAGGCGGGAAAATAAAAATTGAAGTATTTCCGAATGGAAGCCTGTACTCGGACATTGAAGAAATTGAAGCATTGCAAAACGGCGATGTTCAATTTATCGCCCCCTCCACATCGAAGCTCGGCATGCTCTCTCCTGAATGGGGGGTGCTGGATCTGCCGTATGCATTTACAGATTACAATGCCGTCAAAAAAGGCCTGAACGGAAGCATCGGCACACAGCTGTTTGATTCTCTAAAGAAAAACCAGCTAAAAGGACTGGCCTATTGGACAAACGGCTTTAAACAAATCACGACAAATCAAGGGCCGGTCAAAACACCGGGTGATTTAAAAGGGCAAGATCTGCGCATTATGCAAAGCGATGTGATCGAGGATCAGTTCAAGCTGCTTGGCGCAACGCCTCATCAGGAATCCTTCAATTCTACCTTTCAGCTGTTAGAAAACAATATAGTCGATGGCGAAGAAAATACAATCTCAAACATCTATTCTAAAAAATTTTATAATGTTCAGGACTATTTGACAATAAGCAGCCACGGTTATCTCGGCTACGCTGTCATGACTGATGAACACTTCTGGAAGGCGCAAACACCAGAAACACGGCGTATTTTGACTGAAGCGATGAAGGAGACGACGGAGTGGAATGAAACGTACGCCGAACAAATGAACAAGGAACAGCTGGAAGAAATTAAAAAGAATTCTACTATACATATTTATGAGCTGTCAGATAAAGAGAAAAAAGAATGGATGAAGCGCCTTGATCCTGTTTACCGGCAGTACGAGCCCATCTTCGGCCGGAAGCTGATTCAGGAGCTTTTGGAGCTGCGAAAAGATTCATAGTTCCCATCTCGATACGCTGTGTTTCGTTTATCTTTCATACGATTGGAAATATAAAAAGAGACAAACGAAAAAGGAGATGGGTACATGTTTAAGCACACAAAAATGCTGCAGCATCCTGCTAAACCAGATCGTCCAGATCCATTATTCGCTAAAAAAATGCAAGAAATTTTAGGCGGGCAATTCGGAGAAATTTCTGTTGCCATGCAATACTTATTTCAAGGCTGGAATACAAGAGGAAATGAAAAATACAAGGATTTGCTGATGGATACGGCAACTGAGGAACTCGGGCATGTTGAAATGATCGCTACGATGATCGCCAGACTTCTTGAGGACGCCCCGCTTGATCAGCAGGAAAAAGCCGCTGAAGATCCGGTCATCGGCTCCATCCTGGGCGGCATGAACCCTCACCATGCCATTGTATCAGGACTTGGCGCCATGCCGGAAAGCAGTACAGGCGTACCTTGGAGCGGCGGCTATATCGTAGCAAGCGGAAACCTGCTGGCAGACTTCCGCGCCAATCTGAATGCGGAATCACAAGGCCGTCTGCAGGTCGCACGCCTGTTTGAAATGACGGATGACAAAGGCGTCAAAGATATGCTCAGCTTCCTGCTGGCGCGTGACACCATGCACCAAAACCAATGGCTCGCCGCCATTAAAGAATTAGAAGCACAGGAAGGCCCGATTGTGCCGGGGACATTCCCGAAAGCACTCGAAAAACAAGAGTTCTCGCATCAGTTGATCAATTTCTCTGAAGGTGAAGAAAGTGCCGAGCAAAACTGGCTGAAGGAGAAAGCGCCGGATGGAGAAGCCTTTGAATATGTGAAAGAAGCTAAAGCGTTTGGAGAAAAACCAGAGTTAAAACCAGCACCGCCTTTTGTTCATGATACGCTTCCAGGACGCGAGTAAAGACACTATCATAAAAAGGATAGATCATCATTAACCGTGATCTATCCTTTTTTGTGCGTTGTCTGCCACTCAAGCATCTCCAGACGATTGCCAAATGGATCTGAAATATAGAATCTGTCCGCTCCCGGAAGTTTATTGTCCTCAACAATTGCAATTCCATTTAATTTTACATGTTCTTTTAAGCCTTCTATATTCAAAACCTCAAATGCAGGGTGTGCTTTTTTAGCCGGGACAAAAGGTTCTTCTATCCCGATATGCAATTGTCTGTTCCCAAAAGTGAACCAGACTCCGCCCCGGGCTTTTAACTCATCTGGTTTTTCAATTTCCTGAAAGCCTAATATCCCGCCGTAAAATTGTCTTGCAGCAGTTTCACAGCCTTTAGGAGCCGCAAGCTGAATATGGTCAATTTCATGAAAATGAAAAGTCATCCGAATTAATCCCCCTGATTTCACAATTGAATGCCATTTTCTTCATTCTAATTCAATCAAAATAACAGGAGAATATCTTTATTGTTATTATGAGCGATAAACTCAGCTTATCCTCTTTTTGAGGGCGATTTCTCATCACTAAGCTTTTGTCACGGTCCATCCAGGCTCGTATTCAATTTCCCGGTTCTCAAATAAGAAAGCGACCCCCTCTGCATCAACCTGAGTAAGCGCCACTTCTATTGAATATAACGTAGCCTTTTGCCCGATTTCTTCATAGATAACGTCATGTTCGTTCTCCATAAAATGATCATAGGCAGCTCTGTTCTCCCAAACGCTGATGATCTCTGCGGTGAACAGCCCATCTGCTGTTTTCCGCCAACCGCCGGTCTGTTTGATGAAGCCATTTACATGTGATAGTGCTCCCCACTGTGACTGCGCGTTTGCAAATGCCTTAGCATTTGCAGCGTCTACTTCACATACAATCCTTTTGATCAGCATGGCAATTCCTCTATCGTGACTGTCTTCGCTTGTATATGCTCGACACAGAGATTCACCGTTCTGACGTAAGAGCGCGTGCGGTGAACCGTTCCTTTTGGGATCAGCAGGCTGTCATTCGCTTTGAGTACCGCGGTTTCTTTGTTCTTAAAATCGATCAGCAGCTCACCTTCAAGAACAATGAATAATTCATCTGAGTCAGGGTGATGGTGCCAGTCATATTCTCCTGTAAACACAGCGAGGCGCACACAGTGGTCATTGACCTCTGAGATTGAAAAATTGGCGTGTTTTTCTTTGACTTCATTAGCGATGGCGAGCACATTTTGCATTTCGGACATTGGCGAAAACCCCTTTTTTTCACTTATTGTATCGCAACACTGGCATAAATTGAGAAAAAATCAAAAATAAAAAGCGATCCAGCTTCTGCGCCGGATCGCTTTTTATCTACAGGTTGTCTGCCTTTTATGCTTTACTTAGTTAGTCGTTGTCGCGGGCGTTTCCGCCTTTTGAGCCAATTTCTTGGTAGAATTCCTTATCATGATTTTTGCTTGTCGCTTCTCCGCCTTTACGGCCGATTTCTTGATAGAATTCTTTGTCATGATTTTCACTAGTGGCTTCTCCGCCTTTTTCACCGATCTCTTGATAGAACTCTTTGTCATGATTCTTGCTAGTGGCTTCTCCGCCTTTTTCGCCGATTTCCTGATAGAATTCTTTGTCATGGTTTTTGCTAGTGGCTTCTCCGCCTTTTTGACCAATCTCTTGATAGAATTCTTTATCATGGTTTTTGCTAGTCGTTTCTCCGCCTTTTCTACCTGCTTCTTCTCTGCTCATTTTGTTATCTTGTGCCATTTTGAATTCCTCCTTTAATTGGTGTTGGTTGTTGTTTTCCCGCTGTCATTTCTTTTAAACAAACAAAACACATTGGGTGTGTTTTGACTGAAAAAAGCAGACGGAACGCGGTGCCCGTCTGCTTTTCTTCTATTCATGATTCTGTGCTGTTTCTTTGAGCCGCTCGAGGATGCGCCGCTTTTTATAGAGCATCATGCCTGTTTCGGTAATGTCATTTAATGTCGAGCGATTGGCTGCCGCGCCAAAGACCATTCCCGCGACCGGCACCATTTGAAAAAGCTTTTTCCAGCCAAAGGTGTCACGGTAGCCTAAAACCACTTCCCGCCAGCCTTGGACTTGGGAAGCGACATTCTTATATGTACGGTCCTGATCATAGTCTTTTAATTCTTTCAGAATGGATTTTTTACCGACAACATCTGCTGAAGTAAGCTGCAAACATTTTACGATGAAGACACGCTCTTTTTTCTCCTTTGGATTATAGCCATATGCCACTGCGATATCCTGCAGCGTTTTTAATGATAAACCGAGCACAGCCGGAATGTCTGCCGCCAGTGTAAATACGCCGCCCACACCCGTGGTCGCTCCCTGAACGGTTGCAGCATTGATTCGGTTTTTGCCCATCGCTTCAGCAACATCATCCATAACAGCCAGAGGCGCTTTCTGTACGTCCTCCAGTGATTCAAAGGTTTGCTCGGGCAGTTTCTTTTGAAACGTTTTGATAATCTGTTTTTCCGATGTCAGGTACTTTCCTCCAGTCTGAACAAAGGTGCCCACCTCATCCAAAAGCTTGCCGATCTTTTTCTGAATGAATTCCGGCGTCAGCTTGTCCAGCAGCTGAAACGGGAGACGGCTGAGTTTTTCCCAAAACCAGACTTTTTGCTGCTCCTTTTCCCATTTCTCTATTTCTTTTAATTGCTGATGTAAGTCTTCTTTTCGTTCTGTTGTCACCCAACTCGCACTTCCCTTCCGTTTTTCTACTATATAGTATACCTTCATTTTTCTCTAAAACGTTTTTATTTTTCACCTGCGGGTACCCTTTTTATAAAAGCAAAAGGAGTGATGGAAATGCCTTGGTCTATGAAGGATTACCCCGCTTCACTGAAAAATCTCGAGAAGCCTGTGAAGAAAAAGGCGATTGAAATCGCGAATGCCATGATTGATGAAGGCTATGAGGACGGACACGCCATTCCGATTGCGACGAGCAAAGCAAAGGAATGGGCGGAAAACGCCTCAAAAAAGGAAATTGACGACTTTCTCAAACATGATGATGAAACAGAACGCGATGAGGAGGCAAACGATGACACCAGACCCGAGCTGATGAATAAAGCGGAACATGTCATTAAGCATAAAAATGGCTGGGCCGTCAAAGCTGAGGATGCCAAACGTGTATCTGAAATCAAGGAAACGAAAACAGAAGCAATTGAAAGGGCAAAGGAAATTGCTGAGCATAAAGGCACTGACGTAATTGTTCATTTGGCTGACGGCAGTGTGCAGAGAAAGATAAAAACAGACTCATAAGCAAATGTGCTTTTGTACGTTTCGGATCTGTCTAGAACGGCTATTGATATATAAATCATTAAGGAGAGGTGAATATCATGCTTAGCTTTTTGGTTTCATTAGTTATTGCTATCTTAATTGGACTAATCGGAAGCGCCATCGTCGGCAATCGCATGCCTGGAGGAATCTTCGGTTCGATGATTGCAGGTCTGATCGGCGCATGGATCGGGCATGGCCTACTCGGAACTTGGGGACCGAGCCTTGCAGGATTTGCCATTATTCCGGCAATTATCGGGGCAGCGATCTTCGTATTCTTACTGAGCCTCGTATTCCGCGGATTGCGGAAGGAAGCCTAAATGTTAGATTATTCAGGAGGCATCGTTTCATACAGAAACGATGTCTTTTTATGTATGGACCCTTATCAGATGCCCTACATATCATGTTACATAACAGGGAAAAATTTAAGAAGTGATTTTGATCATCATTGGTTGACAAGAAATCGGGATGGTCATATGATGTAGATAAAATAATTTGGTTCAAGGAAACTCTTTGTTGTATGGCAAAAACAATTAGAATTCAGGTGAGTACATGATGAATAAGGACATCACAGCACAATCTCCCCGTTCCAAAGCAGTCCAAGATGCGCTTGACGGGAAAAGCAGAGGATTCAGAGGACTACTGCCTTTTTTAGGCCCGGCGTTTATTGCAGCTATTGCCTATATCGATCCCGGTAACTTCGCAACAAATATATCAGCCGGTTCTAAATATGGATATATGCTGCTATGGGTGATTTTATTTTCTAATATCATGGCGCTCTTGATCCAATCACTCTCCGCCAAACTCGGTATCGCGACAGGCAAAAACCTGCCTGAGGTCGCTCGTGAGGAATTTCCTAAGCCCGTTTCTATCGGCTTATGGATTCAAGGCGAGCTCGTCATTATCGCGACTGATCTGGCGGAATTTATCGGAGCGGCGCTGGGACTGTATTTGCTGTTCGGCATCCCGATGCTCGAAGCGTCTATTATTGCGGCGATCGGCTCTTTCGCGATTTTGGAGCTTCAGCGCCGCGGTTATCGTTCACTTGAAGCCGGTATTGCCGGCATGCTGTTTGTAGTGGTCATCGCCTTTGCGCTGCAGACCTTTTTCGCAAAGCCGGATGCCGTCTCAGTGATGAAGGGGCTTTTCGTTCCGACATTTCACGGGACCGACAGCGTTCTTCTTGCCGCAGGGATTCTCGGCGCAACCGTTATGCCGCACGCCATTTATTTACACTCTGCCCTCACACAGCGGCGGGTTGTCGGCAAAACAGATGCCGAACGGAAAAAAATCTTCAGATTTGAATTTATTGATATTTTAATAGCGATGCTGATTGCAGGGGCTATTAATGCGAGTATGCTGATTGTGGCTGCAGCATTATTCTTCAAAAATGGGCTGTTTGTCGAGGATCTTGATGTCGCGTTTCAGCAGTTCGGTCATCTTGTCAGCCCTGTTTCAGCCATGCTATTCGGAATCGGCCTGCTGGTTGCGGGCCTGTCCAGTTCGTCTGTCGGAACACTTTCAGGCGATGTGATTATGCAGGGATTTATCAATTACCGCATCCCGCTGTATGTACGGCGGTTCATCACAATCATTCCGCCGATCTTGATCATCGCATCAGGCGTCAATCCGACGTCGGCTCTTGTGCTGAGCCAGGTGGTTCTTTCCTTCGGCATTGCCTTTGCCTTAATTCCGCTTATTATGTTCACAAGCAATAAGCGAATTATGGGTTCACTGATCAATGCCAAATGGGTAACAGTTGTTTCTTGGCTGATCGCTGTACTGATTGTTGCTTTGAATGTGTTTTTGATCGTCGATACGTTCCGTTAGACAAAAACCGGCTGATAGAGCCGGTTTTTTATTTTGGCTTCAAAGCTCATTGATATCATTTTTTACAGAAATTTGTTATGATAGAAGAAAAAATCGGAGTTTTGATAATGTCAGTATTTATTCTGTTTTATTTATGGATTGTCCCTATTGTTATCGGAATTTTATGTTCTGTTATCGCTTATAAATCAACAGGTAAAAAAATGAGGATCGCGCCTGGCATCGCCATGGTGGTGCTCAGTATCATTTCCTTAATTACCGCTTTTACAGCCGGTGGCGCTAATTTTCACGTGTTTATCGGCGGCATGTTTTTATTCGGCACTTTATTGGTTGGTTCTGCATTTCCTTTCTTTTTCGGACTTTCGAAAAAAGGGAAATAAGCTTATAATGAGAAGAGTTCTATAAGATTTAATAAGAATAAACATACAAGGACAAAAATAATTGACTAGGTAAAATTAAGACTGCCGACTCACATCGACAGTCTTTTAACTAACAATTGTATTTATTTCGTGTTAATTAATAAAAACAAGAAGTCCTTAAGATTAGCTAAAAATAAAAACAAATAACAGAATAGCACTACTCCACTTAATCGTTTATTTTTGAAAAATATGCACTTGTCATTTTGTCCTTTTTTTGCATAGTTATAATCGTGATAACAAGCATAGATCATTCCAATTGATCCGATTAAGTAAATAATAATCTTAATGTAATCAAACATAAAACCCCTTCCCCCTAAATTGGATTGAAAAGACATAATAATTATAACAGTCAGACATTAACATTTAAACGATATTTTAAATGGTGGGATTTCTTAACCTTGAGTTGAAAATATTCCTAAACTTCAGTTTAAACTTATCATAAATTCGTGATAAAAGCTTGTACAATTTCCTATACTCCGTATCCGTTATAAACAATAAATCAAGGGCTATCATTATAACACCAAATTGAAGGAGACCCATAAATATAATTATAGATAAATGAAAAAGAATTGAACCTATAAGCAGGGGAATTTTAAAATACCTATTCCAAACTAATATTGGAAACATTAGCTGGAGAAACAATGCTGAGTATGTTCCTAATACTAGAAGATAAGGATTATCAATAACGAGATTTGTAAACCCTTTGTTTATACTATATTCATCAACCTGTAGTATATAGTAAAGTGCGGTCCCATGGGTCCACATTTTTCCTTGCGCTTTGTTAAAGCCCGCAAAAAAATAAAGTAAAGACACTTGAATCATTGAAACCATCACTGAGAAATTGTGAATAATAATAGTAACTTTAGACTTTTCTTTCCAACGGGATTCAGTATGGATAGTAAAAAACTCACCTAACGATGCAAAAATAAGATACAACATAATAAGAATGAGAATATTATTACCACCGTCATGTATATAAGGATTCCTTTGATATAAAGACCAAACCCAAATAAAATTTATGATGCTTACTATTCTCATTTTAAACCCTAATATATACAAACTATTAATGACTATTCCACTTATAAAAATAAACTCAAAATATAACTGTGAGTCACTAAAAAGATATAGAGAAGTAAAACCATAAGCTTCAAAGCACTTTTCAAATGAATAAAAAGCATTAGGTCCCCATATTTCATTCCTTTGAGCAAAGTGAATTAAATAAGTAAACATAATATGTAATCCAATAAATATCCTTAAGATGCTTGAACCTATTAAATAATGCATTTTATTTGACATTAAATGATTAAAATTTCTGAACTTATTTAAAATAATTTTCAAATTAAATTTCATTCCTTTGTTAGTAAATTGATATGGGGGAACTGCAGTACATTAAATTTTGACTTCCCCTTCTTTCCATACTCAGGAAACGATTCTATAGACAACTTAACATCTAATGATTCTAATTTTACTTTCTTACTTCTCTCTATTTTTTTCACAGCTATACTAGATATAATTTGGATATACTCGTTCTCAATTAATTGTTTATTCTTTTTTTTATCACTCAGCTTTAGATACGGTTGAACCTCAAAGACAGCTCCAGAAAGCGCAGTTTTCATTAATCTGTTTGGTGAAAATAAATTGTTTTTAATATCTGCATTATAACTTTCTGTAATATCTATCCACTCAGTATATTCTTTTTGTCCTTTATTATTTGTAAAGACCCCCCTGCAGATAATATTGTTATTTGTGCTTACCGGATCCGGGGCGAATAATTGCCAATTTTGAGTAAATAATGGATTCATGTACGTTGAAATTAATTTCTCATGCTTAAAGTTAACAGGATTTAACGGCAAGTTATACATTATCATTATTATTGTATGGAATACTACTAATAATGAAAGGAACAAAACAAGTAAATTATATTTCCTCTTTGTCTTCAAATTATACAACCTCCATTTGAAAAGGAAGGGAGGCCCCTTCCTTTTTACCTACCAAATTCCACAACTTCTGAAATATCAATATCCTCGTGATCTTTAGGATTCACTATATAACATGCATATTTTCTAGCAGGAGCTGCACTATATATAGATTGTGCATTAGCTTTGTTTGCTTGTTTTCCTAACCAATTTCCAGCGGCTTTAATGCCATCATAAACTGCTGCACTAACTATACCGGCAGCAACTCCAGCAGCAAATGCATTTTTTGTTGTGTATTCATCTTCACCAGTATTTAATTCAATATGTTTTACCTGTTTAATATGTTCTGGTGCAGCTTGCGTTGTATAAGAATTCGCAAAAAATGTCACTCCTAATACCCCTATTGAAATTGCACTAAATAACTTTTTTTTCATGATCTAATTCCCCTTATACTTATTTTTATCGACCGAAACAACTACCCTTATAGTTCCTCCTTTATAAAAAAATGGAAATACAAGGACATAATAACATATCATTTTTTTATATGTAAACACTTTCTTATAATATATCTATTATTATATGAGTCTAAACCTAAATCTAAAAATAGGTTTTTCAGTTTAATTAAAAGGGTTATTGGGAGTTATCCCAATAACCCTTTGTTATATTCACTAAAATAACCGTTTCAAACTTTTCTTCAATGACGGCATTTCGATTTTTTGATTTTCGAAGAAGTTTTTCAGCATGTATTTGCTGAAGCCTTTTGCCTGTCCGTAGGTGATCTTGCCGGGAAGCGGCGGTTCATTTCCGATCATTACGTCAACAACGACCGGCTGATCGGAGTGTAGCGCCTCGTGAAAGGCCGGCGCAAGCTCTTCCGCTCTGGTCACCTTGATGCCTTTTGCTCCGCAGCTCTCTGCAAATGCGGCATAGTCAACATTCTGAAGTTTTGTGACATAGTCAATGTTGCCTTTGACCTGTTGTTCATATTCAATCATGCCAAGATTTTCATTGTTTAAAATAACGACCGTAATCGGGAGCTTGTATTTGACCGCGGTCGGGAGATCCTGCATGACCATGGAAAAGCCCCCGTCACCGCAGACTGCGATGGCCTGGCGCTCCGGTTCAGACAAGCTCGCCGCTATAGCTCCCGGCAGGCCGCAGCCCATTGTCGCAAGCCAGCTGGAAACGATGAAATCCTGGTTGACGTTCATTTTGAAATGCCGCGCCATCCAGACGGTGACAGTGCCGACATCTACAGACAGCACCGCGTCTTCCGCTGCTGCCTCCTGAAGACGTGCGATGACCTGCTGAGGTTTAAGCGGTGTTGTCGCCTCAGTTTCATCTTTTTCGATTTCGTTCCACCAATGCTGCATATGTTCAGTGCAGGCATTTAGGAATCTTCTGTCTTCCTTCCGTTCAATATACTCCGTCAGTTCGCGCAGACCGAGAGCCGAGTCACAGACAAGCCCCGCTGTTACCGGATAGCGTTTGCCGATTTTCGCCGGGTCTGAATCAAGCTGGATGGCCGGTGTGTCTTCCGGCAAGTAATCACGATACGGGAACGAGGTGCCGAGCATAATTAACAAATCGCATTCTTCCATTGCCTCATAGGCCGGTTTTGTCCCAATCTGCCCAAGGTTACCGAGAAAGTGCGGGTGCTTATCGGGAACAACGCCTTTTGCGGGGAGCGTGACGACGATCGGCGCCGCTGCTTTATCCGCAAATTCCAGCAGCTCCCGCTTCGCCTTTTTCATTCCCTGTCCCGCCAAAATGATCGGCTTTTTCGCATTGTTAATGTATTGCGCGCATGTCACAAGCTGTTCTTTTTTCGGTTCAAGATTCCCTTCAATATACAACGGTGATGTATAAACGGGTTCCCGTTTGATTTTCTCCGCAAACAAATCATCTGACACACTTAATACCGCAACGCCTTTTTTGCTGTAGGCAGTGCGGATCGCCTGATTCAACAGATCCGGCAGTGACTCCGCGCTATGTACCTCCCTGTTAAACACTGCCACGTCTTCAAACATTTGCTCAAGCTTAATCTCCTGAAAGTAGTCCCGCCCGACTTCGCCTGAGGAAACCTGACCTGCAATCGCAAGCACAGGGGCGCCGTCCGCTTTTGCATCGTATAAACCGTTCAATAAGTGCACCGCACCCGGCCCTGCAATTGACAGGCAGACACCAATCTTGCCGGTGAGTTTTGCCTCAGCCGCGGCTGCCAGCGCTGCCACCTCTTCATGGCGGGTTTGGATGAATTCCAATTGATTTCTTTCGTGTCTCAGTTCCTCAATAAATTCGTTAATGCTGTCTCCGGGGATGCCGTAAACATGATCGACTCCCCATTGTTCAAGCAGTTCTGTCATTGTTTGTCCTGCTGTTTTGTGTGCCATGCCGTATCCTCCTTTTTCCTTTTTCAATACCACAGGGGGAGCCGTTTAAAACCCGGAGGCAACTATCGCTTGCTGTATTTCCTTCTGAACAGGTCTAGGGCCGCCAAAAAGCTGTTGTCCTTGACGGTACTCTTGATGCCCGCGGCACCGTTTAGAAAATCTCTGATTTGCATTTTCCGGTTTGGCACCATCAAAAGCGGCAGACGCTCCGGCGAAAACCACTTCAGCCCGGCCGTTTCCATGCCGTTTTCTATCGCTTGTCCGCCTGTTATGTTCCCTGCAAACACATGCTGTTCGTCCTGAAACTTAGGTCTTTGATAGACACCCAATTTCCCGGAAAGCTCTATCAGATATCCCGTTTCTTCCATTACCTCCCGGATCGCCGCTGCCTCCGGGGTTTCTCCTGATTCAACCCGTCCGCCCGGCAAATCCCATAAAGGAACGTCTTTCCGTTTGACCAGCAGAATTTGCCGCTTTGCGTTTGTCACTATAACAAATGCCCCTTCCGTATACACCGCCATTCCCCCTTTATTTAAAAAAGACCAAGGGATGTCCCTTGGTCTTAGCTGCTTACTTTTTAAAATGATACGGCAATGTGGCAACGATTATGTCCTTCTTCCAGAACAGCCGGACTCTCAGCAGGAAGGCTGACTGGTTGTGCAGAATGGTGTGCCAGCGTTTTTTTGTTATAAACTGCGGGAACAGCACCATGACAGAAAACTGTTTCTTCTTTGCTTTTGCTTCAACAGTTTCCAAAAACTTATCAAACGGATGGATCAGGCTTCTGTACGAAGAGTGAAGCGTGACAAGACGCACTCCATTATCCAGCTCTTCCCAGCGTTTTTCCACTTTCTTTTCCTGTTCTCTGTCAAACGATACGTGAACGGCAATGACCTGATCTGACAGTGACTTTGCGTATTGAATGGACTTTTGCACGACGGTCGTGACACCGGCTACAGGCACAATCACGACCGTACCTTTGATTTCTTCCGGCTGTTTGTTTACGATACGAAGCTGCTCACCGACAGCCGTATAATGATTCTTAATCGCGAAAAACAAAAAAACGACGATCGGCATAAAGATCAAAACAGGCCATACGACATTAAACTTCGTGACAAACAGGATGGACAGAACCATAAACGATATCAATGCGCCGCAGGAGTTGATCAGCATTTTTCCAATCCAGCCTTTTGGTTTTTGTTTGATCCATTTGATGCACATTCCTGTTTGCGAAAGCGTAAATGGAATAAACACACCGACCGCGTATAGCGGGATTAAGTGCTCCGTCTGCCCTCCAAATAACAGAATCAGCACAATTGAGGCAACGCCTAAAAAGATAATTCCGTTTGAGAAGCCTAAGCGGTCGCCTCTTACTGTAAACATGCGCGGCATGTACTGGTCTCTCGCCAAGTTGAAGGCAAGTTGCGGAAAAGCTGAAAAGCCCGTATTCGCCGCAAGGACCAAAATTAACGATGTCACCCCCTGAATGACATAGTAAAACACATTTCTTCCGAAGGTATCCGACGCAATTTGTGAAATGACCGTTTCATTCGGTTTCGGAGCCGTCCCGTAACCGTATGCAAGTACTGTGATACCGGCAAACAGAACCGCAAGCAAGATCCCCATCATAGCCAACGTTCTCGCCGCGTTTCGCGCAGGCGGGTTTTTGAAGGCTGGAATCGCGTTGGAGATCGCTTCAACTCCGGTAAGCGCGGAGCAGCCGGATGAAAAAGCCTTTAGCAACAAAAACAGCGTAATGCCGGCTACCGGTGTGCCGATCGGTGTATGGTGAACAGGCTGATCTATTTGCCCTGTCATAAGCTTAAATAAACCGACGGCAATCAGGATGAAAAGAGCCGCCACAAACAGATAGACCGGGTAGGCAAGTATTGATGCTGATTCTGACAGCCCCCGCAGATTTAAAATCATAATCACTAAAACCAGCAAAACAGCAATGGGTATATGATAATCATGCAGTGCCGGGAACGCCGAGGTGATGGCGTCCGTTCCTGCGGAAATACTTACTGCTACAGTTAATATATAATCGACGAGCAATGAACCGCCTGCAATCAGTCCGGGCTTTTCGCCGAGGTTTTCTTTTGATACAACATACGCCCCGCCGCCCTGCGGATAAGCGTAAATAATTTGCCTGTATGAGAGAATCAGCGCGAGCAGCAAAATGAGTACGCCGACCGCTATCGGAATGGAATACCAAAATGCAGCAGCGCTTACCGCCGCCAATATGATAAGAATTTGTTCCGTTCCGTAAGCGACAGATGATAAAGCATCTGAGGAGAGCATGGCAAGTGCCTTTAATTTTGTCAGTTTTTGTTCTCCTGCTGCTTGTGATTTTAACGGTTTCCCAATCAAAAAACGTTTGATTGAATGATACATCGATGTCTTCCCCTTTTAATTTCATTTTTCATTAAAACAATAAAACATCCGCATCTGTTCTCACATTTTATAATAGTCCTTTCTGCTATGATGTCTCTGTATGCGATTTACATTCTGAAAATTGA
Source organism: Bacillus sp. LBG-1-113 (assembly GCF_020708615.1). NCBI lineage: Bacteria > Bacillati > Bacillota > Bacilli > Caryophanales > Bacillaceae > Bacillus > Bacillus sp. LBG-1-113. The sequence goes on along the minus strand of NZ_JAJFDG010000009.1, from coordinate 91,740 downwards.
ACAGCAAAAAACACAGAGGCAAACGGATGCCCCTGTGCCTTAACATCGAACACAGGTTTCATTCATCTCCTCTCATGAACGCTTACGAGGTTAGCTGACGGATTCGGGCTATGAGAGTTTGCCCTACCTAAAAAGGATTCACCCCGAGCGGCAAAATGCCGCCAAAATGGGTCCCCCGCTCTGTTTTCAGATTAAGCGATTTGTTTTCTAAAAGAGATCATACTCCCGTTTACGTATGTTGTAAAGAGGCTTATCGGCCCTGAGAAAAAAATAAAATGACAGATTCCACAAATGGAAAATTTGAACCAAATTAAAAAAACAGAGGCTGATATCAGCCTCTGTCTTATTCTCTATCTATCTTTCTTTTTCTTCGTCTAACGGTGACCCAAATGAAGCATGCCGCAATCACCATAATGAGAGCCAGCACGCCGATATACAGCAGTTTCTGGCCTTGATCTTGGGCTGTTTTTTCTGCTTCAGAACTGTTTGTTTCCGATTTGAGCTGCTGGTGGTTTGTAAACACCTGCTGGCTGTTTGTTTCATTGATGACGGTCGCCGTGTCATCATTGCTGTTCAGAAACCTGATCATTTCTTTTGTGACGGCTGCACCATTTTCTTTCAGCGGCGCAAAAACAGCCATCGTATAATTTGCATCCCATAAAGACGCCTGGGTAAATGCCACTTGTTTCGTTGTCTCGTTCAGCATTTCAAAGCCCGACACGTCAAACGAGCCGTTTTTCGCTTGAGGCACAAGCAGATCAGCAGATTTCTCTTTCAAAAGAGAGAACTGGCTGACACCGCCGATGAAAATTAAGTTCCGGCCTTTCGCGTCATCCGCTTTGACTTCAGATGCTTTCCTTACTGTAAAAGATTGCTGGGCTTCGCTTCCGAAGGAATCAGTAACGAGAGAAAGCTCTTTAAGCTTAGGTTGGCTCACACTGTCAGGAAGCACAATCAGTGTTGCCTGTTCCTGATTTCCGGCGTAAGGAAGCGGCCACTCCTGAAAATTCGCTGACGGAGCTGTGCCTTTAACGGTGTAAGACAATGTGCTGCTTTTATCAATAAAGACCCATTTCTCTTCGTCAGTTGTATTGCAAGGGTTGTCTTCCTTTAAGCCCGTGGTGATAAACTGCATATCAATGTAGCGGTTTTTCTGCAGCAGCTTAGGGTCTACTTTCAGCGTGACATGATAGTATCCGTTTTTATCTTCTTTTCCTAATTCATTGAGGCGGACCGAATGCGGCTGCCCGTTGATTAGGACCTTCAGCTCTGCTGCTTGAGAGGATGAATCGCTTTCTGCGGCGGCTGCTTGAATCGTTTCCGATTTCTTTAGCTTAAGCGACAGCTTGGCTGATTGGTTTTGATCTATCACCGCCGAAGCCGGATAAAAATAATGCGCTGAAGATGTTTTGTCAGCTCCAATTGTCATATCTTCTGCCCCGAATTTCTCAAGGATCAGCTTATTGCTTTCCTGCTTTTCAGACTTGTGAAGCTTGCCAATAGAAAGTGTTTCGCCGCTTAGCTGGCCGGTGTAAGTCTGATCAGTGATGACGCTGATTTTTTCTGAGAGCACATCATCAGATGCCGCTTGAGCAAACAGAACCGGCTGCTGCTTGCCCTGCGCTTTCAGCACGCGCTCCGCAAGCAGAAGTGTTTCTCCTTTTGCCTGTAAGCCGGCTTGTTTGATCAGCTTTTCCACCTTGCCGTTCCAATGCTTGTCCACACCGATGAAAATGGTCGGCTTGTCGATTTGCTTCACTTCAGATTCCTTCACAAACGAAATGCTGACACTGCTGTCCGCAGTTTTCAGGTATCCTTCTGTTTTGACAGCCGCTTCAATTTCTGCCGAACTCGGGTTATCCGGAATGACAATAGCAGTCTCTTCCGCTGTATTACCCGATTGGGCAAATGGGTATGGGTAATGTTCAAGTGACGTTCCCTTCGCTTCGCTGCTGTCCGCCAGTGTCAGGCGGCTGTCCGGAAAAATTTTGATCCAGTTGCCGGACGTATCCTGTCTGACGCAGACGCCCTCTTTCATGACGCCGTAAAATTTCAGCGATACGCTGTGATAGCCTTGGGCGGACTGGCTTTTGGCCAAGTTCAGCTTCAGTGTTTTCCGTTTTGAATCACCGTTTAGCTTTACCGTTTTGACCGGTTCATCGTCAATCACAGCCGTTAATGAAGAAGGAGAAATTAATAGATCCGATGCCTCGTATTCAATCACCAATTGCTGGCTGCCGGAAGAGGCGCCTGCGGGAATCTGATACGTCAGTTCCGCGCTGTCTTTTGATCCGTACAGTGTCATGAGATCGCTTGTCAGCACCTGCTGTTTGGCTTGTTCACGGCTGCTTTTGCCCAGAAGAGAGCCATCGACCTGCATCTCTTGGGCGAAGGCCGTTTGTCCGGTCATTGCCAGCAGCATAATGCTTGTCAGAAAAATAAGTAGTTGTTTCAAAAAGGTCACCCGCTTTTATGTTGATTGTATCGTTCTGTCTTGTACCATTTGACCTCCTGCTTGAATAAACGGTGCTTGATTTCTACGAATAAAGAATAGATCACGAGCACAATCCATGCCTGCGAGTACGTAAAGTACATCAGAAATACGATAAAGAAGTTTTGCCTGTTCATTTCTGTTTTTTCGATGCTTAACGTAATCATGACCTCGGTCATAAATAAGAAAAACGCCAAAATCCAAAGAATCATTGCCAAAAACCCGACCGACAAATGCAAATCATAAAACAGATTAACCACAAATATCGTGTTTGACATGATCACGCCAAAGAAAAACAGGAAATACGTAAAGAAAAAGTAAAATAAGTCAAAGATAATCCGTTTTCGTTTCAGTTTGAAAAACTGCGCCAAAAACTTCAGGACGACATATTGATTGCCGCGCGCCCATCTCGTCCGCTGGCGCCACCACACCTTCCACGTTTCCGGCTCCTGCTCCCAAGTAATAGCAGCCGGGAAAAAGCGGATGTGATAGCCGAGGTTATACACCCGGATGGTCAGCTCGGTATCTTCAGCCAGCGCTTTATCATCCCAGCCCCCGAGCTTTTCAATAATGCTTCTGCGGATTGCGAAATTGGTTCCGGGAATGGTAGCGATTTTGAACCACTTCCATCTGCCACCCTGCGCCATCCACTGAAAACAGATCGTTTCAATGTTGATAAACTTCGTCAGCAGCGTTTTTGCCGCATTGATGACACGGAATTTCCCCACCACTGCGCCTGCCTTCTCGTCATTCATCAGACCGAGAACAAGATAATACACGGCCATTTTTTCAGGCGTGTTGTCGGCGTCATATACACAAATGACATCACCGTTCGATTCAGCAAAACCGGAGTTGAGCGCCGAGGATTTGCCTTTTCCGGCGTTAGGCGGTTTTGTGATTACCATTTTGATAAAATCGTATTTCTGGGAAAATTCATTGACGATATCACCCGTCCGGTCTGAAGAATTATCGTTTACCACAATAATCTCCAGCCGGTCCTTCGGATAATAAAGATTCACCATAGCCTTCAGCGTCTGCCGAATGACAACTTCTTCATTATGGGCCGGGATGAGCACACTGACCTTCGGCAATTCCTTCATGTTTTCTCTCCACTTCGGAATGTTCCGCTCGAAGGTCATGTAGTGGCGGAATCCGCCCTGCATGAGAAACATGTGATAGAGAAGCATGACCCATATTAAACTCAGCGAGATAAAGAACAGCATATTACCCAAGGCTTCTTCTCTCCTTAAACATTCGTTTTTTTAATGTGGCTCTCAAGTAAAACGTATAGCTGACAAACATGATGACAAACAAGAGCACAACTGCGGAAAGAATCCATAACGCCTTTTCCAACGGGGTTTGCCGATGGTGGTCGAAAAACTCGCCGACGGCACTTACGCCGTTTTTCACCTGAATCGTTCCGTCACCGCTTGTATGAATTTCCACTTTGTCTGTTTTGACGGTTTGTTTCGTTTTCTTCAAATCAAGCCATTCACTGTCCGGAATGCGTTCCATCTGGTCAACAAGCTCCGACAAATATTTCATCCCAAGATACGGGTGATAAAACCCTCCGGCCACTCCGCCTTCAAAATCAATCATCTGTGATATGTTCTCCTGCATATCGCCGAGCGGGTTTTGTTTTGATGTATCGACAAAACCGATTGTTTCCGGATACAGCGTCATCCCATGCAGCATAGCTGGTTTGGTCAAAAACGGGGATGCACCGGAGGTTTTCCATGTTGTATTGCTGAGCTGCACCTGCCCAAACATGCTTGAAAAATACTGTGAAGCTATTTGATAGCCGTACTCGGACATCGTATAGTGCGGGGCTTCAAATGCCAGCGGATAAAGCCCTGCCGAGGTTAAATCCTCAATGGCGTGCGTCAGCTTTTGCCTTGTATATGTTTCTTCCTTTTCCTGAAACGGCTTCAAATAGCTCTTATAGGCCTGTTCATTCGGAAAAGCCTGTTCCTTTTCCAAAATGGACGGGGTGTCATCGGCATTTTCCGAAGTGATTGGCTGGTCCGCCTTGGCATCCCAAAACTCGAAGCCCTCTCCTGTTTCACTGTGGCGATAGGCGTGTGTATAGCCATGAACAATGATACTGCCGCCCATGCTTTGCAGTTTTTTCAATACCTTGACCATCTTCGGTTTATCAGACAAATACACTTTATCGCCTGTTTCCGGATTCAGATACACCGGAATGACTGACAGGATAAAAGGCACATGTCTCTTGTACAGATATGTACCGGCTTGAAGCAGCAAGGTTTCATCAGACATCGGGCTGATATCCTCCAGCCGCAAATATAAAAGCGTGGTTCCAGCCTTCTCTCCAAATGCTTCTCGAAGCTCTTTCGCCACGATCAGATTGTCATTTAACAGATTGGTTAAGCCGATATACACATTTGATTTTTCCGTTTTCCATATAAACGGACGCGCTTTGCCGTCACCAGATGTAAAGGTATACAGCGCCTTTCCTTTCAGGCCTGATACGCTCAGCACGTGAAGCCCGCTCTCTAAGGAAACATCGTTTCTTTCCGTGCTGCTGTGAATCTGATAGACATGTTCTTTGCGGGTTAAGGAAAGGCCGGAAAATTGGCTGATTTGTCCCGCATTATAGCCGATGGCGACGACAGGTTTTTTTACGCCGCTGATGAGGGACACCAGGTTTTTGCTGAGCTTTCTTTTCGTTTGCCCGTAATAGATAACATGTTCTTTGCCTTTCACATCAGATGCTGTAACATCCGAATCTTTTCTGACCGTGACATGAGATGTAAAATGGCCGGCCAATAAATCGAGCATTTTGACTTGAGGCGACTCTTTGCCGTCCAAGGTTGAGTAGATGATGAGAATACCGTCATCCTGCCCCTTTTCTTGGGCCGACACGGGAAAAGAAGCGATAGCTGTCAGCATCAGAACGGTCACGCAGAGTAGCGTTATTCTTCTAAAGTTCATTCATCATCATCTCGTTTTCCAGTTCATCTAAAAATTGATCAGCCGTCCTTATATCTCTTCGATAAGGTAAATAACAGACATGGAACGTAAGCGACACATACTTTCCGTTTGTCAGCTGATACGTGTCCAGCTGTTTTTTCAGCTTTGCCAGAACGGCCGGCATATGTTCAGCCGGCGTGTGTGTCAGCACAATGCCGAAGCGCTCGTCAGAGGGGCGGAATTTTTTATCCGTTTCCCGGACGCTTGACCTGATTTGCAGGCTGACGAATTGAAAGAGGCGGTCGGTCTCTTTCTCTCCGTACAAAGACTTAAATTCCTTGAAATAATGCATATGAAGCAGCAAAAAGACAAAGGAATTGCCGTAGCGCTCCGCCCGTTTGATTTCCTCTGACAATTCCAGTTTCATTCTTTGCTTGTTATCAAAACCCGTCACTCTGTCGACAGCCACGAAGCTTTTGATTTCAGATTGAAGACGTTTGACTGAACGGCGCAGCTCTGCTGCAATATCGTGGATTCTTCCTGACATAAAGGAAAACAGCAAAAGCGCAATTCCCCACACGATCAGCATGCGCAGCCCGTCTTCAGCCGAAAACATCACAGCCTGTCCAGTCTGAAAAAACATCATGAGCGTGCCAAGAACAAAGAGAACGATTAAAGTGACCGCCAGCGCGTAAATCGGACCGAACCAAATGCCGGCTCCGATCACGACAAATGTGATGCAAATGATCAGAAAGCCCTCCGACTGATCGGCGGACACATAAAAAATAAACAGAGACAGGGCTGCGATAAGCCCTGAAAGATAAGCAAATAATTTTTGTGATTCATTGAATAATCGTTTCATTAAAAAGCTTCCTTTCGGCTAACAGCGGCAGCAGATTGTCGAACGAGTGCGTGTCGGAGCCGCTCATGTAACCCCCATAATACGGTTTCGCAGGATCAAGAATTTCAAAGTCATTCATTCTATCATAAATCGCTTTGATGACCGAGCTGTCTTCATGTTGTTTTGCCAAAAATAAAGCAGCTAACGCGTATACGGACGGCGACTCATATTGGACGGCAGGCTCCTTCGTATCTGCTGAATATCGTCCGTACAGCTTTCCGTTTGCCTGAAATTCCTTTTTGACCCACTCCGCTATCACAGCGGCTTTTTCATTCCCTTCCGGCAAATGCCACGCGGCGTAGAGCTGGTCAATGACGTTTACTTCACTGTCATATTTGTACTGCTTTGACTCTGCGCTGTACGTTTTTGGAAGGAAACCATTCTTTAAAGGGGCTAGATAGAGAACATCGGCATTTCGCTGTACTGTTTCTTCGTCTATGATTCCATACTTTTTCAAAACAGCTAGTGCATCGGGCATGACATACGAAAGCGTCACGTCCTTTGAAGCGGCCTGAGAGGCTGAATCGTAAAAGTCTGTAAACATCCCGTTGTACATGTTGTATGTCTTTAAGGCCGTGCCGATATCACGGGCCGTTTTTTCATATTGGCTGCTCCCCCAAAGAGCTGCTGCCTGATCGAGAGACACCATGATTCTCATATCATCAATCAACGCGTTTGTTCCGCTCGCTTGACCGTTTTGTATCTTCCATGTCACCAGCTGATGATTCAGAAGAAAAGAATCCGTCAGATGCTGATATTGCTCCTGAAAATGCGAGGCGTCTTGTCTGCTGACCAAAAACTCCATCCACAGGCCAATCGATTCTGATAAATAGGAGGGCTGATCTGAGAAATCCGTTTTGATAAGCCCCTGGTCATTCATAAGATTGTGATAGATGAAATACTCCGCCGGCTGAAGCGGTCGGGTATTCCTATCTGCCTCCGACTGATCTAGGATTTTATTTCCAGCTTCAACACACCCTGCGGAAAGTCCGATAGATAAGCAACATAAGATAGCAGCGACCAACACATGCCGCACAGGCAAGTCCCCCTTTGTCGTCCGAAGCGAATCAGACGCACATCAATATATGACGAAATTATTACTGCCATGTTACAAATTATATTAACTATAAAAGAAAAAAACGAAGATTACTAGCTTTTTTTTCCCTTTTTGAACTTTCAAAAAACAGGACCTAAGTCCAATAAAAAAACCTGTGCGAATCGCACAGGTTTCTTTTTATTTATCCAAACCGAGTTTCTTCAGCTGTTCCGCCAACGCATTGTTAATCGGTTCATCTTTATTTTGTTTTTTCAAATAGGAAGAGACGTCCCGCTTTGTAGCGCGCCCTTTGTCTTTGCTTTTCCGTTTTTCAAATACAGAAAGCTTCTCACGGTGCCCGCAAACACACGCGAAGGTCTGGCCTTCTCCTTGGCCTCGAAGCTCCATTCTTTTATGGCAGTTCGGGCAGCGCGCGTTTGTTTTTCTGGCGATCGTTTTTCTGCTTCCGCATTCCCGGTCCTGGCACACGAGCATGGTGCCGCGCTTGCCGTTTACCTTCAGCATCATTTTGCCGCACTCCGGACATGCCGTTCCCGTGATGTTATCATGTCTGAAGGTTTGGCTGCTGTTTTTGATTTCTGTTACCGTTTGCTTAGCGTAAGCCTTCATGTCTTTAATAAAGACAGCGGATTTTAATTTTCCGGCTGCAATGGCGGAAAGCTTTTGTTCCCATTCTGCCGTTAAAGCAGGTGATTTCAAATCCTCAGGAACGAGCTGCAGGAGCTGTTTTCCTTTTGAGGTGATAAAAATGTCTTTTTCTTTTTTCTCAATTAAAAAGCTGTTGAACAGTTTTTCGATAATGTCGGCACGCGTTGCAACCGTACCGAGGCCGCCTGTTTCGCCAAGCGTTTTGACAAGGTCTTTTTCTTCTCCCTGCATAAAGGCGCTTGGGTTCTCCATAGCTGACAGCAGCGTCCCTTCATTAAAACGGGCTGGCGGTTTGGTTTGTCCGCTTGTTTCAGTTAATGTGCGGACAGTGAGCGAGGCGCCTTTTTGCAGAGCCGGCAGCGTCTGATCTCTGTCGTCCTCCTGCTCGTCATCCTCGTCAGCCATGTCATAAACGGCTTTCCAGCCTTGTGACTGCACGGTTTTTCCCTTCGCTGTAAAAGTTTCTCCGCCGATTTCTGCCATGACCTTTGTTTCTTCATATTCAAAAGCCGGCATCAGCACAGCTAAGAAACGTTTGGCAATCAGGTCATACAGCTTGCGTTCTTTATCGCTGAGACTGCTGAGAACAAGCGGCTCTTCAGTCGGGATAATCGCATGGTGGTCTGACACTTTAGCATCATTGACGTAGCCTTTATGCGATTTGATGCCGCGCTTTTTAATTTGGGTGACATATTGGGCATACGGTTTCACTTCCATGCCCTCCAGCCGGTCTTTTAAGGTTGGAACAATGTCACTGGATAAAAACCGTGAGTCTGTCCGCGGATATGTGACAAGCTTGTGCTGCTCATACAGCTTCTGCAGAACTGATAGCGTTTCTTTGGCGGAAAATCCGAAGCGTTTGTGGGCGTCCCGCTGGAGTTCCGTCAAGTCGTAAAGCGCAGGAGCAAAGCTTTTTTTCGCTGTTTTTTTCAGTTCAGCGATTACCGCCTGTTTTCCATCAAGTTCTTTTAGCAAACGGCTTGTCACGCCTTGGTCGAATGTTCTCGTCTGCTTCGATTTTTTGTCCTGCCACGTCAGCGTCATTCCATCGACCGCTGCGCGAATGCCGTAATACGGAACAGGTTTGAAGGCTTGGATGTCCGCCTCGCGCTTCGCAATCATGGCTAGCGTCGGCGTCTGCACGCGTCCGCATGAAAGCTGGGCATTGAATTTTGTGGTGAGCGCACGGGTCGCGTTAATGCCGACAATCCAATCCGCTTCTGCTCTGGCAACGGCTGAGTGGTACAGATTTTCATACTCTTTGCCGTTGCGCAGCTTTTGAAAACCTTCCTTGATCGCTTTGTCCGTTACTGAGGAAATCCACAGCCGTTTGATCGGTTTACGGACGTTCGCTTTTTCAATGATCCAGCGTGCGACGAGCTCACCTTCCCGGCCGGCATCTGTCGCGATGACGATCTGATTGACGTCCTTGCGGGTAAGCTGCGCTTTCACCGCATTGAACTGCTTTCCGGTTTTTTTGATGACCACTAGCTTTAGTGGTTCAGGGATAATCGGCAGATCCTCAAGCCGCCATGATTGAAATTCTTTTCCGTAGCCTTCCGGATCAGCAAGTGTCACCAAATGGCCTAAAGCCCATGTGACAATATATTGATCTCCTTCGAGATAACCGTTCCCTTTTTTATGGCACTTCAGCACCCGGGCCAAATCGCGGCCGACTGAAGGTTTTTCAGCTAATACAACTGTTTTTGACATGCTTGATCACTTCTCTTTCTTTCACGCTCATCCTTTTATTATAACAGACTTGACCAAGCACTCTCTAACCGCGCCCGTTTTTTGTATCAATTTCTGAGAAAATGACGTGAGTGACGGTTTGGGCGTAAGGTGTTGTTTTGTTGATGAAAGCTTCTACTGCTTCAAGGCTCTCCGCGTTGATTTTCAGTATATAGCAGGCCGCTCCCGCAATCCGGTAGCAAAATTCAATATTCGGCAGCGTTTGAATGTAGCTTTTGAATCGATCGTAATCCCCGTTTTTGACGGTTGCTTCGACAATACAGGAAACCGGAAGGCCAAGTTTTTTCTGATCAACCTCCAGCGTATATTGCTTAATGATGCCAAACGATTCGAGCTGTCTCACCCGTTCGGTGACCGATGGCGGGGACAGCTTAATTTTCCGTCCTAACTCCCTCATGGACAAACGGCTGTCTTTTTTCAGTTCCGCAATGATATTCAGATCAATTTGGTCAATTTTCATATCAAAATCCTTCTTTTATTTTTGTTCACATTATCTCGGGAATTTGTGTAAATGACAAGATAAAAGGTTTAGATTTCATTGACTTTCAAACACCAGAAAAGCAATATATATTTAACATTATGCAATATATATATTACACAGGGGGGGGCAAACATGACCAATCGCGTAAAACTGGCACGGGTGGAAAAGGGGTGGACCCAGTCTCAATTGGCACAATATGTTCAAGTGACAAGACAAACAATCGGATTGATTGAAAAAGGCAAGTACAATCCAACGCTGCAGCTATGCATCGCGATTGCGAAGGCGCTGGATAAGACACTGGATGAATTATTTTGGGAAGGGGACTGCCAATGAAGCATTTATTTTTTGTTTTTAAAGATGAGTATGTCGAAAAGAAAATGAAACAGTTTTATGGGGAAGCAGGATTTATACTTGCTGCCTTAATGCTGATAGATTTCATTATTAGAGGTTTTGTTCTTCAACGAGATCCTATGGAGTACATGGTAAGCGGTGTTGGATTTGTTGTTTTTGCAGGATATATTCTCATTCGCTATTTATTATCAGGTCTTGAGCACCCTGAGATTGCGACTGAAGTGACCTACCGAAAAAAAAGAAAAGAAATAATGGCAGCGAGCCTTATAACAGGTGTACTGTTTTTTATTATTAGTATACTGTTTACAGGCTATCCACATACGCTTCATGAGTGGCTGGAAGCATTGATGCTCGCAATACTGTTTATCTTCTTTTATTTTATCATCAACTTTTTAAGTCTCCGAAGATCTTTTCTAAAAAACAAAGAGCTGGATGATGAGTAAGCCAAATATGAATGTTTTCCGAACATTTTCTGAAACTTGTCATATATGCCCGCCGGATTGTTTATAGTATAGATGAAAACGTGTCCACGAGGAGGGCGATTTATGCTGCAAACGCCGATCGGAAGACTTCGCACGATGGGTTTTATTGAAGGAATGTCACTCTTAATCCTGCTTTTCGTCGCCATGCCGCTCAAATATTGGGCAGGCCTTTCTCTTGCGGTGACAATTGTCGGTTCTGTTCACGGCGGATTGTTTATTTTGTATTTGCTTGTGTTGGCCTATGTGACGTTTTCTGTGAAATGGTCGCTGAAATGGTCAGCCGCCGGTTTCGTCGCCGCATTCGTCCCGTTCGGAAACTTTTTGTACGACCGCGGATTAAGGAACTTTAAATAAACGATAAAGCGGCATGATGTGATGCCGCCACTATTAAGAAAACAGCTTGAATCTGCTTCAGGCTGTTTTCTTTTTTAAATCCAATCATCATGTCATAATTATACAGTAGTGAAAGGAGATGGAATGATGACGAAGAGGATTCCCTACGACCAAACAGCCCCTGATGGATTACAAATCATGATGAAAATGGAGGCATACACAAAAACGTCCAATATTAACCGGACTACAAGAGAGCTAATAAAAATAAGAGCATCACAATTAAATGGCTGCGCCTACTGCATTAACATTCATACGAAAGATGCCCGAAAAATGGGAGAAACCGAACAGCGTATTTACGGATTAAACGCTTGGGAAGAGTGCAATTTTTACACCCCTGAAGAAAAAGCAGCATTATTGCTGACGGAGCATGTCACTTTTATTTCTAACAAACGTGTGCCTGATGATGTATATCAAGAGGTGCGTAAATATTATAATGAAAAAGAATATGTTGATTTAATTCTCATCATTAATCAAATTAACAGCTGGAACCGAATCGCCATTTCTATGGGCAACATCGCCGAATAAATAAAAAGCTGACCTTTCATCAGGTCAGCTTTTCGCCATCAAAACCATTTTGTCAGCCACGCGATATAATAAGCGCCAGGGATAAACAGAAGCTGGGCAAGAAGCGTGCCCGCTACCCTTGACGTCACCATTGTCACAGAGGTCCATTTCAAATAAACATAGCTTCGTTTTCCTTTTGCCACATCATCAGCAAGAACAGACACTTTCGGATCAACAAAAATGGCCAGCAGCATCGTCGCAATCCCGTTGATTAAGCCTGATGCCATAACCGCCGTCGTGCTGCGCTCGGGTGCAAGAAGCCCTGCGTAAAGTGCGGAAAGCACGCCGATTGTATAAATGGACGTGATCAGCATGTTAATGACAAACAGCCGTTTTGGAATGAAACGCATGTGAAATCCCTTCAAATACGAAGCAGACGGCAGACGCAAATAGGAGCAGGCATTTTTACATCCATTCTTAGAAAATCCTTTCCGAAAGACCTGAATAACGGAGCCGCCCCCGCTCGCCAAGTGGATGATCGCACGTGAAAAAAGGACGACAAAAGACGGAAGCAGGATAATGCCCACAATAGTCCCGACCGTCGAACCAAAGATCAGGAACCGGAACTGCTCGCCTACGAGCGCCAGCGCGTTTTTTCCGGCATCATCAATTAAGTGCCCCGTGAAGGGCTGCTGGACCATGTTTGACATTCTTGACACGATGACCATGACATTAAACAAGGAAAGCGCGGACGCGATAAACCCTACCCGGGCCCCTGAAAGCCTTGTGGCATAGGCAAGGGTCTCTATTGAGTGAATCAATAACAAAAAACAGAAAATAAAAACGACTTGTGTTGTAATAACATGCACGGTATTCTTTCCTCCAGTTTCATCCTAGTGATAAGACTGAAGGAAACAGCCAGAAGTTTCATGTGTGATTTGTTTTTTTCACAATAAAAAACCGCCGGCGTATGCCGAGCGGTTTGTCTTATTCTTTTCTATACGCAAATAAAGATTATATCATCCGCCAAGTCGGGCGGGTTCGATTCTAAAGCATTGTTCCGAAGAATCATTCTGGAAAGTAAACACCATGGAAATTTCTTGAACACAAGACAACGAAAGCCCTACCTCTCAATCGTCACTGCGGCTCCGAAGCCGCGCCGGTGTGAATTGTAAAACAAAAAAGTCTTTTTTCCATCTCATCGTTAGGGGCGATTTGTTATGAAGGAAAAGAATAAGGGCAGCTGGTTTGCTGCTTGTGAAGCGGTAAAAGCTTCTCTCTCAAAACAGAAAAAAGAAGTTTACTTTCTTTTTTATTTGCTTATTTTCTTGCTTAGCTATTCATGATAACATATCGCCCCTGAAAACACAAACTTTTTTTATAAATCAAGTGAGACTGGTGTTTTCTCTCCCGCATTCATTAATCTGATAGTTTCCGGTTCGATTTCAAGAATCACCAGGTTCGGGTCATCCTTGCCGTCAAACCAGCGCTCCAATTTAGAACTCCAGATTTTGTCTTTCAATTCTGTTGAATTGTTTATTTTTGCTTTTCCTGTGACTTCGACATACGCATCGCCAAAGCCTTCACAATCATAACCTAATAAAATGTGCACATTGGGGTTATTCTCAATTTCTTCAGCTTTATGAGTTTCTTTGCTTGTCGGTGTATAAATCGTCAGCCCGTCATGGAAAAAAGTCATGTAGCGGGAATGCGGTTTGCCCTTTTGAACCGTTGCGAGCGAACCTACTTTATGGTGATCTAGAACATCAAGCACTTTTTGTTTAATATCTTGCTGATTCATCTCGAATCACTCCTTTTTAACGTCTCCGCTGTTACTTTTCCACATTCGGGACCGATTTAAACAAGAAAATGTGCTCTTTAATTTTTTGCTTCCCATTCACGCTTTAACAGACTGTAATAGACGAGGTCGTGAAACTTGCCTTTAATGAATATGCCTTCCCTCGCTATTCTTTCCTCTTGAAAGTCGAGGCGCTCCGGGATCGCTCTGCTTTTGTGATTTCCGACAGCCGCACAGATCGCAACACGATTCAATTCCAGATCCTGAAAGGCATATGTGATGAGTGTTCGGCAGGCGGCAGTGATAATGCCTTTGCCTTCGTATTCCTCGCCAATCCAATAGCCAATTTCCGCTTTTTTATTTACTTGGTCAAGGTTATGCAGGCTAATCATGCCGCACAAGCTGCCGTCATATAGAATCCCCGCTTCAATGCCGTTCAGGTCAGCATACTGACGCCGCCAATCCGGAATGAGCGTTTCCCTGTACGTTTCGGCATCACTTGGATTTTCAGCCCAGAATAGCCATTGGCTGATTCGCTGCTGGTTCTCATGAATGATCGCTACCAGCCGCTCCGCATCTTTCGGCTCCAATAACCGGATGGTAATGTGATCGTTTACGTCGCAGGTGAACATCTCCCTCGCCCTCTTTCCTTTTTTACCCATTATAACGGTGTTTCCGTTTTTTTCAATAAAAAAAAGGATGGGCTTTTTAAGCCTCATCCTTAAATTCTAGGGTCGGTAAAGATATCATGTTTGTCTGTGCTGGTTGAAGACATTTCCGTTACGACTGCGCCTTCCTCCCCGGCCTGGAACCAATGCTTGGTGTTCGGCGGAATTGTATATTGCCCGCCGGGTTCAAGCTCAATCTCATGCCAGACTGTATAGTATTCTCTATCCTCTTGTGGAGGAAGAACCTTTGGAAGCTGTGTTTTTTCTCCTTCAACATAAAGATATACTTTTCCGTAGCGGCAGCGGAAGGTCTCCTGCTTGCCTTCCTGCCCGTCAACCGGCGGATGGCGATGCTCCGGGCAAGTCTGGCCCGGAAACAGCACCAGTTCCTTTGAACAATACCGGTCTGTATTCACATAGACAAAGAGCTGGAGCCCGACTTTTCGTTCTTTTCCCAAGCCGTAGTCCATGAGCTGAATTTGTTCTACTTCATCATCTGTTAAGACAATACCAGCTTTTTGGTAGTAGCTGTTTACTTCTTCTTTTGTGATGCTCATTTCCTCACTCCCTCTTACGTCGTCACAAAGTCTCCGCCGTTTACATGCAGCGTTTGTCCTGTCATATAGGATGATTCATCTGATGCCAGCAGCACATAGCATCCGACATGCTCAACAGGCTGACCCGGACGGCCCATCGGCGTATTTTGCCCAAATTGAGCGACTGTATCTTCTGAGAATGTAGACGGAATTAACGGTGTCCAGATTGGTCCCGGCGCTACGGCATTTACACGGATGCCGTCTTTGACAAGTGCCTGCGCCATTGTTCTAGTAAAGGCATTGATCGCACCTTTCGTAGCCGTATAATCAATCAGCATCGGATTACCGCGATAAGGGTTAATAGAAGTCGTATTGATGATCGCGCTGCCTGGTTTCATATAATCAATTGCTTTTTTAGTCAAATAAAATTGAGAATAAAAGTTTGTTTTGAATGTGCGGTGAAGCTGTTCGCTTGAAATATCTTTGATGCTTTCCTTCGGATGCTGCTCACCGGCATTGTTCACAAGGATATCCAGACGGCCGAGTTCATTCACGGTTTTTTCAACCGCTTCATTACAGAACTCCTCGTCGCCCACATCTCCGGAGATTAAGAGACATTTCACGCCCTCTTGTTCAACGCGTTTTTTGGTATCTTCAGCATCTCCCTGCTCATCCTTATATACAATGGCGATGTCAGCGCCTTCCTTTGCGTAAGCAACAGATACCGCACGTCCGATTCCGCTGTCGCCGCCTGTAATGAGTGCGACTTTTCCTTTTAATTTATCAGCACCTTTATAATGCTCGTACTCATATACGGGACTTGGATTCATTTCACTTTCAATTCCCGGCTGGCGATTTTGGGTTTGTGCCGGCAGTTCTTTCGGATAGTTTGCCATAATGATTCTCCTCCTTTTTTTCATGTCTATTTGTTGTGTACCTCGTGCCTACTTTGGATAAACATGGTTCAGCACCTTCGGATTGCTTTATCAGAAAAATGTTTCACATGGAACGCAAGGAGGAAAATGATGTGAAAAGGAGGTTGCTGAATGATTAACATGCTTTCTAAAAAATTCAGCAGACCGAAGGGGATGTTCGGCATACTTGCCGGATACATCATGGCTGCTGAAAATAAAACACTGAATCAGTGGACAATAGATCAGCTTGGATTAACACGCGGAGACCGCATTCTAGAAGTCGGTTTTGGACCGGGTTATTGCATGAAGCAGATGCTGAAACGCGAAAAGAGCGTTCATATCCATGGGCTTGATGTATCAGAGGCTATGCTGAAGCTGGCGGCACATAGATTAAAAACAGACCGTGTTCGCCTGATACAGGGCAGCATTGAAACGTTTCCCCTCCCCGCCGTGTATTATGATAAAGTCATTTCCGTTAACAACTACACGATTTGGAATAACCAGCAAGAAGGCATCAAACAGATTTATCAAGCTTTAAAACCCGGCGGCAAAGCAGCCATTACGATGCAGCCCCGGGAAGCAGATGCCAGTCCTGAAAAAACTGAATCGTTCGGAAAACAGATGCTTACTGACCTGAAAACGGCAGGCTTCAAAGACATTGATATCCAATATAAAGACATTAAACCTGAGCTTTCAGTCTGCGCAACCGCAAAAAAGCCCGTCACATAAATGACGGGCTTTTTCTTTTATGAATGTACAGCTCGCTTGCGCAAGACGTCTTTTTTTACTTTGCCGAGATTATTTTTCGGAAGTTCCTTTACGAATTCGATTTCAGGAATTTTGTAAGCGGACAAGCGTTCTTTACAATATGCAATGACATCCGCTTCCGTTATTTCCTGAGTGCCATTAGTAACGATAAAGGCTTTTGGTTTTTCTCCGTACAGCGGGTCCGGTATCCCGACAACTGCTGTTTCAAGGATGCCCGGGATCTGCTGGATGACTTCTTCAACCTGATCAGGATAGACATTATCGCCTCCGTAAATAATGACATCCTTGTATCGTCCGGTGATGAAGATAAAGCCGTCCTCATCCACGTAGCCTGAATCTCCGGTTCTGAACCAGCCGTTTTGCAGCACCTTTGCTGTCGCTTCAGGGTTTTCCTCATAGCCTTTAAATAAGAATGGGCTATGCACAACGATTTCTCCGATTTCACCTTGCGGCAGCTCTTCTCTCGTCTCAGGATCTTCTACCTTGACTTGAACATCAGCAACAGGTTTACCGGCAGATGCCGCTTTATCCATTCCCATTTCAGGAACCCATGTGCTGATTCCCCAAGCTTCTGTGCTTCCGTAACCGTGAGCGAGCTGTATGCCGATATCAAGATAACGTTGAATCAGGCTGCTAGGCACTTTTGTTCCGCCTGTCATCAAAATAATGAGCGAGGACAGATCGGTTTGATGTTTTTCCCACGCCTCAAGCAAATAAGTGTAAAACACAGGAAGGGCCATGATCGTTTGAATTTTTTCTTCTTCAATAACCTTCAGCATATCAACAGGATCTTGGTCCTTTGTAAAAATAAACGTGGTTCCCGCAAACGTTCCAAGCATGATACAAATAAGTGCGCTCGTATGATAAATCGGGTGGCACGCCAGAAAACGCAGATTTTTCATTCGTGCGCTTGAGCTATTTGATTTTGATACGTAATTGTAAATACCGCCATGGGTGATCATGCATCTTTTCGGATTCCCTGTTGTCCCTGACGTAAACATCAGGAGCGCTGTATCATCTGGAGAAACGATTTCTGCTTCCGGCAAATGATCAGGACCTGCAAAAAGCGCTTCAAACACTGGAGATGTCTCATACGCTGTACCTGTTTCCATGATCAAATACACAGAAGACAGCTCAGGCAGCACTTCATCCATTGTCTCTTTAAATTCCGATCCGTAAAACAATGCTTTCGGTTCACTTGCTTTTAAAATGCCTGTCATCTCGTATGGTTTCAGCTGCCAGCTGACAGGTACAACAACGGCGCCGATTTCAAGTGCGGCAAACATAAGTGTTGATGCGGGGTGGCCGTTTTTGCAAAGTAATGCCACACGGTCGCCTTTTTGAATTCCTTTTTGAAGCAGAGCATTCGCCAGCTGATTGATTCGTTTGCGATATGCTGCGTATGTCAGCGTGTGAGCTCCGCTTTTTACAGCTTCTATTTCTTCGCTATCCGGCATGTCATGCAGAATCAGATGCTGTAATGTTTCCATATTGGTCATCTCCTATATCTCTTGAATCCTCTATAATTTGTTAGATTATCTTCCTTACCCCACCCATTTTAACCCAAAAAAGATAACTTGTAAAACTATTTCATTTTGGAACTATTCCATTACGGAATGATAAAATAGTCCCGCATTTTTTTATTTTGTTCTGCATCCATACAAAAACACACGCCTTTTTTTGGCGTGTGAAATGTGTGATTACGGGATGTTTTTTTCTTTCATCCAATTGAAAAAGATGCGGTTTAAACGATGATACAGTTCTCGTTCCCCTTCCTCCTGAAAGCCCGCCATGCTTTCTCCGCTTTCAATAATGGCAGAGCTGATCGCACTCAAAACCTCTGAGCCTTCTGCTGATAATGTGGCCGGCGCCATCATGACGAGAATTCTCGTCATACTGAGGGTATTTCCGTCCATGCCATTGACTTCAAAAGATGTGCTGAGATCGTACATTTTGAAAAAAGGCAGGACGATATGATCATTTTTGAGATGATAAAGCGCCATGTTTGTACCGGGTATGCCCAATCCCCCTTGTTTTTCGCGTTCTGCAAGACAATCAGCCGCTTTTTTCGGATCTCGGATGAGGCCATCGTTTTTCAGCTGTTGAAAAAGCTCGAACAGCAGCTCGCCGTGATCCGGCTTTGTTTTCATTTCAGTGAGTGAAAAATGGCGCAAGACGTCTTGAATGACCGCCATGTATCGTCCGACGCTTTCCGCCGTTGCCAGCATGTCAGGGATGTCGGCTTGCCGCGTCTCTTCCTTCGGGCTTCTTTTTTTCTCAAGAATGAGCGGGATTTTCCGCTTGATATATTGCTTCACCTGGTTTGCGTCTTCCTCATTTAAAAGCGGGCTGACCATAATATAGTCGATGTTTTGATATGGGATCGGCACAGTGGACACAATCATATCATAGGCTTGAGTGTCGCGGTCCTTCAGCTCGATCAGGGATGACATATCAAACGATTCAATTTCCGGCAGCTCTTTCTTCAATCTCGAAGCAAGCATTTTCGAAGAACCAATTCCGCTTGAGCAGACAACAAGGGCTTTCACTTTAGCTTCTTCTTTTTTGATTTCAAGCGCTGAACCGAAGTGTAGAACGATAAAGGCGATTTCATCATCGGAAAAGGACATGTCCGGGAAAAATTTCTCCACACCCTCTTCTATCGCCATATACAGCAGAAAATAATCGCGCTTGATCTGTTCCTTCAATGGATTATAAATATCGATGTTTTCTTTCATGCGGCTGATGGCCGGTTCCAAATGGGCAATCAAGCCCTCATATAAAGAGTAGTTTTTCGTCAGATCCATTCTGATTTTATCTGAAATAAAAGCGATCAGCCGTTTTGTTTGCAGGGCTGTTTCAAGCTCTATTTCCTGTGCTCTGTATTCTGTTTTGTATTTGCGGTTGGCGCTTCGCAGGTGGATCGTTATATAGCCGACCTCCGCTTCCGGGATTGTCACGCCGAAAGCACGTTCAAGCTCACCCGCGATTTCCAGAGCGGAGCTGTATTCTTTTGCACTCTTGAGTTCATCAAGCTCGCTCTCTTCCATGCTGATCGTTTCGCCAAGTTTAATGCGTTCGATCGCAAACGTCAGATGAACGACAAGCGCTATATAGGAGCTGTCAGATAGAGAAAATGCGATTTTTTCTTTCAGCTGGAATAAAATCCGCTCCATTTTTAAAAGCTCGCCTTTGCTGACAACCCCGAACATCTTCTCGGAGGAATCGGCTTTTCCTTTAATGTTTAATTCAACCGCTTCCAAAAACATTTGGATGTCGAGGCGGTTCACAATCAGATTGCCGACAATTTTTCGTTTCGCGTTCTCCGGCCCCATTAGCTGGATGCCAAAGCCTCTTTTTCGAATCAGTGTTAATCCGAATGGAGAAATCCATTTCTCCAGCTCATCTAAATCGTAGCTGACTGTAGCATTGGTGACCTGCAGATCATGAGCGAGCGTGTACAGCTTCACCGGTTCTTGGGACTCCAATAGCGAACAGAGAATCAGCAGTTTTCGTTCGTCCGCGCTGTATTCATGCTGTTCATGTGACAGCTCGGTGATCAGCTTTTGTTTATCTTCGGGATTCCCTAGCACCTTCAAGCCTTTGCCGGGCTGTTTATCGAGTTTGAGCCCAACAGTCTCCATCAGCGGTTTGATTGATTTTAGCTCTCTGTGAATGGTTCTGGTGCTGACCTCCATCACCTCAGCCAGCTCCGTTACGGTTACATATCGGTTCAGTAATAATAAATGCTTTAAAAGCTTTTGTTCTCTTGCAGTCATATACATAAAAAGGCCTCCAGACATTCATGATGTGCGGATGAGGTCGCATGGAGATATAGAAAGAGGAAAAAGAGGTTTTCTTTATTAATATAAAACGCTTTCATATAGGATTCAATCACTTATAAATGGGAATTTGGCACTAAGCGGTGTGACAGTATTGAAAAAGCATCAGCCGTTATGCTGATGCTTTTTCTTTATGGTATATCGTGGCCTTGTACGGCTGTATAAATACGGAACCACTGATCCTGATCAAGCTTATACGCCAAGGCGTTTACCGCGGTGGAAATCCGCTCGCGTTTTCCGCTTCCGACAATAGGCATGATGCCGGCCGGATGCGTGAAGAGCCATGCGTACATCACCTCGTCCAATGAGGCAGCACCGATTTCAGCCTGAACGGTTTCAAGTGCCGTGCGAATGCGGCGATCTTTTTCCGTGTTTCCGGCGAATACTTTACCGCCTCCAAGCGGCGACCAGGCCATCGGAGAAATCCGTTTTTCCTGACACATGTTCAATGTGCCGTCCTGAATATTTTCTAATTCATATGCGGAAAGCTCAATTTGATTGGTGACAAGCTTTTCAGGCAGATACGATTCCAGCATTCGATACTGATGGCCTTTAAAGTTCGAAACACCGAAATATCTGACCTTGCCGGAGCTTTTCAGCGCATGAAACGCCTCAGCCACTCCTTCCGGATCCATGAGCGGGTCCGGTCTGTGAATCAGCAGCACATCGATGTAATCCGTTCTGAGATTCAAAAGCGACTGTTCAACAGACGCCAGAATATGAGTTTTGCTTGTATTATAATGGTGCGATCGGTGAGCTGGGCGTTCAGGTGATTCAAGAACGATGCCGCATTTTGTGACCAGCTCTATGTTTTCCCTTAATCCGGGTGAAAGAGCAAGAGCATTTCCAAACCGTTTTTCGCACGTGTAGCTCCCGTAAATATCCGCATGATCAAAGGTGGTGATACCTTGATCGACACACCACTCAATGAGACTGAGCAGCTCAGCGTCTGAATAGTTCCATTCATTCAGACGCCAAAGCCCGTGTATCACTCTTGAAAATTGAAGATCCTCCGCCAAATGAATACGCTGCATGCAAAATCCCTCTTTTCTTAATAAACCGGGTTTTTGCCCCTTACTAGATCATTCGGCCTCAGACGCCCTTTTTCCTTTCACTCCCGTTAAAAAGGTTTTATTTCGATTGAAATTGCTTTTTTGCTTTTTCAACTACGTAGTGGCTGCCGCCGTGATCTTGAACATTTTGAATCATCATCGCGACAAGCAGGTCTTTGTTTTTATAGTCATAGCCGACGAACCAGCCATTTTCAGTGCCGTCTTTATCATCCTTTGATTTTTTCAGCTCGGCTGTTCCCGTTTTTCCAGCCACAGTGATTCCTTTTACGACAGGCTGATACGCTGACCCGCGTTCATCTTCGACTACACCTTTCAACCCTTTTGTAATATCGGCGGCTCCTTCTTTCGTGAGCACTTGTTTGTGCCAGACATCAGCGGTTTGTGAGTCTTTCTTGATAAGCGTCGGTTTCACGAGGTCTCCATTATCGACAAATGGCGTGTAAGCTGCCGCTAGATGAAGCGGAGACATTTGCATTTGTCCCTGTCCGTAGCCTGTATCCGCAAGCAAAATATCTGAGTCTAGCTTGCTGTTTGCGATTGACGATTGCTGGACTGGGAATTCATATGGAATATCCTCAGCAAACCCAAATGTTTTCATGCCTTTTGTAAAGGTATCCGCACCCATATCAAGCGCGTTTTGTGCAAAGTAAATATTGTCTGAGGTGATCAGGGCATGTTCCAAATCCACTTGCTCTAAGCTGTCAGACACTCGTGTAACAGAATAGCCGCCCCAGCTTGAATCTTTCTGCCACTGTTTACCTTTGATTGTTTTCTTCTCTGCTGCTTTAAGCGTGCCGTTTTTCAGGCCGATGGCAGCAGCAATCGGTTTAATTGTAGATCCTGGCGCATATGTTTTGTTAAATTTCGCAGAAAACGGATTGTTTTTGTCTTCGTTTAGTTTTTTCCATTCTTTATCGCTCCATCCGAATATAAATCCGTTTGGATCGTAAGAAGGCGCGCTGACAAGAGCCAGTGTTTCACCTGTCTGCGGCTGCAGTGCGACTGCCGCTCCGCTGTCATCCTTCAGTTCGTCATACAGCTTTGTTTGTGTTTTGATATCAATTGTGAGATGAAGATCCTCACCGTCTTTCGCTTTCGTTTCAGCGATGACTTCGCCGGTTTGCGGAACGTAGATTTTCCATCCTGTTGTGCCTCTAAGCTTGTCTTCATACACATTTTCAAGACCTGAGATTCCGATGTTTGACGTATCACTGTACGTTCCGTCTTTCTTTTTCTTCAGTTCTTCCGCCGTAATCGCACGAACGTAGCCTGTCAGATGGGCTGTTTTTTCGCCATACGGATAATAGCGTGAGCTGACATTTGTTCTTGTGACGCCTTTTAATGACGTCACTTCAGACACTAATTTTTCTTCGTCCGGTTTTACTTTTTTGACCGGCACGAATGAATCATCTTTGACCCAGCTTTGTTTTAGCTTCTGGTTGATGTCATCTTCAGTTACATCCAGTTTTTTCGCGAGCTCTTTTATGACTTTTTCTTTTTTATCACCAAGCTCTCCGGGAACAATTCCAATTTCCGGAACATCTGTGTTGACGGCTAAGCCTTTCCCGTTTTTATCGTAGATTTGGCCGCGTTTCGGTTCAATGCTGGCGATTTGAACGGTTTTGTCATCAGCCAGCTGCTTGAAAATAAACGATGGGTCCCAATCTATATTCCATGACTCCTCGTCATCTGTTTTTTCTTTTTTCAGCACAGCAGTATTTTTAAAGCTGACTTTGCCCGCATTTGTGTCCATGCTGACTTTGTATGGGATGTGCTTCATCGTTTCATTGTCTTTATCATCCTCATCCACTTTTCCCGCAGTGACTTTCAGATTTTTTACGCCTGCCTGCTCATAGATGGTGTTATATCTGCTGACGAAATCCTTTTTGGAGATTTCTTTTTTTACATCTTTGGTCAGGCTTTGATACATGTCATCGAATTGCTGATCGTTCCACTGTTTTACGAATGCTTCCATTCGGTCCTCTGGTGAATCTGTTTTGGAGCATCCGATTAATCCGATCAGCCCGATACATAGAAATAATAGTAGAATACACTTTTTACACATGACTTTCCCCTGCCTTCCACTTGTTATTTTCTCTTAAATGAATTAGTACGCGCAAGATTTTTTTGAAAATGAAGGAAAAGGTTCATCGATTTTGCAGAAATCTCCTTTCGTTTCCTGTAAACTATTTGAAAAGAGGGAAAGAAGGGATCGCATGGTCAGAGAAGCAGCTATGCTTCATATTAAAGAGGGACTTGAACAAGAATTTGAAGAGGCGTTCCGGCTGGCGGCGCCGATCATTGCCGGAATGAAGGGCTATATCACACATTCTTTATCAAAATGCATGGAAGAAACACATAAGTACCTGCTGCTCGTAGAGTGGGAAACGCTTGAGGACCACACTGAAGGCTTTCGCGGGTCTTCCGAGTACAAAGAGTGGAAAGCCTTGCTGCATCAGTTTTATTCGCCGTTCCCGACGGTTGAGCATTTTCTGGATGTATCATAGATTTATATCATATAAAGCGTAAAACCGATGAGAGAAACAGACCAAACGAAAACGGCAGTATAGATGTTAAATGCCCCTGAGCTGTCGTTTTCTTTTTTGCGTTCTTCAAGTCCCTGAATAAACATGACCGCGCCCAGAAATACGAGCATGACCGATTGGATAACAGAGGTGTGTTCCGTATAGTTAAAAGCGATAAGCGCCAGTATGATAATGATAACCGCAAAAGACATTTTAAAAATGCGAAACAAAAGGACCATCCTTCCTGATATACGAAATATTGAGCGTTATGCCTATATTTGCCTTTGCCCTCCATTATTCTAGCGCACTTTTTTTGTATATAGAACATGAGACGGGGAAATTTAAGTTTCTTTTAATATTTGAATTCATATAAAAAAAAACGCGCCAGTGATCAGGCGCGTTTTCTATGAAACTGATCATTATCGATAACCTAGTCCGCGAAGCACTTCGGCCATTGCCTGATAGCCGCTGCTATTCGGATGGACACCGTCGAAAGACAGGTATTCCTGCTCTTTCCCTTTAAAGACACTGTAAACGTCAGCGATTTTAACATGAGGCGCTGAGGCCAGCGTTTTTAAATGCGAATTAAATGAAGTAATCCATTGATCAGCAATGCCAATGCCGGGAAACGGATTGTATAAATTAAAAACACGGATGGCGTAAGGTGATGGATCTGCCCCTTTGATTTTGGCGATTTGAGCAATCATCTTTTCAAAATTCTCATGACAATGCGCGGACGCACGACTGAAAATCGTTTCATCCTGAGAAGATTGATAGGATAATACAGATTCAATGAGATCATTTCCGCACCCTGTGATCGTAATCATATCAGCGGCTTGAATTTGTTTTTGAACATAGGGATATGACAGGAGGCCGAGGATTTCCTCTGTATCAAGGCCGGATTTGGCGAAAACCGATACGGCTGTTTTTGATTTCAGATCGGCTACCATCATGTCCCTGAAGCGCTGGACAAATCCGGCAGAAAACAGCCCTGAGCCTCTCCCCGTCGTTAAAGAATCTCCGAGCGCTGTATATTGAAGCACCATGATCTTTCCTCCACTCATGAACGTCGATACGTTAATGTACGCAGAAGAGAAAAGATCGGCTACTTATGGATACCCTATTTTTCTGGATATCTGCAAAGCGGCTTGTTTTACTTTTTCCGTTAAGTACGGCAGCCTGTCTTCTGTAAATCTCGCTTCAAACCCTGCAATACTGATACCTGCCGCCACCTGGTGATGATGGTTGAAAATCGGCGCACCAATGGCCGCCGTATAATTTTCGAGTTCTGAATAGCTGACGGTATAGCCGTTTTGCACCGCGGTATCAATCGCCTCAAGAAGCTTTGACGGATCTGTAATGGTCCCTGAACTGATCGGAATGAGCTCTGTCTGTTTCATGTACGCTTCAATTTCTTCACGGGGCAGAAAGGACAAAATGCTCCGGGCACATGCTCCTGCGTACAGAGGAGAACGCCGGCCGATTGCAGTGTACAGGCGAACGGTCTGTGTCCCTTCAATTTTCTCCACGTAGATTGCTTCATTTCCGTCCCTCATAATCAATTGAACGGCTTCATCTACTTCACGGCAAAGCTCCTCCATCACAGGCTTGGCTATTTTTCTGATATCGAGTCTGTCCGCGACAAGCTGACCGAATTCCAAAAACACCAATCCCAGCGTATAAACGCCGGATGTGTCTCGATTGAGGAACCCCATTTCTTCCAGTGAGCTGACCATTCGGTGAACAGAGGTCTTCGGCATTCCTGATAGGGAAACGAGTTCGCTTAAAGTAAGGCTTGGTTCATGCAAAAACAAATTGAGCAGCGCCATAGATTTTACTACGGTTTTGTTTTTATTCTGCATCATTCCATCCCCTTTGTTATGTCAGCCATTCCATTTTCATTCTTGTTTTCAGTTCTTTTAGATACTCTTCCCGTTCAATAAAAAGCGCTTCCGCTTCCTGAAGGGACACAGGCTCAAATTGGACGTGCTCGCCCGGCATGATTTGCGAGGCAATCGGAAGATCAGCTGAAATGATGTGAGCGATCCTCGGATAACCTCCCGTCGTTTGCCTATCTGCAAGAAGGATAATCGGATTGCCGTCAGGCGGCACCTGAACTGTTCCAAATGTAACCGCCTCTGACACCATCTCAAGCGGCGCCTTCAATTCAAGCGGTTCCCCTTTGAGCCTGTAGCCCATCCGATCGGACTGCGGAGTGACACGAAACGTCTCTTCATAAAACCGCGTTTTCGATTCTTCTGTGAAAAAAGAGAATTGTTTTCCTTCCAGCACTCGGATCACCGGATTCTTTTTTAACGGCAGAAATCTGTATCGGCTGACTGACCAGTTCGGCGCTGCAAATCCTCGCTGACCAAGGTGTTGGCTCAAGCGGGAAACGATGGTTTTCGAAAGAAATGACATTTCACCAATCGGCAGTTCATCTTCCTTCTGAAGCGCTCTTCCGCGAAATCCGCCGATTCCCGCTCTGACATACGTGCTTTTGCTTTCCATGACAGCAGGTACATTGAAGCCGCCGGCTATCGCTACATAAGCACGGCTGCCGAGTTTGCAGGGGCCAAAGGTGATCGTGCTGTTTTCCTTAACGAGCACAGGTTTCCAAAGAGGCGCTTCTTCTTCATTCACACGCAGGGTAAAGTCCGCTCCTGTTACAGCAATCAGCATTGGTTCTGACACATAAAGCGACGGGCCGGGACCCATCAGCGTAATTTCAAGGCCGGCTTCTTTTTCGCTGTTTCCGATCAGCAGATTGGCGATTCGAAGCGACACCGTGTCCATGGCGCCGCTTGCCAGCACGCCGTATTTTTGATAACCCGTTCTGCCTATATCCTGAACCGTTGTGAGCAGTCCGGGCTTTAACACTTTCATGCTCAATTGGACTCCTCCTTATAGGCGCGATAGTCATCCTCTGAGATGCGGACAAATGTAACAATATCTCCTGCTCTTAATAACGTCGGCGGGTTTTCCTGCGGCCGGAATAGAGCCAGCGGCGTTTTGCCGATCAGCTGCCAGCCGCCCGGTGTCGAAATCGGATAAACGCCTGTTTGCAGTCCCGCAATTCCGACTGAACCGGCGGGAATTGATGGTCTTGGCGACGATTTCCTTGGAGCTGCGATACGTTTGGACATCCCGCCTAAGAACGGAAACCCCGGTGCAAAGCCCAGCATATACACCACATATTCGCCGCCTGTATGAATCTCAATGACTTCTTCGGGTGTCAGATGATTGATCTTAGCCACCTCTTCTAAATCAGGCCCGAATTCACCGCCATAGCAGACGGGTATTTCAACGACGCGGCGGCTGCTTTCATAATCAGCCGTTAATTCTCCAAGCCGCTCATGAACATCGCGTTTCACCTTCTCAAAAGGTGAGCTGATGCCTTGAGGCAAATGCTTGTACACTTCATACATATCATAAAATACGGTAAGACTCGTAAAAGCCGGGATACATTCAATGAATCCCGGAAACGGCTGTTCTTCTATATAAGCGGCAGCGGCATGGACAAGACCGTTTACTTGCTCGCTTATTTCTTCTCCAAATCGGATCATCATTGCAGAATCACCGAGCTGTTCGAATTGTAATCGTTCAGTCATCTTTCTCACCTCGTTTATTTCTCGTTCATCAGGAGGACGGGAGGTTACAGCACCGCAAGCGACTCGTCTCGAATATCTGTGATGAGCATATGCCCCGGCGCATGTGTGATGACCATTTCAGGTTTTACATTCATAGCCACAGCTTGCGGAGTGACCCCGCATGCCCAAAATACAGGAACCTCGCCTTCACGAACAGAAACGGCATCTCCGAAATCCGGATTGCCCAGATCCTGTATGCCGATCGCTTTTGGATTGCCGATATGAATCGGTCCTCCGTGCACAGCCGGAAAACGCGAGGTCACCTGTGCGGCGCGTACAGCGAGCCGTTCAGGAACCGGTCTCATACTGACAACCATCTGTCCATGAAACGGCCCCGCCGGAACACAATCTATATTCGTTTTGTACATTGGAACGTTCGTCCCCTCGTCGATATGTCTGACGGGTATTCCATTATTGATCAGCGCCTGTTCAAAAGAGAAACTGCATCCGATCAGAAAACCGACAAAATTGTCCTCCCAGTATGGCGTGATATCAGATGCTTCCTCCGTCAAAACACCGTGCCTGTATACACGGTATTTTGGAAAATCCGTTCTGATATCAGCATCAGGCGCTACAAGCGACGGCACAGGCGAACCGGATTCCGTCACATCCAGCACCGGACAGGGCTTTTGATTCCGCTGGCAAAACAGCAGAAAGTCAAATACCAGATCTTTTTTCAAAATCACAAGGTTCGCTTGAGCATAGCCGCCGGACATTCCGGCGGTCGGGCCGTTTATTTTCCCCTCTCGTATGAGAGCGCGCACATCTCTTGGCGCCATCTTATTCAAATAATCCACTCTTATCAGCTCCACAATTGAGGAAGTTGTGTAAATAACGTGTAGATGCCCATAATCGCCATGACGATGACAACCAGTGCACCTGAGCCTGTCAGCCAAAGCGGATGCTTATAATCACCGACAATGTTTTTCTTATATGCGGCAATGAGCAGCGTTCCAAGCGCAATCGGCAGAATCAAACCGTTCAGAGATCCGACAAGCACGAGAATTTTCGCCGGCTGGCCGATGGTGACAAAGGCTAATGTGGAAACGACAATAAATCCGATAATAATGCCGCGTGAATTCTTTTCAATTTTTGGAGAAAAGGTTTTAAAAAACGAAACAGACGTATAAGCGGCTCCGATAACGGACGTAATGGCTGCTGACCACATGATCAATCCGAAAATTTTATAACCGACATTTCCCGCTGCCAGCTGGAACACAGAGGCGGCCGGGTTGCTTTCGTCAATGTGCAGGCCTTTTGAAACAACACCGAGCACAGCTAAGAAAAGGGCGATTCGCATGATCGATGTAATTAAAATGCCGATAACTGAGCTTTTTGTCACCTGGGGGATGGATTCCTTGCCTTTAATCCCAGCATCAAGCAAACGATGTCCGCCGGCAAATGTGATATATCCTCCGACGGTCCCGCCGACTAATGTGACAATTGCGAATATACTGATATGTTCAGGGGCAAATGTGTTCGCCACAGCCTGTCCCACTGGCGGCGCAGACGAAATTGCGACGTACAGCGTTAAGATGATCATGGCAAACCCCGCGATTTGCGTAAAACGGTCCATCGCTTTTCCTGCTTCCTTGATGACAAAAATCAGAATTGCGATGACAGCGCTGATTAAGGCGCCTGTTTCTGGTGTAATGCCGAACAAGACTTGAAGTCCGAGCCCAGCCCCTCCGATATTCCCGATATTAAAGGCAAGTCCGCCAAGCACGACGAGAATGGCGATGAAATATCCCAGTCCGGGAAACACCATATTCGCAATCTCCTGGCCCCTTTTTCCTGAGACCGCGATGATGCGCCATACGTTGGTTTGAGCGAAGATATCCAAAATAATAGAAATTAAAATAACAAAACCGAAGCTTGCTGCGAGTGTGTTTGTAAATGTTGCGGTTTGTGTCAGGAATCCCGGGCCGATTGCTGATGTTGCCATTAAGAAGGCGGCACCCATGAGCAATGACCAGCTGCCCGTTTTTTTCCCTGCTGTTTTTTTCTGCTGCTCCATCTATTTTCCTCCTTCTAATTACTTCTGGGCTGAAATAGCAGTCACTTCGATTCCCGCCGATGTAAGCTCTTTTCGGATTTTTTGCGCAAACGTCAGCGCATGGGCACCGTCTCCATGAATGCAAACCGTATCTGCTTTTAAGGATATATCATGTCCTTGCTGAGATTTGACCGCCCCTTCTTTCACCATTTTGATCACCTGAGTGACGGCGGCATCATCGCTTTCAATGAGTGCGTCCGGCTGGGAGCGCGGTGTCAGTGTGCCGTCCGCTTGGTATGTTCTGTCGGCGAATACTTCGCTTGCTGTTTGCAGCCCGATCCGTTCTCCCGCTTTTACAAGCTCGCTCTCAGCAAGGCCGAAAAGAATCAGTCCTGGATCGACCTTGTAGACAGCTTTTGCAATGGCATCCGATAGCTTCTGATCGACTGCAGCCATATTGTACAAAGCGCCGTGCGGCTTGACGTGCTGCATGTGAAGCCCTTCCGCTTTTAAAAATCCTGACAAGGCGCCAATTTGATAAACCACAAGATCATACGCTTCCTCTGGAGAAATCGCCATATTTCGGCGGCCGAAGCCGAGTAAATCCGGGAGTCCCGGGTGCGCGCCGATTTTCACGCCTTTTTCAGCAGCAAGGGCAACTGTTTTCCGCATGACACCGGGATCCCCTGCATGAAATCCGCAGGCGACATTCGCCGATGTGACAAACTCTAAAATATCTTGATCAAGACCTATCGTATAGGCTCCAAAGCTTTCCCCTAAATCACAATTTAAATCAACTTGAAACACAGAATCCCTCCTGCCAAGCAAACGATTGCTTTATGTATTTTATTGTTCCGAAATTCGGAACAACTATTCCGAATTTTTGAACTTTATTTCATTATATTCAATCATATTAGTTTGTGAAATAACTTTGTTAGAAAACCTACCATGGACCTAGAAGAAAATAAAAGAGTCCTTATCTCAGGACTCTTTTTCTTATAGTACCCAATGGCGTATCGCTTTAGCGACTCCATCTTCTATATTTGTATCAGTGATCCAATCAGCCGTTTCTTTCACGATGTCTTGAGCATTGCCCATCGCTACGCCCAGCCCCGCTTCTTTGATCATCGCGATATCATTCAAGCTGTCGCCCATCGCCATGACATGTTCCATCGTAAAGCCGAGTTTTTCAGAAACCTTCGCAAGGGCTGCGGCTTTGTTGATGCCGAGCGCGTTGACCTCAATGTTTGTCGGGCTTGAGTTTGTGATTTCGAGCTCTTTATTTTTTCTAAGCTCCGCCAGCACTTCGTTTCGAATGTCGTCATCCTCTATGTCAAATCCGAATTTGAGCCATTCATGATCGGTGATGTTTTCCGGAAACTCGCCTCTCCACACCTTGTTAACGGTTGAAGCCCAGAAATTGGTGTTATGTTTATTCCGCAAATCCCACATCATTTTGATATGATCCGTGTGGAGCAGCTTGCGTTCCACTAAATTAAAATTCGAATCCCAGATTTCGCTTCCGTTAGCCGTGATTAAAAAAGACGACAGCTCCAGCGACTCAGCCAGTTCCCGGCACGTCATCAGCGTACGGCCCGTGCTGATCACCACATACACGCCTTTATCCTCTGCTTCACGAATGGCTTTACGGTTTTCATCCGAGATCAGCTGCTCGTCATTCAGCAGCGTTCCATCCATATCAATTGCGATCAGCTTGATATCTACATTTTCTCTTTGAACAGACATATATGTACCTCTCTTTATCTTAATTGTGCTTCTTTCTATTCTAATACATTACACCGAGCAGAACAAAAAAGCGATTTCACATGTTTGAGGTGCACTGATAAGAGGAAAACAAATAGTGAGGTGATCAAACATGAAAGAAAGAAAACAGCAGAACCGCCCAAATGAAAATCCCGAGCATAATGACTTAACCGATCCGATACCGAATGAAGAGCTGAAGGAAAACATGAATGATGAAAAACACAAACGCCAGCAAAGAGATGACTCACAAAGCGAACGAGATTACGATACGAAATAATAGAACCCCTCACAAAAATGGTTGTGAAGGGTTTTTTTCATTTTTCAATATAGATGCCGATTTCAGCTTCAGCAACAGGCCGCCCGCCCACTGACGCCTTGGCATGTCCAAACACAAACCCGCGGCGATTTCGTGTGACTTCAAATAATAGATCAAGCCGGTCACCCGGTGCGGCCGTGCCCAGCTTTTCCGCTTTCTTCACGGATGACAATAAGCCCAAGCTGTTCTCATCTGTAATCCCTGTAAAAGCCGCGGTTTGCGCAAGTGCTTCAATCACAAGTGAAAACGGCATTTCTGTTTGCGTGTCAGTGATAAACCAGTCATTCTCACTGACCAGCTTATAAGCAGCTGCATGTTTGCCGGGCTCACTTTCAATCACGCCATCAATAAACAAAAACGGATAGCGGTGAGGTAGCATATAAGGTTTCACCATTCTCCACCCTTTCTTTCATTTCATCAAGCATCATCTCTTTTTTGCGTATGTATTCATTTTGCTTG
This sequence comes from Bacillus sp. LBG-1-113, assembly GCF_020708615.1. Lineage (NCBI taxonomy): Bacteria > Bacillati > Bacillota > Bacilli > Caryophanales > Bacillaceae > Bacillus > Bacillus sp. LBG-1-113. The sequence continues at coordinate 59,437 of NZ_JAJFDG010000009.1, read as the reverse complement.
TCTCATCTCACCGAACGGATAAAAGACAAGAGACTCAGTACCAATGATATCTTCATCAGAAGGCATACCCATTCCATTTCTGCTGTCCACCGAATTGAGACGGTTATCTCCCATGACAAAATATTTGCCGGAAGGCACCTCAGCTTCAAAATCATTCGTGAGATTTTCCCCTAACGCTTGCATTTCTTGTTTATGTTCCTTTAGATACGGTTCGTCGACTTTCTTACCGTTTATGTATAGCTGATCATCCTTCATGATAATAGAGTCGCCCGGCAAACCGATTAACCGTTTTATAAATGAACGGCCGCTCTTTTCGTTATGAATCACGATGATGTCGCCTCTCTGAAACCCGCCTGTATATTTGGCTGCTTTGTCCACCAAAATCCGTTCTGAGTCTTTTAGCGTTGGAGCCATTGATGAACCTTCAACAAGATAGGGAATATAAAATGCCATTCTGATCATGAATATGAAAGCCAGGATACATGCGATACTGAGTACAATAAATTTGGTTTTTGATTTCTTCTTTAATGTGATCGTTTTTGCGTTCAACTTCTTTCACCTGATACCTTCCTAAAGAATTCCATGTCATTATACAGCATTTGGGATCTTCTTGGTTAGGAATCTGTTGAAATGTTGTAAATGGCCGGGGCAACTTCGCCCCGGCCTACATGATTATAGGTTTCTTAACCGCGCACAGATTTCGTCCGTGACCTCAGCCGTTGTGTTTTGTCCGCCAATGTCGCGTGTTTTGATGCCGTCAGCCGTTACTCGTTCCATCACATCGAGGATCTTTGCCCCCAGCTCTTCCTCTCCGAAATGGTCAAGCATCAGCTTCGCTGTCCAAATCTGGCCGATTGGATTGGCAAGACCCTGACCGGCAATATCGGGAGCTGAGCCGTGAACCGGTTCGAACATAGACGGGTATTTGCCGTCCGGATTGATGTTCGCAGACGGCGCAATGCCGATGCTCCCCATCAGGCTCGAGCTGATGTCGGTTAAAATATCACCGAACAGGTTGCTTGCCACAATGACATCAAACGTTTCCGGACGCGTCACAAAAAAAGCGGCCAGCGCATCAATATGCTGGGATGACGTTTCAATCTCGCAGTAATCAGCGGCAGTCTGCTGAAAGACTTCATCCCAAAACGGCATCGCGTGATATATGCCATTAGACTTTGTTGCACTTGTCACATGGCCGCGCCGTTTTTTTGCCAATTCGAAGGCAAAGCGCATGACTCGCTCTGTCGCTTTTCTGGTAAACACGGCATTCTGGATGGCAATTTCATCATCGCCCCTGTGAATGCGTCCGCCAACTTCACTGTATTCACCCTCACTGTTCTCGCGAATCACCACGAGGTCAAAATCATTTGGATGCAGAAGCGGCGACGTAATGCCCGCCATTTGTTTGGCAGGTCTCATATTAATAGAAAGCTCGAGTTCTCTCCGGATTTTCAGGAGCAGCCCCCATAATGAGATATGGTCGGGAACAAGCTTCGGATTTCCAACCGCCCCTAAGAAAACCGCTTCAAATTGCGTGAGTGTATGTATTCCGTCCTCAGGCATCATTTCGCCGTGTTCCATGTAATAGTCACAGCTCCATGGAAATGACGTAAATGAGAATGACAAACCCCCGTGCACCTCAGCAGCTGTATGAAGCACTTTCTCAGCAGCCGCCACAACTTCTTTTCCTGCTCCGTCTCCCGGTATTGCCGCAATCTCGAATCGTTTCATCGTCATTCTCCTTCCCCTGCTATCGTAAGCGTTTTCTATTATACTAGATTACGAGATGGCAAAAAAAGCCCGTGACGTGCTGTCACGGGTCGGTTATTGATTCAGTTTTTTTAAAACGATGGCATGGAGCGGTTCATGGGACGGGATACCGCACACCTCGTGAAGCACTCCGCTGTATCCTTTTTCCGCGATCAGCGCTTGCAGCTCGACCGCTTCCGGATCACCGGCAAAGTCGAATCGCAGCGCCGCCGCAATGCCTTCAGCCAGTGCATTCGGCGCTTTGATTTTCTTCGCCGGACCTACAAGCCTGTCATTTTCTCCAAGCTTTCTGAGCGGCGATCTCGCCACACGGGTCACATCGTCAGTGATAAATTCATTTTCAAAGCGGCCGATGATTTTTTTAATATATTGCTCGTGCTCTGATTGCTTAAAACCGTACGTTTTGATGAGATAATCACCGGTTTCAAGCAGCGCCGAGTGAACAACACGGCGGATCTCCGGGTGATCGATCGCTTCTTTTATCGTTTTTAATCCACGCTGATAGCCGACATAGGCCGTTACAGCATGGCCGGTATTCACGGTAAACAGCTTTCGTTCGATATACGGCGTTAAATCATCAACAAACAGCGCCCCTTTTATTGCCGGTGTTTCCCCGATAAAGCCTGATTCATCGATGACCCATTCAAAGAACGGCTCAACCGACACTTTGAGCGGATCTTCATGATGCTGAATCGGCACAATCCGGTCAACCGCGGAATTCGGGAATCCGACAGTTTTGCCGACAGCCTCCTGTTCCGCCTCTGTTAAGTGGCTGTATACTTCTTTTTTTAAGAAGCTGCTCCCGCCAATCATATTTTCACAGGCAATGATGTTCAGTGTGTCAGCACAGCTTCTTCGTCTTAAGCCTTCTGCGATACTCGGAGCAATTAGCTTTAACACATTCGGGCCGACCGCCGTCGTGATGAGCGCCGCCTCATTGATCAGCCGATACAGCTCCTCCGGCTGGCTGCCGCTGTTGATGGCGCTGACCGGGCCGATCACCTCTGACGAACGCCCTTCTTCTGCGAGTTCAACAGTGTATGCCCGTTTTTCATTAAGGAGGCCGACCATCGTGTCATTTACATCCGCGAACACCACTTCATAGCCGGAGTGGTGAAGCAGCGCACCGATAAAGCCCCTCCCGATATTTCCCGCACCGAAATGTAAGGCAATCATGCTAGTTCACCTCGTTGAAAATCGCGATCAAATCTTCTTCGCTTTTCGCAGAAATCAGGCGTTCAATGTTTTCTTCTTCTGAGCAGATGATGGCGATGTTTGACAAAATGTCTAAATGCTCGTTATTTTTTCCGGCAATGCCGAATACGACTTTAGCTGTGTTTCCTTCTCCATACTCTACTCCGCCTGGAATTTGAATGATAGAAATTCCTGAGTGAAGCACCTCGCTTTTCGCATCTTCTGTGCCGTGGGGAATGGCAATAAAATTCCCCATGAAGGTAGAAGATGTTTCTTCCCGTTCAAACATTTTTTCAATATAATCGTCTGTCACGTAGCCGTTGTCAATCAGTGTTTGGCCCGCCAATCTGATCGCTTCTTCTTTCGTTGCAACCGTTTGATTAAGTTTGATGTTTTCTTTTGCGAGTACTTGCATGAGTATCACTCTCTTTCTATAAGATTACTTTTTCAGCTTTTCAATCAGCTCGTCGTATTTCGGGCTGTTTAAGAAGTTATCCACTGATATATGCGTCGCGTTCGGCAGCTTTGCTTTCGCGCGGTCTGTTAAATCTTTGTGGGTGATAACAATATCCGCGTCGCTTGGCAGATTGTTAATGGCCGTGTTGGTCACACTGATGTCAAGCTCCGCTTTTTTCACTTTGTTTCTTAAGATGGATGCCCCCATCGCACTTGATCCCATTCCCGCATCACACGCAAAGATAATTTTGTTCACGCTTTCAGGAGACAGCTCAGACGCTTCCTCTGCTTTGGCTTGTTCCGCCTCTAAAGCAGCTGCTGCTTGGCTTTTCTTCCCCTTCATGGACTGCATTTTTTCTGTTGCGGCAGCCAGGTCTTCTTCACTTGCTTTTGAGGATTTCAGGATCACTGCTGAAACGATGAACGATACAGCTGCAGCGACCAATACACCCGCCAATACGCCGAAATAGCCTCCTCTTGGTGTCATTGCCATCAATGCGATAATGCTTCCCGGTGACGCTGCCGCGACAAGTCCGGCATTAAAGATCGTAAACGTTAGGAGTCCGCTTGCTCCGCCCGCAATCGCTGCCAGAATCAAGGCCGGTTTCATCAAAATATACGGGAAGTAAATTTCGTGAATCCCTCCGAAGAAGTGAATGATTGCTGCTCCAGGAGCCGTTGATTTTGAAGATCCTTTGCCAAAGAACATGTACGCGAGTAAAATGCCGAGTCCTGGTCCAGGGTTTGCTTCTACTAAGAACAGAATCGATTTTCCCGTTTGGGCTGCCTGCTCGATTCCGATTGGGCTTAAGATTCCATGGTTAATGGCGTTGTTTAGGAACAACACTTTCGCCGGCTCTACGAAAACGCTTGCAATAGGCAGCAAATTAGCGTGTACAATGACTTCCACACCAGCTGCCAGCAATTTGTTTAACGTCAGGACAACCGGACCGATGGCGTAAAACGCGAGAATCGTCAAAGCCGCGCCGACTATCCCTGCCGTAAAGTTGTTGATCAGCATTTCAAAGCCTTGTTTGACTTTATCCTTGAACAATTTATCAATCTGTTTAATGAGGTATCCGCCAAGCGGCCCCATTATCATTGCACCTAAAAACATTGGAATATCCGATCCGACAATCACACCGATCGCCGCTGTCGCTCCGACGACTCCGCCGCGGTGGTCGTAAATCATTTTTCCGCCTGTATACGCTATCAAAAGCGGCAGTAAATACGTGATCATCGGGCTGACAAGTGTATTCAGCTGTTCATTCGGAAACCATCCCGCCGGAATAAACAGCGCGGTAATGATGCCCCAAGCGATAAACGCGCCGATATTCGGCATGATCATTCCGCTCAAATAACTGCCGAAGCGCTGAACTTTCACTTTCATGCCGCCTTGCTGCTGTTCTTGCTGCATATATAAACCCTCCCTGTTTTGTTTGTCGCTAAAAGAATGATAATGTCAGAGAATGATGCTTCCCTTTGACTCTATATTAAAACGCTTACAGTCCCTATACAATTGAAAGTAAAGAGGACTTTGGCACATGGGTGTGACAATTTTTTAAAAATAAAAAGACTCCTGGTATCAGGAGCCTTTTCTCTTTCCTCTATAAATAATGTTTCCGTTTTGAATTACGTACTTTGCGATCATCCGCTCACTCACAATAAAAACGGGATAGGCGCACACAAGTGCAAAAACAGCCATCGGCACATGCTGAACGGCCGGAATCAATGAGCCTGCTGCATTGCGAAGGAGCAGCATCAGATAAATGAGCAGCACGATGACTGCTAATGATACCAGCATAATCGGTGCTGATACTTTATATTCATAAAGCCGTTCCCGGCAGTGTCCGCAGCGAAATTGGCACGGGACATTTGACGATCTGACCATATCGCCTGTCAAAGGTTTGCCGCAGTTCGGGCATACAGTTTCTTTCATATGGTATTTCACTCTCCATTCATATGTCCATTATACCAGAGACCACTCTGTTTCGTTTTGTTACTGTTCAACACATTTTCACATTTTTTATCATCAGCATACTTGTCTCAGTCTCTGAAATCCTCTACGCTTAAGAAGATCTTAATGGAGGGGATGTATGAATGCTTCCGATTAATAGACAGCAGCACATACTTGAGTGGCTGAAAGAAGAAGGCGCCCTAAGAATTTCTGATATCAGTCAACGGTTCGGTGTGTCAGAAATGACGGTATACAGAGATGTGAATCAGCTTGTCCAATCAAACCAGGTGATAAAAACAGCCGGCGGCATCACACTCCCAGTCCGTGCGCCTCAGACTGATCACATGTGCAGCTATTGCCTGAAGCCAGCGAATCAAGCTTATTCGGTCCAGCTGATCACGGTGACACAAGACATTGAACAGCTGTGCTGCGCACATTGCGCGTTTTTGCGGTATGCAGATAAAACGGAAGAGGTTTCTCATTTGATTTGCAGAGACTTTCTGTTACAAACTACGGTCAGTGCCGCTTCGGCTTATTTTGTTGTAAACGCCGAATTAAATCTGCACTGCTGCCAGCCGCAGGCCATACCGTTTGCGGCTCTTGACCATGCTGAACGGTTTCAAAAAGGCTTTGGCGGAGCCGTCCGCACCTTCGATCAAGCGCTGGAAGACATGCTACGGGACAGAAAAAAACGCTGCACATGCACCAAGAAATAACACAACATAACTAGCGGAAGGTGGTGTCTGAGTAATGCAACGAAACAGATGGTGGATCTTCCTTCTGCTTTTTCTTGTTTTCCTGCCGAAAACAAGCTTTGCTCACGCCTATATTGTCAAATCTTCACCCGGAGAAAACAGTGAATTAAAAAGCGCTCCCGCACAGGTGGAAATTGAATTTAATGAACCTGTTGAAGAAGGCTTTCACTACATTAAAGTCTATAATTCAGACGGTGACCGGGTGGATACGGACAAAACAGAAATCAAAAAAGACAACAATCACATCATGACCGTGAAGCTGAAAAAAAATCTGCCTCATGACGTGTACAGAGCGGAATGGAATGCCGTTTCGGCAGACGGGCACCCTGTTTCCGGCGTCATTCCGTTCAGCATCGGCAAAGCGGAAGGAGGGTTCAGCAGCCAGAAAACATCGAGCTCAGCGCTTAATCCGGGAACAGCTGCAGATCGTGCCATTCTGTATACAGCCTTTTCTCTGTTTATCGGGACCGTTTTCTTCCATCTCTTCTGGTATAAAGGGGACGGAAAAAACCTCGCCAAACGGACGAAGCGTTTGCTTGTCATCTCAGTCACTGTGCTGGGACTGGCGCTCCTCCTTCAGCTTCCGTTACAGACAAAAGCAAATACAGGCGGCGGCTGGGCCAATGCCTTTCAGCCGGGGTATATGAAAGAAACGCTGTTTGAAACCGCGGGAGGCACAATTTGGATGATTCAAGCCGTGCTGTACGTACTGCTCGTCCTTTCTGCCATCCCAGTGTTACGCAAAAAGCGTTTTGCGTCCTTCGCATATTGGACGGCGCCGCTCATTTTCTTTTTCGGTCTTCTGCTTGCCAAAGCGTTTACCGGACATGCCGCTGTTGTAGAAGAAAAAACGGTCGGTATCTTGATGGATTTCCTACATTTATCCTCCGCCTCTATCTGGGTCGGCGGAATAGCGGCCATCGTTTTCCTGCTTTCACAGGAGTGGAGACAGCAGGACAAGACGCTTGCATGGGAGACGGTAAAACGGTTCTCTCCATGGGCGCTCACTGCAGTCGGTGTCATTTTGTTCTCGGGCTTGCTCAATGGATTTTTCATCATCCGGTCAATGGATTCTCTTTTCCATACGGCGTACGGCCAAGCCTTGTTAGTCAAAAGCGGACTGTTTGTTTTGATGCTGATTCTGGGCGGTATTCATTTTCTGCTCACCAGAAAACGGCAGGGGTCCAAAATCACCCGCACGCTAAAAGCGGAATGGGCAATCGGCATCGCTGTCCTGATCACAGCCGCCGTATTTACAAGTCTGCCAAGTCCGCCTGAGCCTGCACCGGAACCGTTTTATCAAACCAAAGCGATTGAAAACGGGCAAAGTGTATCTCTCAGCATCAGCCCGAACCAGCCCGGCAAAAACGTGTTTGAACTCAGGGTTACCGATCATAACGGAGACCCAGCAAAAAACATTCAGCAAATCACCTTGACCGTTTATAAAACGGGACTGTCAGGCAGTAAAAACAAAAGCACGTTTCAGTTGAAAGAAAAAACAGATGGCATCTTCCAGACTGAAAACCTGTCTATTAATGAAAAGGGAAACTGGAAGATCAAAGTCCACGGACTGACCGGCGACTTTAACGAAATCAATATCATGTTTACAAAGACAAATTAAGGAGTGTTTGAATTGTTTAAAAAAATCGCATTCACACTATGTCCAGCTGTTATCGGCTCTCTTTTATTCTTTACGGCGCCTGCCAGCGCGCACGTGTCTGTAAAACCGGTAGAATCAGCCGCAGGCTCATGGGAGACCTACACAATGAAGGTTCCTTCCGAAAAAAATCAGCCGACAACAAAGGTTGTTTTAAAAATGCCAAAGAATGTTGAGTTCCAGCAATACGAACCGGTTCCGGGCTGGAAGGTGTCTACTGCAAAACACGACGACAAATCAGTGTCCGTGACGTGGGAAGCCACTGGCGGGGGCATTCAGGAAGGCCAGTTCCAGCAGTTTACCTTTGTTGCCAAGAACCCTGATAAAGCGGAGGAAGCCGCTTGGGATGCTTATCAATATTACAAAGACGGCAGCATTGTTGAATGGACAGGCGATGAAGATGCGGATACGCCTCATGCCATTACAAAAATCACTACATCCAAAGAAGTAACAGACGAGCACGGCGCCACTCAAACGAAAGATGATTCTGCTTCTGCAGACTCAGGTTCATCAGCTCTTGATATAACAGCAATTGTGCTGTCTGCAGCCGCTATTATTTTATCTGTTGCAGCTCTTGTAAAGAAAAAGCGCGCCTAAAGAAAAATCGATCCAGATGAGTTCTGGATCGCTTTTTTTGATTTATCCGCGTCCTGCCTGGAAGGAAGGGTATTGTGTCATTCCGCCGTCCGCAAATAACGTAATGCCTGTGACGTAGCTGGCTTCCTTCGAAGCAAGCCAGGCTGCCACTGCCGCAATTTCCTCCGGTTCACCGATATATCCCATCGGAATCATGCTTTCAACATCTGCTCTCTGCTTAGGATCAGCAAATTTTTCAGCATTGATTGGCGTGTTGATCGCGCCAGGCCCGATATTGTTGACACGAATGCCTTTCGGCGCATATTCCAGTGCCAATGTTTCCGTCATCAGCTTGATTCCACCTTTACTTGCCGCATAGTGAACAAATAATGGCCAAGGAATCACTTCATGGACGCTCGACATATTAATGACGCTTCCTTTGATATCATTTTCAACAAAATATTTAATCGCTTCACGGCTTCCTAAAAAGGCGCCTGTTAAGTTCGTGCTGATGACTTTTTCCCAATCCTTGAGCGGCATTTCATGAGACGGTACGGGATTTTCAAGACCGGCATTATTAATCATAATATCGAGTGTGCCAAACTCTTTAATCGCTGTTTGGACGATGTTTTTTACATCTTCCTCTTTCGTTACGTCTCCTTGGACGACAATGGCTTCACCGCCTGCCTTGATGACCTCTTCTTTTACCTCGTTTGGATCCTGCTTGTTACTGTAGTAGTTGATTACAACTTTTGCCTGCTCCTTTCCGAAGCGAATGGCCATTGCCTTTCCTAGTCCTGAAGCAGCTCCTGTAATAGCGACGACTTTTCCTTTTAAATCCGGATACATATCCATCCTCCTTAATTGTTATGAATTCGTTTTGGCGATTCCTAAGAATACGGCAGCCGCAATTATCAGTGCAATCCCGATCGCAATCGCAATCAGCTGGCGTTTTGATTTCTTTTCACGCAGGATAAAAATACCGCCAAGCGTCGAGATGACAATTCCCATTTGAGAGAGAGAAAAGCTTGTGGCAACGCCGACTTTCGGCTGAGAAATAAACAAAAACATATTTCCACCTGCCCAGATTAAGCCCGGGAGAATATTTCTGATGGCATACTTATTGAAGGGCTTGTGCTTATAGGTTAGTATGACCCCTCCAATGACCATCCCGATCGCCTGCGGCAACAGGGCGGACCATCCAGATACATTGAACAACCTTGCGACAACAACATAAATCAAATATCCCAGTGTCGAGACCAGAAGGATTAAAATGCCCTTTTTTAAGTTGCTCGGCTCTCCATCTTTTTTGTCTTTCTTATCTTCTAATGACGTGAGAACGATACCGACAATAATAAAGATAAGAGCGAGGATTCCAAGTGTAATCGCAATCGGTGTTGACCACTCTCGGAAAACGATGACACCGAACAGTGAGGTGGAAACAAGCTGCATCCCCGTGGAAATCGGCATCGTTTTGGACACACCCATTAACTGAATGCTTTTGAGCTGGTTGCTCTGCCCAAGTGACCAAAATAATCCGGATATAATTCCAACGATAAAAATGCGCATGGACAGGACGGGTTGGACAAACAAATAAATAACGATAGAAACAATCAACGCCCCGATCGTCGTTCCCAATGTTTGGCTGTAAGGCCCGCCGCCTAATTTAACATTGAAGAGAACAATGCTCCCCCAAAACAAAGCAGGGAGAAGAGCCAGTAATAAATCCATTGTTGGGGAACCTTCTTTCAAAATGTATTTGCTGTTATTTTGGCTGGAATTGATGTGTTTATTCGCTGAAACACAAAAAGAGGTGCCGGATTTTCCGGCACCTCTTTAGGAGCATATCATTTCGTTTATAAACCGATGGACATATATTTTGTTTCGAGATATGGTTCAATACCTTCTGAACCGCCTTCACGGCCGATTCCGCTTTCTTTCATTCCGCCGAACGGAGCTTGAACCGCGGACGGCCCTCCGTCATTCCAGCCGATAATTCCGTATTCGAGGTTCTCGGAAATATAAATGCCGCGGCGGTAATTTTCTGTGAAGAAATAAGCAGCCAAGCCGTACGGTGTATCGTTGGCAAGCTCAATGGCTTCATCAATATCTGTAAAAGTGACGATTGGCGCAACAGGGCCGAATGTTTCCTCGTGCATGATATTCATGGACGTATTGACGTCAGCGAGCACTGTCGGATTGACAAAGTAGCAGCCTTTATCATCGTTTCGTTCATAAGTGCCCCCAGCGACAACCTTCGCTCCTTTTTCAACCGCATCATCAATTTGGCTGACGATTTTTTCAAAGCCCCTTTTGTTGATAATCGGACCGACGTTTACGCCTTCCTCAAGTCCGTTTCCTACCTTTAGCTTCGATACTTGCTCGCTCAGTTTCGCAGCAAATTCATCTTTGATGGATTCATGGACGATGAGCCGGTTGGCGCATACGCAAGTCTGACCCGCGTTTCGGTATTTAGACACCATTGCCTGTTCAACAGCAAGATCAATGTTTGCATCTTCATCCACAATCAGCGGGGCATGTCCGCCGAGCTCCATGGATACGTGTTTCACAGTATCGGCGCTGTTTTTCATCAGGATTTTCCCTACAGGTGTTGATCCTGTAAAGGTGATTTTGCGGATTTTCGGACTGCTTGTAAAAACGTTTCCGATCTCCTCGCCATCACCGATGACAACCTGAAGCACATCTTTTGGAATGCCTGCTTCGTATGCGAGGCGTGCAAGTTCATAGGCTGACAGCGGTGTATCAGGCGCCGGCTTGATGATAAACGTACAGCCGGCAGCAAGAGCAGGCGCCGCTTTACGTGTAATCATCGCATTTGGGAAATTCCAAGGCGTAATCGCGGCAACTGGGCCGACTGCCTGGCGCGTCACGACAATTCGTTTTCCGGTTGTCGGAGCCGGAACGGTTCTTCCGTATACACGCTTCGCTTCCTCTGCGAACCATTCGATATAACCGGCGCCGTACAGCACCTCTCCGACAGCTTCCTGGTACGGTTTTCCGTTTTCCTTCGTAATTAAATCTGCAAGTTCTTCTTTATGTTCAACGATGAGCTCATACCACTTTTTCAAAAGAGACGCTCTTTCGTTCGCTGATGTTTTAGACCATGATTTAAACGCTTGATGTGAACGTTCAATGGCTTCTTCTACTTCTTTGGCTGATTGCTGAGGAATCGTTTTGATCGCCTCGCCTGTAGCCGGGTTGTAGACCGTTAATTGATCTGGCATATTGAACATTCCTTTCTATTCTTGGATTTACTTAAAATGATAGCAGACCCGTGTGCGGTCTTTCCAATGATTAAGCTCGCAGACCTGCTTCCACAATGTGGAGCCCTTCATTCAGAAGGTCATCTGAAATAACCAGCGGCGTCAGGAAGCGGATGATATTGCCGTTGATTCCGGCTGTCAGCAGCAGCAACCCGTTTTGATTCGCGTACGCTGCGATCGCTGCCGCTTTCGCTTTATCAGGTTCACGTGTTTCAGGGTCTTTGACGATCTCGATTGCTGCCATCGCCCCAAGTCTGCGGATGTCGCCGATACACGGGTATTCTGTTTTCCATTCAAGCGCTTTTTCTTCAATGATCCTGCCGATTTCCTCAGAACGTTTATTCAATCCTTCTACTTCAATAATATCCAAAACTGCCAATGCCGCCGCGCACCCAAGCGGACTTCCCGCATATGTGCCGCCGAGCTCTCCGGGCGCCGCCGCATCAAGCATTTCCGCGCGTCCGATCACACCGCTTAACGGCAGACCGGCCGCAAGAGATTTCGAAACCGTGATTAGATCTGGGACGACATCAAAATGCTCAATCGCGAAATAAGTACCCGTTCTGGCAAATCCGGTTTGGATTTCATCGGCTACAAAGACGATGCCGTGTTCTTTACAGAAGGAAGCAACATGCTGCACAAACCGTTTAGAAGGAATAATGAATCCGCCTTCTCCCTGCACCGGCTCCATCACAACACACGCTACCGTTTCAGGAGCAACGGCTGCGATAAAGAAGTCATTGAACGCTTGAATGACCATATCGTCATATGCATCGTCACTCAGTCCGGCAGGCTTCTGATAATAATATGGAAACGGCGCCTGGTATACCTCTGATGCAAATGGACCAAAACCGAATTTGTACGGCTTCACCTTGCTTGTCATGCTCATTGTCATATTCGTGCGTCCGTGGAACCCGCGTGTAAACGAGACAACGCCTTGGCGCTTGGTATACTTTCTGGCGATTTTCACTGCATTTTCCACCGCTTCCGCTCCGGAGTTGAGGAAAATCGCTTTTTTCTCATGAGTTCCAGGCGCAATGCCGCAAAGCTTTTCAGCTAATTCAATATAAGACGGATACATCATGACGTTAAAGCCGGGATGGATCAGCTCCTCCGCCTGCCGCTTCACAGCTTCTACCACCTTCGGATGCGAGTGTCCGACGTTTAAGGTTCCAATGGCGCCAGCAAAATCAATAAATCTTCGGCCGTCCAAATCATACAGCTCTGCTCCCTCTCCTTTTACCGCCAGGCTGCGGTTTCCGTTGCTCACGCCCTTTGAGACAAATTGGTCCCGTTTTTGCTGCCACTCTGCGGTAGTGAAAGTTGATGCGGTTGTTTGACTCATGTGAATTCCCCCACTGTCATTGTTTTCTTATCATTCTGACTTCTTTTTGGTATGATGAAAAGTACCAATTATAACTTTTTAATGGTATCAGAAGGAGAAACCGCAATGGACATCACAATCACGCTCGATCGCTCAGAAAAAGCTGATTATATCTATCAGCAGATTTATCAAAAACTAAAAAACGAAATCCTCAGCCGTAATCTGCTGCCCCACTCGAAGGTTCCCTCCAAACGAGAGCTGGCTGAAAAGCTGAAGGTCAGCGTAAACTCTGTGAATTCAGCCTATCAGCAGCTGCTCGCGGAAGGGTATTTGTACGCTGAAGAAAGAAAGGGTTTTTTCGTGGAACACCTGGACACATTTTCCTCTGAGGAACAGCCCTCATCTTCACTGCCGGATGACCTGAAAGAGGTTCATATCGATCAAAGCGATTGGATATCATTTTCACATATGAGTGCCGATACAGATCATTTTCCAATGAAAAGCTGGTTTCGCTGTGAGCAAAAAGCGGCTGCCCGCTCATACCGCACGCTCGGCGACATGTCTCATCCGCAAGGCATATATGAGGTAAGAGCCGCCATTACAAGGCTCATCTCTCTGACGCGGGGGGTGAAATGCCGGCCGGAACAAATCGTCATCGGGGCGGGCACTCAGGTGCTGATGCAGCTGCTGACGGAGCTTTTGCCTCAGGATGCGGTCTATGCGATGGAGGAGCCTGGTTACAGGCGAATGTACCAGCTTTTGCAACATACCGGAAAACAGGTGAAGACGATTATGCTTGATGAAAAAGGGATTTCCATTTCTGAAATCATTAGACAGAACCCAGATGTATTAATCACTACCCCTTCGCATCAATTCCCGGCCGGAGCGATTATGCCTGTATCCCGGAGAATTCAGCTGCTGAACTGGGCAGCGGAGCAGCCGAGCCGCTATATTATTGAGGATGATTATGACAGCGAGTTTAAATATGACGTAGACAGTATCCCGGCGCTCCAAAGCCTCGACCGCTTTCAAAATGTCATCTATATGGGCACCTTTTCAAAATCACTTCTTCCCGGATTGCGGATCAGCTACATGGTACTGCCTCCGGAGCTGTTACGGGGTTACAAAAAGCGGGGTTATGACCTGCAGACCTGCTCGTCGCTCACACAGATCGCCTTGCAGGAATTTATTGAGTCTGGAGAATATCAGAAGCATATAAAAAAAATGAAGCAGCATTATAAAGAAAAGAGAGAACGCCTCATCAGCGCATTAGAATCAGAGTTTAGAGGAGAGATCACGGTAAAAGGGGCAAATGCGGGACTGCATTTCGTCACCGAATTTTACACCTGCCGCACGGAACAAGAGATACTCGCGCATGCCGCCGCCCAGCAGCTTGAAATCTTCGGGATGAGCCGGTTCCGCTTAAAAGAAAGCCGTCCGCAGCCGGACAAACCCGCGCTCATCATCGGCTTTGCACGGCTGAGGGAAGAGGACATTCAGGAAGGTGTGCGAAGACTTCGCCGCGCTGTTTATGGGACATAAAAAAATCCCCTGTTCAGGGGATTTTTTACCAGCGCTCCTGGTCCACGTTCAGCACTGCTTTAAGCAGGCCCGGAAATGCCCTTTCCAGATCTTCTGTGCGAAGCGAATAATAACGGCGCTTTCCTTCTATGCGTACTTGAGCGATGCCCGATTCTCTTAATACTTTAAAATGATGGGACAAGGTCGACTTTGCAACCTGTACATCGGCACAGGTGCCGCACGTTTTCTCTTTTGCTTCGGCCAATTGCTTCACCAGCTCTAAACGAAGCGGATCACTCAGTGCGTGAAGAACCTTTGTCAGCTGCAACGTTTCTGTTTCTGGATGGTTTGGAATGTTCATGACACAAATGTATCACACAACAATTAGAATGACAATTTTACTATTTGAGGGTTTTTCCTTTACCTGATTTTGATTACATGGTACATTTAGTTCGATCAAATTCGAACAATAAATTTAAAAGACAAATGGAGGAGATTTACATGATCGTATTACAAGCTTATATCAAAGTAAAACCCGAGAAACGTGAAGAATTTTTGAGCGAGGCACAATCGCTGGTTCAACATTCAAGAGCTGAGGAAGGCAACGCCCAATACGACCTTTTTGAAAAAGTAGGCGAAGAAAATACATTTGTGATGCTTGAACAATGGAAAGATGAAGCGGCGATGAAATCCCACAATGAAACTGCGCATTTCCAAGGGTTTGTAGCAAAAGGCAAAGAACTGCTGAGCGCTCCTCTTGATGTTGTCCGCACAGAGCTCAGCGAGTAAGGAAAGGATGTCTCACATGAACGAAGTAATCAAATCATTAACAGATCACCGCTCCATCCGCAGCTATACGGATGAGCCGGTGTCAGAAGAGCAGCTAGACCATATTATACAAGCGGTGCAATCAGCCCCTACTTCTATCAATGGGCAGCAAGTGACTGTCATCGCGATTCAGGATAAAGAGCGGAAAAAGAAAATCTCCGAACTGGCGGGCGGACAGCCTTGGATTGACCAAGCTCCGGTTTTCTTGCTTTTCTGCGCAGACTTCAACCGGGCAAAAATTGCGCTTGAAGATCTGCATGACTTCAACATGGAAATCACAAACGGTTTAGAATCCGTTCTTGTCGGCGCTGTAGATGCCGGCATCGCACTTGGCACGGCGACAGCGGCAGCTGAATCACTCGGGCTTGGCACTGTTCCGATCGGCGCAGTTCGGGGAAACCCAAATGAACTGATCGAGCTGCTTCAGCTTCCAAAATACGTCTTCCCTGTATCTGGTCTTGTCATCGGCCATCCTGCTGATCGTTCAGCAAAAAAACCCCGCCTTCCAAAGGCAGCGGTTTATCATAAAGAAACGTATTTGCAGCAGGACGAGCTGACATCACACATTCAGTCATATGATGAACAAATGGCCGAATACATGAAGAACCGGACCAACGGAAAAGAAACACGAAACTGGTCACAAGGAATCGCCTCATACTATGAGCGCCTGTACTATCCGCATATTCGTGAAATGCTCGAAAAACAAGGGTTTAAAGTTGAAAAATAAGCCTCACCCGGCCTGTCGGAATTCCGGCAGGCCTTTTTATTTGTCCGGATAAAATCCATTGACTTTCATTTTGTTTATTTGGTAAAATTTTATCAATGTTACTCATTGGTTTTCTGTGAACCAATGGGTTTTCTATTGTTCAAGAAAGAAGGAAGCCATGAGATGCTTGATAAAAAAACAGAAATCTTGTTAGCCGCGCGGAAGCTTTTTTCTGAAAAGGATTTTACGTCGGTTTCCATGCAGGCAATCGCGGAAGAATGTAAGATGTCAAAAGCTTCTATATATAAGCTGTTTCAATCCAAGGAAGATTTGCTTTTGGAGCTGCTGACGTTTAACCAAAAGCAGATGGTGGCCGCGGCATCAAGACTGCAGGAAAATACCGCGCTGACACCGGAGGAGCGTTTGATTCAAAAGGTCAAAATGGAGCTGGAAGGATTCAGGCGGAATCAGCAGTTTTTTAATATGCTGACCTACGGAAACCCCAAGCTGCACAATGACCGTGTAAAACAGCATATCCATCAGACCAGATCGACGATTATCTGCTGGCACCGGGATTCGCTGATTCAGGCCTATGGAGAAGCCATCCTCCCTTTTGTATGGGATTTGGTCATCATTCTTCACGGCATGATGCGGGAATTTTTAATGCTGATCAAAATAGAGGAAAAACCGCTTGACCTTGACCCGATCGCAGCGTTTATCATCAGCACCCTCAATCAGATTATCAAAAACAGAGAAACGCGGCAGTCCCTGCTTCCGCCTGAGACCATCGAGCTCTATATCCAATCGGCGTCCTCCTACCAGCCAAAGGATAAATCACTCCTGTTATCAGAAAGCCTGAAAGAATTACATAAAGGCATCTCTTCCCTGCCCGCCGCGGATTATGACATCGATGAGCTGGCATCAGCTGCAGCCATGCTGGAAGAGGAAGCAAAAAAGGAAGAGCCCCGCGCCTTTTTATTGAAATCACTGATTGGCTATCTGGAACAAACCGGTGTTTTAACACAGCCTATTTCTATGTTAAAAACACTGTTAATTACTTAAAGAAAAGAAGGGATCTTATTGGACACAAGTATTGAAAAAAAACCGTTTAACCGTTCTGTCATTGTCGGCATTTTGTTAGCCGGGGCGTTTGTCGCCATTTTGAACCAGACACTGTTAATTACCGCTCTCCCCCATATCATGAGGGATTTTCATATAGATGCAAACCAAGCCCAATGGCTGACGACTTCATTTATGTTAACGAACGGTATCTTAATTCCGATTACCGCATTTTTAATTGAAAAATTCACGAGCCGTACGCTTCTCATTACAGCGATGAGTATTTTCACTGCCGGAACAATCGTTGGCACGTTTGCCCCGAACTTTCCGGTTCTGCTGGCGGCCCGTATCATTCAGGCGGCCGGAGCCGGCATTATGATGCCGCTCATGCAGACAGTATTTTTAACGATCTTTCCGATTGAAAAGCGCGGCCAGGCTATGGGTATGGTCGGATTGGTCATCTCCTTCGCGCCTGCGATCGGGCCGACTCTTTCAGGATGGGCAGTAGAAGCTTTCTCATGGAGATCATTGTTTTATATCATTCTTCCGTTTGCCGTGATCGATTTGCTTCTCGCTATCATTCTTATGAAAAACGTGACGACATTAAGAAAAACACAGATTGATATTTTATCAGTTATCCTGTCGACCCTTGGATTTGGCGGGCTGCTGTATGGCTTCTCAAGCGTCGGCTCTTACGGATGGACCAGCTCAACGGTTCTGGTTTCACTGCTTGTAGGTGTGATTGCGCTGCTCTTATTTATTACAAGACAGATGAAGCTTGAAAAACCGATGCTGGAATTCCGCGTATTTACGTTTGGTATCTTCAGCTTAACAACCCTGCTGGGAACACTTGTCTTTGCTTTATTAATTGGTACGGAAACCATTCTGCCGCTGTATACACAAAACGTCCGAAACGTCACAGCCTTTGATACAGGGCTTATGCTTCTGCCGGGAGCCATTGTGATGGGCTTCATGTCCCCGATTATCGGAAGAATTTTTGACCGTGTCGGCGGAAGAGGCTTGGCGATTGCTGGTTTCTGTATCATCTTCCTGACGTCACTGCCGTTTATGCAGCTGACTGATCATACGTCACTGGCATGGATTGTCGTTTTATATACCGTTCGTCTCTTAGGGACAGCGATGATTATGATGCCTGTGACAACAGCCGGAATCAATGCGCTGCCGCGCCACTTGATTCCGCACGGAACAGCAATGAACAATACGGTTCGCCAAGTCGGCGGATCCATCGGGACTGCTCTCCTTGTATCCGTGATGAGCAACCAGGCGGCACATGCAGGAACCACAAATGTGAAACACGCCGCTCTGCACGGCATGAACGCCGCTTTTATCGTGGCAGCCTGTATCGCGCTTGCCGGCTTACTTCTATCCTTTACATTAAAGAAACCTCAGCGCCCCGCCGAACAGCAGCCGGCACGCTGATCCTATAAAAAAAAGAGCCCCGCTTTGAGAGCGGAGGCTCTTTTTCGTTTTACTTCTCTAAACCGTCTTTCACTTCTTTAATCATTTGCGTCATTGACTCAAGTCCGCCTCCTGATAAGTACCAAGTAGCTGAATCAAGGTATACGACATGATCATTTTTCACGGCGTTTACGTTTTTCACATAGTCGTTTTCAACGACTTGTTTTGTAGATGATGTTTCTCCGATTGCTGTACCGCGGTCAATAACAAACAGGTAATCCGGGTTTGTTTTTGAAATGTACTCATATGAAACGCTTTGTCCGTGAGTAGACGCTTTGATATTTTTATCAGCCGGTGTCACGCCGAATACGTCATGGATCAGGCCGTATCTTGATTTAGAACCAAACGCGCTGATTTTGCCGTCATTCGCCAGAAGCACTAGACCGTTTTTGTTCAGCTTTTCAGCTTTTTTCTTAAGATCTGAAATGGAGTTATCGATGGTTGCAAGTTCGTCCTTTACTTCATCTTCTTTATCAAAGATTTTACCGATTGTCTCTGCGTCTGATTTAAATGTTTCCATGTATTTTGCTGGATCTACGCCAAGGTAAATCGTCGGTGCGATTTCAGAGAATTCTTTGTAAGACTCAGATTGTCTTCCTGAAATAATAATGAGATCAGGATCCAAGTCAGCTACTTTTTCAAAGTCTGGCTCTTTTAAGCTTCCGACATCAGCATATTTGTCATCTTTGAATTTGGACAGATAGTTAGGAAGGGCTTGTTTCGGCAGGCCCGCTACTTTATCATCAAGACCTAATTTATCTAATGTATCTAAGCTGCCTAAATCAAATACGACGACTTTTTTAGGGTTCTTTGTCACTTTTGTGCCGTTTTTGTCCAGCTGGTGTTTCACCGTTATTTGTTCTTTTTTCGTGTCAGATCCTTTGCTGCTTGAGCTTTGGTTTCCGCATGCAGAAATGACAACAGCTGTCACCAATGCGATGAATAGAATTGCAAACTTTTTCATGTCTTCACCTCTTCTGTATATTAAGAAAAATAAACACCTATTCTTTGGTTATCTATCGTCTGAATCGGGATGGTCATATCGTAGATTTCTTCGAGCACAGAGGTTTCAATGATCTCCTCCGGCGGCCCCTCTTTTACGATTCGGCCGTTTTTCAAAGCAACGATATGATCAGAGTAGACGGAAGCAAAGTTGATATCGTGAATCACGATCACGATTGTTTTTCCAAGCTCCTCTACCAGCCTCTTCAGAAGCTTCATAATTTCAACTGAATGTTTCATATCCAGGTTGTTCAAGGGCTCATCAAGAAATATGTAGTCCGTGTCCTGGGCAATGACCATTGCGATAAACGCCCTTTGGCACTGTCCGCCGCTCAGCTGATCCAGGTACTTATCCTGAATCTCCTCCAGCTTCATATAACTGAGCGCCTGGTTGATATGAACCCAGTCTTCCTCTGTCAGCCGTCCCTGTGAATAGGGGAATCTGCCGAAACTGACAAGGTCTTTAATGGTTAGTCTGATATTAATTTGATTCGCCTGCTTTAAAATACTCATTTTTTTGGCAAGCTCTTTGCTGTCGCAGGTTCCGATCTCTTCTCCGTCTATGAAAATCTCACCGGAATCCTTTTTGATCAGGCGGCTCATAATAGACAGCAGCGTACTTTTGCCGGCGCCGTTAGGACCGATAAACGAGGTGATTTTGCCTTTTTGAATCGTGACTGACGTCTCTTCAAGGACAACTTTCCCTCCATATTGTTTGCTTACATTTTTGACCTCTACCATGATTTATTCTCCTTTAACAGCAAGTAGATAAAATAAATCCCGCCAGCAAAATTAATAATAACGCTCAGCGTCGTTGAGAAGGTGAATACTTTCTCAACCACAAATTGTCCCCCGACTAACGCAATAATGCTGATTAAAACAGAACCTGCAATTAAGTATGAATGCTTATATGTTTTCAGAAATTCTCTCGCCAGGTTGACGACGAGAAGCCCCAAGAACATAATCGGGCCGACAAGCGCTGTAGAAACAGAAACAAGGATCGCGATCACGATCAGCATCTGTTTAACAACTTTGTCGTAGTTAATGCCCAAATTGACAGCGTGTTCACGGCCGAGTGACAGCACGTCAAAAAATCTCGTAAAACGCCAGACATAGATACCGGTCAGCAGGAAGATGATAAAGGCGAGCCATAACAGATCCGTGTTGATGTTGTTAAAGCTGGCAAACATTTTGTCCTGCACAACCTGAAACTCATTCGGGTCAATCAGCATCTGCATAAAGGAAGACAGGCTGCTGAACAGCGTGCCGAACACGATTCCGATGAGCAGAAGGAAGAAGATATTTTTCCCTTCACCTTTGAACATGATTTGATAGAGAACAAAAGAAAACAGCACCATCAGCAACACAGAGATAATGAAGTTGATGTTTTTATTCATGATTACGATATTCATTGAACCGAACAAAAAGATGATGACGGTCTGAATCAGCATATAGAGAGAATCAAGGCCTAAAATGCTGGGCGTCAGGATGCGGTTATTCGAGATCGTTTGGAAGATCATTGTTGAAAACGCAATCGCTCCGCCAGTCAGCATAATGGCAGCGACTTTTTTGATTCTTCTCGGCAGAGTGTAATCCCAATTGCCTAGGTCATAAAACAGAAATAAACCGATACATACAACAGCTATACCAACAAGCAAAGCAATTTTCATCTGGTTACGCATACGCTTTTCTCCTTAACAGCATAAACAGGAAAATGCCGCTGCCGATGATTCCGACCATCAGACCAATCGAGATTTCATAAGGGAAGATAATGACTCTGCCCAATATATCGCAAAACAGAACAAAAACCGCTCCCAGCAGCGCAGTGTGCGGCAGGCTGTTTTTTAGGTTGTCTCCTCTGTAAATCGATACAATGTTCGGGATGATTAAACCGAGAAACGGAAGCATACCGACAGTCAAAATGACAAGTGACGTAATCAGGGATACGATAATGAGCCCGATGTTCACAACCCGTTTATACTTGAGGCCGAGGTTGACAGAAAAGCTTTCTCCCATACCCGCCACTGTAAATTTATCCGCATAAACATAGGCAATGATGACAAGCGGAATACTCAGATAGAGAAGCTCGTATCTCCCTTTCACAACTAAGGAGAAATCCCCCTGAAGCCATGATGACACGTTTTGGATCAAGTCATATTTATACGCGATAAACGTCGCGATTGAGCTGACGATATTCCCGAGCATTAAACCGACAAGCGGAATAAAGATGGTGTCGTTAAACTTAATTCTTTCAAGAATTTTCATAAACAGAAAATTACCAACTAGAGCAAAGACAAAAGCAATCAGCATTTTCATTAATGGACTTGCCGATGTAAACAGAAGCAAGGATATTAAGATTCCCAGCCTCGCCCAGTCCATCGTGCCGGCCGTCGTCGGTGACACGAATTTGTTTCTGGTGATCTGCTGCATAATCAGGCCGCAGATGCTCATGCTCATCCCTGCGATTAAAATGCTGATCAGCCGCGGCAAACGGCTGGCAAAGAGCGTTGATGCCTCTTCTTTGCTTAGATCGAAGAGATCAAGCGGCGACAGATCTTCTACGCCGATAAATACAGAAGTGACTGCTAATATGATAAGTAGAAAAAATAAGTAACGTAGCTTCATGCTGCCTCCTTACATCCTTACAGCAAAAAGAACGTATCTTCTACTCCGCAAGGACTCAAAACAATATGGCCATATAGTAATTGATTATCATTATCATTTACATATTACCACTTTTCTAGTGTTAGTCAATATTCTTTAAAAATATTAACCTCGTTATCTATTCAATTTTACTCATAATTCAAACCATTTTCCATCACAAATCGTTAGTCTGTTTACCATATTTATCTTCACTATGCTTCAACTTCGGCATCAAACCTGACATAATTCCTCTCTATAAATACAAATGTTCTTTCCACATAGAAATTTCCCCTTGATTTACAAAACTGAAAGAGGGATAATAAATACTAAATTTGTGTGAAAATTTTAAACATTAGGAGATGTAAACATGAAGGTCGTTAAATTCGGAGGCAGCTCACTCGCTTCAGGCGCACAGCTTGAAAAGGTGTTTCAAATCGTAACCTCAGATCCCGCACGCAAAGCTGTAGTGGTGTCGGCTCCGGGCAAACGCTATTCCGAGGATACGAAAGTGACTGATCTCTTAATCACATGTGCTGAACAGTATTTATCATCCGGAAGCTCCCCTGAACTGGCGGAAGCGGTAATTGAACGCTATGCTCTGATCGCAAATGAGCTTCAGCTTGAGCCGTGTATTATAGAAAAAATCCGCGATGATTTGTTTACGCTTTTAGAAGGAGATAAAAGCAATCCCGAACAATATCTGGACGCTGTCAAAGCAAGCGGTGAGGATAACAACGCTAAGCTGATCGCCGCCTATTTCCGCCACAAAGGCGTGAAAGCGGAATATGTAAACCCGAAGGATGCAGGCCTATTTGTAACAAATGAACCCGGCAACGCGCAGGTGCTGCCTGAATCGTATCAAAATCTCTATCAGCTGAGAGAGCGTGAAGGCCTCATCATATTCCCCGGCTTTTTCGGTTTCAGCAAGGATGGCGATGTGTTGACATTTTCACGGAGCGGTTCTGATATTACAGGCTCTATTTTAGCCAATGGTCTTCAGGCCGATCTGTACGAAAACTTTACTGATGTAGATGCTGTGTATTCTGTTAATCCTTCCATTGTTGACAACCCGAAGGAAATCCACGAGCTGACATACAGAGAGATGCGCGAGCTGTCGTACGCAGGCTTTTCAGTGTTTCACGATGAAGCGCTCATTCCGGCCTTCAGAGCGGGCATTCCCGTGCAGATCAAAAATACGAACAACCCGTCGGCAAACGGAACACGCGTCGTCAGCAAACGCGATAACACAAACGGGCCTGTCGTCGGTATTGCCAGCGATACCGGCTTTTGCAGTATTTATATCAGCAAGTATTTGATGAACAGAGAAATCGGATTTGGCCGCAGAGCCCTGCAAATCCTTGAAGAACACGGTTTGACGTATGAGCATGTTCCATCGGGAATTGATGACATGACGATCATCTTAAGACAGGGTCAAATGGATGCTTCGGTTGAACGAAGCGTAATGAAGCAGATTAAAGAGGATCTTCATGCCGATGAAGTTATTGTCGAGCACAATCTGGCGCTCATTATGGTTGTAGGAGAAGCAATGCGCCATAATGTCGGCACAACGGCAAGAGCAGCCAAAGCCTTATCAGAGGCAAAAGTGAATATCGAAATGATTAACCAAGGATCTTCTGAAGTGAGCATGATGTTCGGCGTAAAAGAAGCCGAAGAAAGAAAAGCCGTCCAAGCATTATACCGGGAGTTTTTCGCGGGAGTGCTGGTCTCTTAATCTATACATAAAAGCGGGCGGCAGAGCCCGCCTTTTATATTGCCCGCGTCGATCGATGAATTTTTCATTCTTGCCTTGTCCACTATTATCCTATTCATCTGGCCGATTCCGCATCCATCATAGGGAGGTCAGGATACTCTAACGGTGGCGGTTACGGCTTCGGTTCTTTCGCTTTAATCGTTGTATTGTTTATTCTATTAATTATCGTAGGTACTAGGCTTCTAAGTCTGCAGTACAGCGCCGTAAGACAATATCATTGTCCTGCGGCGTTTTTTTAGTTGTTTTCTTTATTTTTCAATCCCTATCCGAAAGCCCTGTCCGCTGCGTTTATGCAGCATATCATAAAGTAATCTCACAGGGAGGTGGCATCAGATGTCTGGTTACGGAAACTCTTTTGCTTTGATTGTTGTGTTATTTATCCTCTTGATTATCGTGGGAGCTGCATTTTTTAACGGAGGCTACTAAGAAAAAGGAATCTCCATGAATCAGGCGGCGCCGTAAGATTCATATCCTGCGTCGCTGTTTCTTTAGAAGAAAACCCCTTCTCTTATGGAGAAGGGGCCTGGTTCTTACGTCATTCCTCTTTCTGTGACATGGAAGTCGGATGCTTCAGCATGTGCAGAGACGCCAACCGCTGTAAAAACAGCTGCTGCAGCCAAACAAATAACAAATAACTTAGATTTCAATTTCATACAAACCTTCACTCCTTTGTATTTGTTTTCTTGCCTCTTCAACTCTAAGAAAGTAGGAAGCAGACAGTTCAAACCATTTTTGTTCATAGTAATATTTTGCTACTTCTAGGGCTAAATCCTCTATATCAGCATACATATTTTTATTTTTTAAGTATTGAAAACATCGTTCGATTCCTTCTGTGTTGGGCTGTGCCTGATATAGGGATTGTAAAAACTCAAATTTTACCGCGTAATCTGCATCGTCTGTTTCTTTAGCATATTCATAGCCCCTCTTGTGATATTCCGAAGCCTTCTCATGTTTTCCGCGTTTATAATAAATAAGTGTTATTAAAAAATATGCCTGAGGCAGAGAATTGGTGATTCTGCTGTTTTCAAAAGTAGAAACCGCTTTCTCAAAATGGTCAATGGCAGGGTCGAGAAGGTCTTGATTGTAATAACACAGCCCCAAATTATAAAATGCTCTTCCAACCAATTGGGCTCTTTGTTCCGCTTCCGCCATCTCCAGCGCCAATTTAAAATGCCGTGCGGCTTGTTCGAAATTTCTCTCATCCATGAGGTTAACCCCGAACACGAAATGGCATTGGATAATCCGAACATTATAGGTTTCCTGCTCTACATAAATTTCGTATGCATTCTTGATATGAATCAATGAAAAGTACGTTTGCTTCATATAATAATAAGCTTCCGCGATTTTAAAATAAAATTCAGCCCGTTCAATATGATCGGAAACAAAAGAAAGTTTTTTCTCCGCCTGTTTGTAATATGTAATGGCAGAAATAAATTCCCGCTTATCAAACTCATACATTCCGCGGAAAAAATTCACATAGTAATCAAGAAGCCCTTTTAGGTCAGCTTGGTTGCTGTCTATATTTCGTGATAATTCAGACAGGCTTGGCTGGTCTTCGATATTTAATTTCTCCAGCGGCTCGAGATAATCAAGCATAAGCTGGTGGCGAAATTCCATTAGTGAGTAATATAAAAGCAAGTTGGAGTCATGCTGCATGTGTTTCAGTTCCTGCTGGATTTCAGCTTTTAGCACCTCGGCATCCGGTACACTGAAGGTCCGGATATATTTGTACCACTCGTTAATTTTTTGACCGACCGCTGAAGAAGGAATTACCCCGCTCTTCATTCCTTCACCCTCTCCCATCAAAAACTGTTTATGTCATATTTTATCATGTTTACAGACTGTCCTAACCCGAAAAACACGCAAACTTTATTTCGGGAGCACGCAATAAAAAAAGGAATACCGAAGCGAGGTGAGAAAGAAGGCGGCAGCATCTGATGATATGCCGCCGCCTTACATGATTTATTGCTGTTTTGCAGGTAAAGGAAAGCGGATAATGAATGTTGTGCCTTCCCCTTGTTCACTCTTAATGTCTATTGTACCTTGATGCATTTCAACAAGCTGCTTGACGATGGAAAGGCCGAGGCCGTATTCTCCGTACGCCGTGTTCGTTCTTGAAATATCAGCTTTATAGAACCGCTCCCAAATATGCTCGATATCCTCTTTTGAGATGCCGATTCCGGTATCTTCAATTTCAATAATGGTCTCTTTATATCCTTCTGTTCCCCGCAGCCAAATTTGCCCGTGTTGCGTAAACTGGATGCTGTTTTTCGTAATGTTCATGAGGATTTGAATTAACCGGTCATAGTCGGCATGAACGATCACGCTGTCCTCCACCTGAATCACCAGCTGATTTTGCTTTTCTTCCGCCTGCTGTTCAAGGTGCTCTTTAATGATTTCGAATACCTCTATCAGCGGAACGTCAAGCTTGTTCAAAGTGATTTGCTGTGATCTGATCTTTTCGTAATCGAGATTTTCTTTAACGAGCCGCAGCATTCGCTTCGTTTCCTCACTGATGAGCGAGAAGCATTTTTCTTTATTTTCCTCTGGAATCGTATTGCTGTTCAGCCCTTCAACCAAACCGTTAATAGTTGTCAGCGGCGTTCTTAATTCATGGGATACATCGGCAATAAACTGCCTTCTCCGCTTCTCAAGCCGGTCGATTTCATCCCTTGACTGCTTTAATTTCTTTGCCATGATATTAAAGTCAGACGCCAGCACCCCGATTTCATCCCGATAGCTGTTTTCCAAGTGAATGTCATAGTCGCCGGAAGCTACTTTATCCGTTGCTTCTCTCAGCTTTTGAATTCGTTTCACATGGAATTTGGAGAGCAGCCAACTGACGAGAATGGTAATGACAAGCGTGCTGATCATCGCGTAAAACATATAGAGATTGACCTGATTAATCATTTGCTCAACGCCGCTGATCGGAGAAATCAGCAGTACCGCACCTTTAAATTCATTGTTAACAAAAATCGGCTGTGCAACAAGGGAAACCTCATCGTTAAAACGGCCATCCGCTCTGTTCATGACCGTCTGCCCTTTTTTCAGCTTCTCCCACTCCGCTTTCTTCAGCTTTTCCCTTGGGTGAAAGTCTTCAGGGTGAAAATAAGGCACCTGTGCTTCATTAAAGATGATAAACTGTGTTTTTCTTGTCCTTAAAATATCCTGATAAGGGTACAGCCGGCGTATATCAACCTGGCCGGTTTGAAATTCGCTTGCAATCTGCACCGCATATGAGGTCAGTTCCTCTACTTTATTTTGGTAGGCAAACTCTTTCACGAAGTGAGAAAAAAGAGAAATAATAATAACAAATGCTAAAATTAATATGCTGACATGGCTCAGCAGCAGCTGATATAAATATTTAATCCTCATCAAATTTATACCCTACTCCCCATACAGTATATAGGAAAGGCCTGTCCTCACTTGCAAGCTTTTTCCGCAGCCGTTTAATATGGACATCGACAGTCCGTTCGTCTCCGTAGAACTGATAGCCCCATACCTGCTCTAGCAGCTGCTCTCTGGAAAACACCTGCCGCGGGTTCTGCACAAGGTAATAAAGCAGGTCAAATTCCTTAGGAGTAAGATTTTCAACAGGCTTTCCGTTTAAAAATACTTCTCTTGTCTTTTTATTAATTTTAAAGCATTCCGATTCAATCGTATCTTCTTCCACTGCCGCCTTGCCCGTCGCCTGATATCTTCTGATCACGGCTTTGATGCGGGCAACCAATGTCAGCGGGCTGAATGGCTTCGTCACATAATCGTCCGCACCCATCTCAAAGCCGATCACCTGATCTGATTCGGTGTCTTTGGCAGTCAGCATGATAATCGGAACCGTGCTTGTCTCCCTTATTTTTCTGCAGATGGTTACGCCGTCCATAGACGGGAGCATAATATCCAGAATCACCAAATCCCAATTTCCTTCCGCAAAACGCTGATACCCCTCTAAACCGTCATGAACAAATTCAGCTTCAAAGCCTTCCTTAAAAAAGAACATTTCTGTCATCGTACAAACACTAACGTTATCTTCTATCATTAAAATTTTCATTGGTTCCTCCGATTGTTTAGATGCTTTTTTTATAATAGCACCATTTTATACAGAAGATTTTGGGTTTCACAATTGTTAGTTTTTATTTCATCAACTAGAAATAGATTGTTCATATTTTTTTCATACCTTTGGACTACTATAAATTTATCAACAAGCGGGCCTGCCTCACAGGCGGTCTTATCCATAAAAATACCTATACGGAGGAACATAATGAATTTTATCAAACGGGCTTTTTGGAACATGAGGGCCAAAAAAGGAAAAACGTTTTTGCAGTTATTTGTGTTTGCAGTCATTTGTATATTTGTTCTGTCTGGCCTCACGATCCAGTCAGCAGCTCAAAAATCCAGCGACCTTGCCAGACAGGAGCTGGGCGGAACCGTTACGCTTCAAGTTGACCGCCAAAAACAAATGGAGAAGCAGCAGGACAGCGGTGAAAAACGCAGCTTCGAATCTACACCGATAAAAGTGTCTGATGCCAATAAGCTGACAGCGCTTGATCATGTGAAGAGCTACAACTTCATTACGTCAGCCTCAGCCAACGCCGGAAATTTCGATGCGATTGAAAGCTCAAGCTCTAGTGATTCGAGCACAGACTCAAGCTCAAGCGATACAAAAGGCGCTCCAATGCAAGGCGGAAAACAATTGGTTCAAGCCGATCTTTCGATTGAAGGTGTCATCAGCACGTCGCTGTTAGAGGAATTCTCTGACGGAGATGCAAAAATCACAGATGGGCGCGCGATTACAAAATCTGATGTCGGCAAAAAAGTCACAGTGATCAATGAAACATTAGCAGAAGAAAATGATCTAAGCGTTGGGGATTCCATCACAATTGAATCAGCAACAGACGAAGACACAACAGTCAAACTGAAGGTTGTCGGTATTTATAAAACAACGTCTTCAGGCGATGACCAAGCCCAGAATTTCTCATTCTTAAATCCTTACAATAAGCTTTACACACCTTACACAGCAACAGCAGCTCTGAAAGGTGACGATTATAAAAATACGATTGATTCAGCTGTTTATGATATGGACGATGCTGAACATATTGATGCATTCGTTAAAGCAGCGAAGAAAACGTCAATTGACTTTGATACGTTTACATTAAATACAAACGATCAGCTTTACCAGCAAATGGTCGGCCCGATCGAAAATGTAGCTTCTTTCTCTAAAAACGTTGTGTACCTTGTATCAGCGGCAGGCGCTGTCATTCTAGGCCTCATTGTCATGATGTCAATCAGAGAGCGCAAATATGAGATGGGTGTGTTAATGGCGATCGGTGAAAAACGGTGGAAGCTGATTGGACAGTTCTTAGCTGAGGTTCTGATCGTGGCTGTTATCGCGATTGGCATTGCATCATTGACGGGAAATCTAGTTGCGAACCAGCTCGGAAATCAGCTTTTATCCCAGCAGATCAGTTCATCAACTGATTCAACACAAACCGCAAGCGGCCAAATGCCCGGCGGCGGGGGCGGCATGGGCCGCGGAATGTTCGGCCAAAGCTCTTCAAACGCGGACGTCATTGATTCACTGAATGTGGCCGTTTCTATGAACGATATGCTTGTTCTCGGCGGAATCGGAATGGTAATCGCTGTGATTGCAACGCTGCTGCCGTCTATTTCAGTACTGCGGCTCCACCCGAAAACAATATTGACTAAACAGGAATAGAAAGAGGCGAATCGAATGAGCTTATTAGAATTTCAACAAGTCGGCTATTGGTATAAAGACAAAAGCCAGCCCTTGTTTCAAGATATAAATATCAGCTTTGAAAAAGGTAAATTTTATACAATCGTCGGCACTTCAGGGACAGGAAAGACGACCTTCCTTTCTCTGGCAGGCGGACTTGACGCACCTAGAGAAGGACAAATTCTTTTTGGCGGAAAAGCTGTTTCCAAAATCGGACTGGCGAATTTCAGAAATAAATACGTATCAATTGTCTTTCAGGCGTACAACCTGCTTCCATATATGACAGCTCTGCAAAATGTGACAACCGCCATGGAAATCACAGGTTCAAAGGAAAAGAACAAAGAAGCATATGCGTTGGAGATGCTGGAGAAGGTCGGCATCAACGAAAAACAAGCCCGGCAAAAGGTGCTGACATTAAGCGGCGGACAGCAGCAGCGTGTTTCCATTACAAGAGCATTTTGCTGTGACACCGATTTAATCGCAGCTGATGAACCGACCGGAAACCTTGATGAGGATACGTCAAAAGAAATTGTGCGGCTCTTTCAGGATTTGGCGCACAAAGAAAATAAATGCATTATCATGGTGACGCATGATGAACAAATTGCAAGGGTATCTGACATGAACATCAGACTTTCACGAGGAAGCTTTACTGTGACGGAAAACGCCGCAGTCGTATAAAAAAACGCGCCTCTGCCAGTGCAGACAGGGGCGCAACCTATATCCCCCTTTTATATAGAAGTGAACGGTAAAAGAGCGGCGGCTGCATCCCCCCGCTCTTTTTATTGTTTCTGTTTATCAGCCTGCTTTGATTTCTCTCTTCTTTTCTTTTTCCAAACAGCGAGGATAAACAGAAATAATGGAAACAGCAATTGAAAGGGCAAATGAATGTACAGCGGCACTACCTTCAGCCCTTCATGTAAATGCTCTGAAAAGTTGGCGGCAATTGTGATAGAGAGGATGAGTATGCCCAGTCCCATTGGATATGCCAGCTGTGAAGGTTTTTTTTCCTTAAAGAGAGTGGACGTACCCACCACCACCGCATATAGATAGAGGCTGACTTTAAAGAAGCCGCCGATAATCAGTGCCAGCATAAAAAAGATATCAAGCCGATCCAGAAATTCTTCCACTTTGATTGTCTGAATCGTACTTAAAAGCGGAAACTGCGATCGCAATGTCAGATCAACATCAAGCACACTGATATTAATTGCTACGGTAAGCGCCACAACCAATCCGCTGATGACCATAGCAAGCATCCCCGTCTTTTTGACATTCTTGCGATCATTGAGATTGGGGAAAATCATGACAAATAAAACAATTTCACCAAACGGAACGTACATGGTTTGTGTAAAAACAGAATGAATAACAGGGAAAATTCCGTCTGCTAAAACCGGTTTTAAATTTTTCAGATCGATAGAACCCGATACAATGATCAGCACGAGACCGAGCGCACCCAATAGATACATGGCCCCGAAGAGAAGCTCACCCGCCCTCGCCAGCACTTCAATTCCTTTTCTGACGGCATATATGCTGACCAACATTAATAAAGCATTTACGATGATAATCGGAGTATCATGGTAAGCAAATGTCAGCAGCATTTCTCCGAAATCACGCAGCACCCGGGCGGCAATATATGCAAAATATAAGATATATAGAAACGAAAAGGTCCAGCTCAGTTTTTTTCCGAGCATATCATCCATGTATTCTTTTGGGGAGAAATCCGGATAGCATTGATAGATCCCCTGATACAAGTAAAAAAGAAATAAACCAACTGCACAGCCTAATAGCACAGCGATCCAGGCATCCCGGCCCGCCATTGTTCCCGGGGTAATCAATAAGGAGCTGCCCAGCTCAAATATGATCATCATGACAAACAGCTGCCTAATGCTGATTTTGGCTTTTTCCATCTGTCACTTCTCCTTTCTCGACCTATTTATCGATTAAGCTGGTTTCTGAGCGGATTATTTCGCAGCCCTGTCCTTCTGATATAGGTCTCCGCCTTTACATCGACAGGCAGATCAGGCAAATATTCTTTGTCCCATGTATCCCTCATTTTTTCCCACTGCTTCGGATACTTTCTGTATATCGTGTCTCCGAATCCGATGAAGTCAATTTTATGTTCCTTTATGTTTTCAACCGCATGGCTAATTTCCTTTTCCAGCTGTTTGTTGAGTGCTTTTTCGATATCGGCTAACACCTTTGGATCAGACAAATGAAATGGATATTTTACTGCGTCTATTATGCCTTCAACCGTCACGTGAACATGAATACGGGGACGGCCGTTTCGTATCTCCGGCGTAAGCTTTGTTGCCTGATGCGTGACCTGTAAGCTTACCGCATCTTTTGTCTTGCCCCAATCAGCATTAATAAAGGTGTGCTGGATTTGATTCTTAAGCCAGACGATCCCAACGCTTTCCTTATCCTCTATCCAATATTTTAAATGGCCTGTTTTATCAAACACCGCCAGACCGTTCGCCTGAAGAATGGCTTGCGGGTCAGTCGCCTGTGTGTTTTCCAGGCTGACTCCTTTTTTATCGTCCCCGATCATCCTGTATCCGGGGATCACCGGCGCTTCTGTGGTGATGGCAAGTGTTTTCAAGACATCTTGGATACTGGTTTTAATCACCCGCCCATATTGCGCTTGCGTGAAGTCGAGTGTTTTGTTGACTTTATTGGACGGAATTTTATCAATCGGCGTAAGCGTTTTGACGATGTTTTCGGCTTTCGTTTTATGGGCGATGACAATCGTTGCCGTTGTCCTGAATTCCGTATCACGGTCAAGGTTGTCTAACACAAAATTCAAACCTTCCTCTCTCGCCAGCTTTTCACTGACCACGACCAGGTTGGTATGCGCAAAGTA
Source organism: Bacillus sp. LBG-1-113 (assembly GCF_020708615.1). Classification (NCBI taxonomy): domain Bacteria; kingdom Bacillati; phylum Bacillota; class Bacilli; order Caryophanales; family Bacillaceae; genus Bacillus; species Bacillus sp. LBG-1-113. Next base: position 26,867 of record NZ_JAJFDG010000009.1, on the reverse strand, counting down.
AAGCCGCCTGGATACTTTCATAGAGGCTTTCCTCAGCGCTTCCGTCATGTTGTCGCCTACTATGGAATAGACGGATATAGGCGGTCTGTCCCCCGCACCCCCGCCCTGAAGCCCTCCGGCAACGTTTCCGGGATTAATGATCTGAAAGTGCAGGACGTAGTTCCCTTCATTTGTCCGATCAATACCGATTGCCGAAATAATCGCAAGATCTGTCAGCTCGCGCTTATCCCAGCAGCCGGGCAGCACAATGATGCTCAAAAGCATGATAACAGCTAATACACGTTTACGTATCATCATGATCTCCTTCTCTCAACTCTTTGTTCACCATTCCGCGTGAACCATCCGGCTGAGGACGCTGGTCTTTCCCCTGGCGGACCTTATCTTTCTTGCTGATGGATTCGGGCCTTTTTTGATCGGCCCACCAAGGAACACGGAACAGCGTGTCTTTCACGCCTTGTGAAGAAAAGGGCGCAAGCGGCGACATATAAGGAACACCAAAGGAACGCAGGCTGCATAAATGAACAAACATCATAATAATTCCTAATACCAGCCCGTAAAAACCCATTACGGCAGAAGCAATGATAAAAATAAACCGAATGAGGCGGGCAGATATCGCCATGGCAAACGCCGGCGTTGCGAAGCTGGCAATGGCCGTTATGGCAACGATGATGACCATTGCCGGAGACACGATACCAGCCTGAACAGCAGCTTGGCCGATAACAAGCGCGCCTACAATGGACACAGCCGATCCCACAACCCTCGGCAATCTGACCCCAGCTTCCCTGAGAATCTCAAACGCAACCTCCATTGTGATTGCTTCTACAACGGCCGGAAACGGAACGATTTCCCGCTGGGCAGCAATGACGACTAACAGCTGTGTCGGAATCATTTCCTGATGAAACGTCGTGGCTGCCACATAAACAGCCGGTGCGACAAGTGAAATAAAAAAGATAAATATCCGCAAAATCCGTATACTTGTCGCAATGTCAAAGCGTGAATAATAATCTTCAACAGACTGAAAAAATTGAATAAATAGGGCTGGGGCAATCAGAACAAACGGTGTTCCGTCCACAACGATCGCAAATCTTCCTTCTAACAGATTTCCTGCGACGACGTCAGGGCGTTCCGTGTGATACATGGTCGGAAACGTCGTAAACGTTTCATCTTCAATCAGCTGCTCGATGTATCCGGATTCCAAAATACTGTCAATGTCTATTTTTTTCAGGCGCTGCTTCACTTCCTTCAGCACCTTTTCATCACAAATGCCTTGAATGTACATAAGCGCGATATCCGTATTGGTCACAGAACCGATTTTCATTTTTTCGACCCATACATTGGGATTTTTAATATATCGCCGAATCATGGAAATATTGGTTTGCAAAGACTCTGTAAACCCTTGGCGCGGACCCCGGAATGACACCTGGGTGCTCGGCTCTTGAATGGAGCGGTGCTCTCCCCCCTGGGTGCTGCAAATAAGCGCCTCATCAGAACCGTCCGCAAAAACCAGCGCATTTCCAAGCATCAATTCAGTGAACAGCTTGTCCCAGCTCTTTTCAGCTTTTACGCCGCCCAGCGGAAGCGTTTTTTCAAGGATCTGCTTCATTGCATGGGCGTTTTGGATGGCTTGATCCTGAATCAAAGGCTCGATTAACGATTCATGAATCGTATTATTATCAACCAAACCTGCGACATAAATAATGGCCAGGTGAACATTATCCTGTTCCCCTGCTTTCACTTCCCGAATGATGACATCAGAGCTGCTTCCGACTTTCTTCTTCACGTCCGCCACATTTTTCGCCAAACTTGAGGAAGCCAGAACAGGCCCTTGTTCTTTTTTCTGCTGATTTCTATCTTCTTGTTTCTGGCTGTCTTTCGTTTCGGTATTTTTCTTTTGCTTAAAAAATGACGGCATACACAAAATACCTTTCCTAATCGTTTTCTCATATTCTTCCTGTTAGCCTCAGGATTATGCATGTGACTGGGCGACCGGGTATAACTCTCTCATAAAGATAGACACTAAAAGCGGAGGGTGATGAAGGATGAAAATATTAGGCGTGACGGCTGTTTTATTAATTTGTTTGTTAGTGATTTCAGTTTCTATGGACATGCTTCAAGGATTCAGTTTGGGAAAAGCCATTTATAATAATATGTCCAGCTTCAAGATGACATCGGTTGCGGAATGGGTGATGCTTTTATTTTTTGTTTTGATATTGGCGAGAGATATATTCGCGATCTATAAATCGAACAAAAAGAGCCCCTAGAGCGAGGCGCTTTTGTTCAGACGATAATATTGCCGTTTACCTTATCTCTGCTGTTATTGGTGATGGTTCCTTTGATGATTCGATTTCCGATAATGGTGGAATTCGTTGAGGTGTCCGTTTGAATAGCCACCGCCGTGCTTGGGGAGAGATTGTTGATGGTGTTTCCTGAAATGATAGAGCCTGAGGAGCCGTTGAGATAAATCACAATTGGTTTGCCGGCTGTTCTATTGACTGATATGGTGTTATCAAAAATATCATGAACGCCGGTGCTGATATAGATGGTTACTAGAAGAGGAGATCTTTCAAAGTGGTTTCCGATTATAGAGGTTTTTGCACTTGTCGTACAGTAAATCGGGTAATTTTTAAAGTTTTTAAATGTATTGTTTTTAATGATCGCGCCAGCATTGTTTGTAACAGAAACGGCATACGACTCAAGGGGCGCTTCAAACGCATCGGGGTTAAGTGTATTTCCTTCGATCACCGCGTTTCCTTGAGTTATCCAAATGCCGCGGCTGAATTTTCTCAGTACATTATCTTTAATAATCATATCGCCTCCTGAAATGTTCACCCCGTCGATGACTTGAATAAGACAGTTATTCAGAAATGCGGTATCATCAGACAGCACCGCCCGAAGACCGGTACTGCGCCTTGTTCCAGAGAGCCCGTTTTGAATCTGGTTGCCATCTACCTTTACGTCGGAAGACTGATAAACCAATATCCCAGTGTTTTCAAAATTGGTGATTTTGTTGTTTGTGACAAGAACGCTCTTTCCCCTGACATCAATCCCGGTTGAAAATCCGGTAATAAGATTGCCAGCGATCACTGCATCACTGCTTTCTTTTCCTTGTGAAACACCCAGTCCGGTAATCCCGACTCTAGGCGCCGAAGCCCCATCTCCCGCCCTTCTGAGAATATTCCCCTTAATAACCGTTTGAGTGCCGTACCCATAGCTGATCGTATTGTCTGAGTGGTTTCCTTCTATTGAAATGCCGTACCCGTTAAAATTGGTCACAGAACTTGAAACGTTTCCATTAAAATAGTTATTGCGAATCGAAACATTGATCGGTTCCTCATAATCAATATTTCCTTCACCATATCCTTCAATGTCAATTCCGAATTTCGGCGCTGTTCCATTTCCCGTTCCGGCATCTTCAATTACGCAGCCCTCCACCGTGACTGTGTCACATCCGGTAATCGAAATGTTATTTCTTCTTGATCGCCGAACCTTACAGCGGCGGATGGTAATGTGCTTTGATGTTCGATAATCGTCATTTGTCTTTAAGCCCCGCGGACTGACAATGATCCCATCTCCGGTAAAATCAGAAATGTTGACATCATCAACGACAACATTCGAACACCCTTCGATACAAATGCCGAAGCCCCATTCATGTGTTGACCTTACTCCCGCTGACGCATACGTATGCTCATCGCGCTCGCCGATAATTTGCCCACCAGAAATGGTTATATTCTCTTGCTTGCCTACATAAAATGCAGAATACCCCCATGAGCTGTTAGGAATGACTTTGATAATACACTCAGAGTCCATGACAATATGAAGATTGCCGGGAACAATAATCCCAGCATTGCGAAACACCTGATTCTTATCCCCTCCAAGCGTCCCGTCAATTAAATATGTTCCTTTCGGGAACCAGACTGTATGGTACCCCTTTGAAACAGCCGCCTTGAGGCATTGATTAATCAGTTCTGTCGAATCCGTTTTTCCGTCCCCTAAAATACCGAAATCTGCTGCATTCAAGATGAATTCAGCCAATGATCCAGCCTCCTCCTGCATGATTGTTACTATGATATTCGCGGCAGCCCGATCCGCTTGTACATTTCTCTATAATTTTATTAAAAAAGTATAAAGAAATACTATCGTTAGAAAATGTAACAAAATGAGCCATAAGGAACAGGAAAAACTCACTATTTTTATACCCTTATAGTTTTTCCATTCTGGAACTTCTTGAAATAAGTATAATTTATATTGACACAAGTATTATATAAGAATATGATTTTTATAATACACTTTTTTAAGAAAGGGTTTGGCTGACATGGCTTCGATTGATAACGAAACTATCATCAAAAGCGTCCCGCAAAAAGGGTTCTTTGGTCACCCGCGAGGACTATTTACTCTGTTTTTTACTGAATTTTGGGAGCGTTTCTCCTACTATGGCATGAGAGCACTTCTTCTTTACTATTTGTATACAGAGACAGTAAACGGAGGGCTCGGCTTTGACAAAGGCACTGCGGTTGCTATTATGTCAATTTACGGATCTCTCGTATACATGTCCACTATTATTGGCGGATGGCTCGCTGACCGGTTATTCGGTACTGCAAACACTGTGTTTTACGGCGGGATATTCATTATGTTCGGCCATATTGCACTCGCCTTTCCAGGCAGCACGACAGCATTCTATATCAGTATGGCGCTTATCATAATCGGGACAGGTTTATTAAAACCAAACGTTTCAAGCGTGGTTGGAGATCTTTATACAAAAGAAGACGCGCGCCGCGACTCAGGTTTTAGCATCTTCTACATGGGGATTAACCTCGGCGGTTTACTTGCGCCGTTAATTGTCGGAACACTCGGACAGAAGTACAACTATCATCTTGGCTTCGGAGTTGCCGCAGTCGGAATGCTACTCGGACTTATCGTATTTGCTCTGACAAGAAAGAAAAACCTCGGGTTTGCAGGTTCAAATGTGCCGAACCCGCTGTCTAAAAAATCAGCGATTGGCACTGCCATCGGGGCTATCATTGTGGCGATCGCAGCGATTATTGCTTCACAAACAGGCCTGCTGACGATCAATCGGTTCATCGACCTTGTAAGTATTCTCGGCATTTTGATTCCTATAGTTTATTTCATTATCATGTTTACAAGCAAAAAGGCGGATAAAACAGAAAAATCTCGTCTTGCCGCTTACGTACCTTTGTTTATCGCTGCTGTCATGTTCTGGGCCATTCAGGAACAGGGAGCAACCATTCTTGCACTTTACGCTGACGAACGCACAAGGCTTTCATTGGGCGGAATAGAACTTCAGTCATCTTGGTTCCAATCATTAAACCCCTTGTTTATCGTCATTTTCGCACCAATTTTCGCATGGCTTTGGATGAAACTTGGCAAACGCCAGCCTTCCACACCCGTTAAATTTGCGATTGGAATTATTTTAGCCGGCTTGTCATTTATCATCATGGTATTCCCTGCAATGCAAGGAAAAGAAGCACTTGTAAGCCCGCTTTGGCTCGTTCTCAGCTTCCTGCTTGTCGTACTGGGAGAGCTGTGCCTGTCTCCAGTCGGTTTATCCGTTACAACAAAACTGGCGCCAGCTGCATTTTCTGCACAGACAATGAGTATGTGGTTTCTGACGAACGCAGCAGCCCAAGCAATCAATGCCCAAGTAGCCGGGTTGTTTGATAAAATACCTGAAACAACTTACTTCGGTACCATCGGCTTGATTTCTATCATACTCGGCGGCATTCTGCTGCTGATTTCACCGATCATCAAACGTGCGATGAAAGGTATCCTATAATAAAGAAAATCCCGCAGATCAGCCCTGCGGGATTTTTATTTGTCTATCCATTTTATTAAGCTTTGCTCGAAGGTTTGCGGTTCCTCTAGCATCGGCTGGTGCCCGCTCTTTTCAAAGATGACCTTTTTCACATGTGGATATAAACCGTCAACGGCATCCCACAACGATACAGGAGCAACCAAATAGTCATACCTTCCTAAACCGATATAGACAGGAACACGAACGTCTGCTAACCGCTGTATGAGGTTCATCTGCGCGAAGGTATGTCCCCATAATTCATCTATGATTGGCATATTGGTGGAAACACCTTCCCATAAAGCTGCCGCATCCGGTCTCTCTTTATAAAAGCTTTTCGCTTCAGCGCGAATGCACATGTGCACGAAACGTCTTTCCGGATCTTTTTCTATGTCACCTGTTAAACTAGCAATATCTTTTTCGAAACGTTTCTTTCTCTCAGGACTTGCTGTTTCCCTAAAAAATGCTTCACTGTCCTGCTGTCTCTTTTGACTGTTATCAGGCGCTGAATTGAGAAGGACGGCCTTGTGCACATGCTCAGGATATTTTCTAGCGTATTCTAATGCCATAAACGCGTGCCCCGAATGCCCCATGATGATAAAATCCTTAAGCTGAAGATGGCGTCTTACCGCTTCAATATCGTCCAACACCGCATCCAGGCTTTGATCTTCCGGCCGCAACGCCCGCGCCGGCTTGGCAAAACCTCTGTGATCGGCAAAGACCCATTGATATTTCTGTTTGATATCCTCATGAAATAGACGCGGGTAGTAAACCGCACTGCCAATCACGAGAATCGGCGCGCCCTCTCCTACAAGACAATAAGATAAATCAAAACCGTCTGAATGACAGATCCCCTTTGTGCCCATTCCTCACGCCCCTTTGTTTTTATATGTTTCATTATAAAATAAAAGCCTGACGCATGGCGTCAGGCTTTTTCATTTATCGTTTTAATTCCTCCAGCGTCACTTTCCATCTGTTCAGCACTTCGTCAGCATGGTGAAGCTGTATCCTGACGCCGGAAGTTACATCAGCGTACTTTGCAACATCCTCCTTAGCTGAAGCGATACGGCAGGCAAAGCGTTCCCTGTCATAGACCGCATCGTTCAGCGGCGGGAGCGGCTCACATTGCAGTTTCACGTAATGAGCAGCTCCCTTCCACCATGCTGTGAGCTGAGCTTGTCCCGTACGAAGGATATTTCCCGCGGTCTCTGTGTTTTTCCACAGGGCGATCCGGATATCCGTCCGATTCAGGGCGATGATTTCCCCGGCGCTGATCATGGCGGCATGCGGCCAGCCGTCCTCTGATACCGTCTGCAGAACGAAGGCTTCATGCTGCTTCTCTTTCAGGCGTTCACCGTCAAGCAGCTCAAAGAGACGGTCTGATAGTTGATTCACGCCGATCAGGCCTTTCGTTCCGGAACAGCGGGGACTTCAACCGCTGTTTCTGTTTCTTTTGGATCGATTTTAAAGGCTGGATTATATTTTTCTGGATTTGTAATGCTTTCTGGTTCACAGGATCTCCATGTAAAAAAACATGTTTGGCATTGATAGACTTCCCATGCGCCTTTTACAGGCGATTTGCTCATGACTTCTCCTTTTTTTGAATCGCATCGAGGACATGTATGCATATCAAATCATCCTTTCCTATTTATTCATCAAGTCCATTAGTTTTTGTTCCCATTCTTTTGTTGTTAATGGAGAATCAAGCGGCTGTGAGTAATGGCCTCTTGTTTCCGGCGCAACAGGTGTTGTGGCGTCAAGAATCATTTTGTGTGTGATTCCTGATGGATTTGATCCCGGGTCAAGCGGCAGAACTGATAAATCCGGTATAATGACCGCATCGTGTTTCGGATGCATTTTTGTAGAGAGCGCCCACATGACCTGCGGCAGGTTGAATGGATCGACATCCTCGTCGACAACGATAACCATTTTGCAGTAGCCTAGACCGTGCGGGGTTGTGAGCGCTCGCATGCCGACCGCTTTCGCAAATCCGCCGTAGCGGTTTTTTGTTGATACAATCGCGATTAACCCGTGAGTGTACATGGCATTCACAGCCACAATTTCATTCGGATACGCTTCTTTTAACTGCTGATACAGCGGCACACAAGTATTAATACCGATCATGTAGTCACATTCTGTCCACGGCATGCCTAAGTATAAATGTTCAAAAATCGGGTTGTTTCTGTGATACACACGTTTAATTTTGATAATCGGCATGCTGCGTCCGCCGGAATAATGCCCAGTAAATTCACCGAATGGGCCTTCATATTCACGTTCTCCGGCAATGATTTCTCCCTCGAGCACAACTTCTGCTCCCCATGGAATATCAAGGTCAGACAGCTTTGATTTTACGATGCGGTACGGTTCTCCTTGGATTGCTCCCGCCATTTCGTATTCGGATTGGTCATAGAGAAGCGGAGTGGATGCCGCAGTTGTAATGACCGGTTCACATCCGAGCGCAATCGTGACCGGAAGATTGATGCCGCGTTCTTCCGCTTGGCGCAGATGGATCGCAATATCGTGCTGCGGCACAGGCTGTATGCCGAGGCGGTCTTTTCCCTTTACCTGCATTCTGTATATGCCGACATTCTGTTTGCCGAAGTTGTCAGGGTCCTCAAGATCACGAGAGATGACGCATGCTTTGTCTAAATAGTAACCGCCGTCTCCTTGGTTAATCCTGAAAAGAGGCAGGATATCGAACAAATTGATGTCTTCTGTGATTTCATTTTCATGAAATGGCGCTGTTTCTTCGCGTTTGACCTCCATCGGAAACTGTTCATATCGCTTTGCGAATTCAAAAAACTGCTCTTTCACCGGTGTATCTTTCGGCAGTCCGAGCATCATCGCGTGGTTCGGCCAAGAGCCGATGACATTCATCGCGATTTGCGCATTGGTGTAGCCGTAAATATTGTTAAATAACAGTGCGGGGCTTTTATCGCCGAGGTTGCTGGCTGCCCGTGCAGCTGCTCCCAGATCTGGCTCAGGCTTTACCTCTTCATTCACCGTTAACAATTGTCCCTCTTTTTCAAGGGCAGCGAGAAATTCTCTGAAATCTTGATAAGCCATCATCAAGCTCCTCCTTTTTGTTTTTCAATTCCATTCCAGCGCTTTGCCTCAGAAAGGCGTATGCCGAATTGGTCCAAAGTTCTGAATACAATATGGTCGACCATTTCTTCTAAGCTGCTCGGCTGATTATAAAACGCCGGCATGGGCGGAAGAATAATCGTACCCATTTTTGTGAGTGCAAGCATATTTTCGAGATGAATCTGGTTTAAAGGTGTCTCTCTTGTTAAGAGAACGAGCTTTTTTCGCTCTTTCAGCATGACATCCGCCGCGCGAGTCAGCAGATTATCCGCCATCCCGGTACGGATGCTCGCAAGCGATTTCATACTGCACGGCGCCACAATCATGCCATCGGTATCAAACGAGCCGCTGGAGATGGCCGCCGCCTGATCCTTATGCGAGTATGTGTATGTGGCCAGCTTTTCAACTTCTTTTAACGTATAACCTGTTTCATGTTTGATGGTAACGTTAGCCCAAGGAGACACAACGAGATGGGTTTCCACTTCCGCTGCCTTCAGCCATTCTAATAGCCTGACACCGAAAATAGCCCCTGTTGCCCCGGTCATACCGACAACGAGTTTCAAATTTTGCCCCTCCTTTACGCTTGAATTCTGTCTTCATTTCAATCATACTCCTGATATATCCATATGAAAAATATTTGTTAAATCTATATTCAATACCTAAAAGGTATATAAAAGGAGGCGCTTCTTTGGACATCCGTCAGCTGCGATATTTCATTACCATTGCCCAAGAACAAAAGATCACCTCTGCCGCCAAAAAGCTCCATATGGCGCAGCCGCCGTTAAGCAGGCAGCTCAAACAGCTTGAGGATGAGCTGGGTGTTGTATTGTTTGACCGCAATAAGAAAAAACAAATGACCCTTACATATGAAGGAAGCATTTTTCTCAAAAGAGCCAAAGAGATTCTGCACAGGTTTGAAGATGCAGTCATAGAGGTACAAGAGCTCAGGGAGGAGGTTGCCGGCACGCTGGCTGTGGGTTCGACGATTTATTGCGCGGCTCTAATGCTTGAGAAAGTGACGCAAATGAAAGAAAGATATCCGCACCTCACCTTTAATATTTGGGAAAACGAGCCGGCAACGCTGTTAGAGCTGCTGGAAAGCCGGCAAATCGACGCTGCTGTCACGACAACCATGATAAAAAGCGATACCGTACAATTTAAAAAGCTTGACGACATTCCATGTGTGCTCGTTCTTTCTGATGATGCCGGGTATACATGCGGAGACACCATCCAAATGGAGGATATCCCTTCTTTCCCGCTGATTCTGCTGCGGCCTGTGAACGGAAAAGGTGTTTATAATCAGGTCATGAATGAATTTCAGCGTCTTCAGCTGGAGCCGCGTATTGTTTGTGAGTGCCACGACTCAGCAACACTGCTCAGTCTCGTCTCATCAGGATTTGGCGCGTCCATATTGCCCGTCACCATGATTCCTGTTCATATGAGAAACCATATTCACACAGTTAAAATTAAAAACAATCCCTTCGTTATGACACCGGCTGTCATGTGGAGAACTGACAGTTATTTGCCAAAACCGGTGCAGCAATTTTTGAATTTATTTTAAGTGTTTTTGTCTCATGAAAACCAAATACTTGACTCATACTAAAAAAAAGTTATCCTTTAGATTTGTAAGCTATTTTTTTATTTCAATAAAATTAATCAGAAAAGTGGGGAATAGAATGAAAAAAGCACTTTTAGCTTTATTCATGGTCGTAAGCATTGCAGTTCTCGCAGCTTGCGGAGCAGGAAATGACAATCAGTCAAAAGATAACGGAAAAAACGGCGATCTTTGGGCTTCAATTAAGAAAAAAGGCGTACTGACAGTCGGTACAGAAGGAACGTATGAACCGTTCACTTATCATGACAAAGACAATGACAAGCTGACTGGCTATGATGTGGAAGTCATCACAGAAGTCGCAAAACGCCTTGGACTGAAAGCCGAATTTAAGGAAACACAGTGGGACAGCATGTTTGCCGGCCTGAATTCCAAACGGTTTGACGTCGTTGCCAACCAAGTCGGAAAAACAGATCGTGAAGACAAATATGATTTCTCAGACAAATACACAACATCAAGAGCCGTTGTCGTGACGAAAAAAGACAACAACGATATTAAGTCTGAAAAAGACGTAAAAGGAAAAACGTCAGCTCAATCACTGACAAGCAACTATAACAAACTAGCTGCAAATGCCGGCGCGAAAGTAGAAGGCGTCGAAGGCATGGCGCAGGCCCTTCAAATGATCCAGCAAGGCCGCGTCGACATGACGTACAACGATAAGCTCGCGGTATTAAACTATTTAAAAACATCAGGCAACAAGAACGTAAAAATCGCGTTTGAAACAGGCGACCCTCAGGAAACGTATTTCACGTTCCGTAAAGGAAGCGGCGAGGCTGTCGACCAAGTCAACAAAGCATTAAAAGAAATGAAAGAGGACGGGACTCTTTCTAAAATCTCTAAAAAATGGTTCGGCGAAGATGTTTCTAAATAATATACCGGCACTGACGCTTGGCACGGCGATCCCGTGGGATCTGGTGCAGCAGTCATTCTGGCCGATACTTTCAGGGGGAATCTACTATACGATTCCCCTTACGATTCTTTCCTTTATATTCGGAATGATACTGGCGCTGATTACGGCGCTTGCCAGAATGTCGAAAATGAGACCTTTGAGATGGGTGTTCAGCGTATACGTATCCGCCATACGCGGCACGCCACTTCTCGTTCAATTGTTCATCATTTTCTATCTGTTCCCGGCCTTTAACATTACACTAGATCCATTTCCAAGCGCAGTCATTGCCTTTTCCTTAAACGTCGGCGCCTATGCATCTGAAATCATCAGGGCATCTATTTTATCCGTGCCGAAGGGGCAATGGGAAGCTGGCTATACAATTGGCATGACACACCAGAAGACGCTGTTCCGCGTCATTTTGCCGCAGGCGTTTCGTGTGTCAATCCCGCCATTATCCAATACCTTTATCAGCCTGATCAAGGATACATCGCTTGCATCTCAGATTCTCGTCGCTGAGCTGTTCAGAAAAGCGCAGGAAATCGGCGCGCGGAATCTCGATCAGATCTTAGTCATTTATATTGAAGCGGCCTTTATTTATTGGATGATCTGCTTCTTGCTTTCGCTCGTCCAGCATGTCATCGAACGGCGTCTTGACCGCTACGTGGCCAAATAAGGAGGTTCCGAGTATGCTTTCCGTTAAAGGATTAAACAAATCATTCGGTCAAAATGAAATTTTAAAACAGATAGATATGAAGATAGAAAAAGGAAAAGTCATCGCTATACTTGGGCCTTCCGGTTCAGGGAAAACGACGCTGCTTCGCTGTCTGAACGCGCTGGAGATCCCGAATCGCGGGGAGCTTGCATTTGATGATTTCTCCATCGATTTTTCAAAGAAAGTGAAGCAGTCGGATATCCTTCAGCTCCGCCGGAAATCGGGAATGGTGTTTCAAGCGTATCACCTCTTCCCTCACCGCACAGCCCTTGAAAACGTCATGGAGGGCCCTGTTCAGGTGCAAAAACGCAACAAGGCAGAGGTCAGAAAAGAAGCGATTCAGCTTCTGGAAAAAGTCGGATTGAAGGACAAAATGGATTTATATCCGTTCCAGCTTTCCGGAGGCCAGCAGCAGCGCGTCGGGATTGCCCGCGCACTGGCCATTCAGCCGGAGCTGATGCTGTTTGACGAACCGACCTCAGCGCTTGACCCTGAGCTAGTGGGTGACGTGCTGAAGGTGATCAAGGATTTAGCCAATGAAGGCTGGACCATGGTCGTTGTTACCCATGAAATCAAATTCGCCCAGGAAGTGGCGGACGAAGTCGTCTTCATTGACGGCGGCGTCATCGTGGAGCAGGGGCCGCCGGAGGAAATCTTCTCCGCCCCAAAAGAAGAACGGACCCAGCGGTTTTTGAATCGGATTTTGAATCCGTTATAAAATCCAAAACAGGGCGCCTGCCGGCGGCCCTGTTTTTTTGTTGAGCCTTGTTCGCCTATTCCGCCCTTCTGTCAGATATGCTACAATGACAATCGATTGATTTTTACGAAAGAAGGGACTTCACGTGAAGCGAGAACTTGTTCTGCGCTGGACATTTTATTTTGCCGGTCTGCTTATTTTGTCTTTTGGTGTATCCCTTACGATAGAAGGAAAAGCGCTAGGGATCAGTCCGTGGGATGCATTTCATTACAGCCTGTTTCAGCACTTCGGGCTTACGATCGGCCAGTGGGCCATCATTATAGGTGCGATCATCGTTGGGTTGACGTCATTGTTTACGAGAGCTTGGCCAAAAATCGGAGCGATACTGAACATGCTGCTCATCGGTATTTTTATAGATTTTTTCAATTTTCTCCTGCCTGAACCCTCCGGTTACATGGCTTCCGCTATTGTCTTCTCTCTCGGCGTGCTGCTGATTGGCTACGGCGTCGGTGTTTATGTATCAGCAGGTCTTGGTGCAGGCCCGCGTGATTCGCTGATGATGCTGATTTCAGAAAAAACCGGCTGGAATGTGCAATGGGTGCGAAACGGCATTGAAATCACGATTTTGTTCGCGGCATGGGGCATGGGCGGACCGATCGGGATCGGAACCATTTTGACCGCCATCCTTACTGGGCTGATTTTGCGTTTTTCATTGCCGCAGTCCACACAATTATTACAATATGCTATGGCGAGACGGACAGCCGCTGCCAAAGCGACTCCGCCTCTGCACTAATCTACTGATACACAAAAACCGGACCAATTACATTTGTCCGGTTTTTTGCTTTTCACTCATGTTCTGCAAGCTTGTCTCATAGATTGGTACTATCTCATATAAGAGAAATACAAGAGACGGCAGGTATCATAATGGAAGTTATCCAACAATTTGCTAGACGCTCCTTCAGCATATTGCTCTTTTTCTTTTTACTCTATTGTTTCATCCTTCTTGAACCCGACAAGCTTTCTATTTCTATTCCGAATTCCCTGCTTAACGTCAATACCATTTTTCTGAGTATTTTACTTGAGTCCATTCCTTTCATCATGCTCGGCATCTTTTTTTCATCACTGATTGACTTGTTCATATCCGATCAATGGATGACCAAATGGATCGTGAAGAACCCATATGGCGCAATTGGCTCGGCTCTCTTGATCAGCATTCTTTCTCCAGTGTGTGAATGTGCGGTGATTCCAGTGGTGCGCCGTCTGATCCAAAAAGGCATGCCTCTGCACGTCGGCACGGTCATTTTAGCCGGAGCTCCTATCTTAAATCCGATTGTCGTATTGTCCACCTACTATGCATTCAGCAAGAACCTGGAGCTTGTCTATGCGCGCATCGGGCTGGCCGTCGTCATTTGTATCATCACTGGCCTTATGATGTATTGGTTATTCAGAAAGCAATCAATGCTGAAAGAATCTACATCAGACGCGCGGACAGAATACACCCCGCAGCAGCACAGAAACCGCTTGAGATCTATCGTTACCCATGCGATTGAGGAATTCTTCGACATGGGCAGATATTTAATCGCCGGCGCATTTATCGCCAGTCTTTTTCAAACCTTTTTAAATCGGGGAGCTCTCGCTGAACTGGGAACGAGTGATCTGTCAGGTTCGGCCGTCATGATGGGACTTGCATTTGTCCTTTCACTCTGCTCGCATGCGGATGCTTTTGTCGCTTCTACATTCGCCGGCACTTATTCTCACGCTTCCCTTCTCTCCTTTTTGCTGTATGGCCCAATGCTTGATTTGAAAAATATGTTTGTATATGCTGCATGTTTCAAAAAACGCTTTGTGATCGCATTTTTTCTGATCATTTCAGCTTCGGTGCTTGGAATCGCATGGCTCTATGGTGTCATATTCGGATAAAGGGTGGTTGAATTGAAACATACTGCAATGTATTCTTTTGAAGCTGTGGTTCGCGGACTTCTATTAATCGGCTTTGCTTTTATGACCTTAAAACTTTATCTGACAGGCGACATTTTACATTTCATTTCTCCCCGCATGATTTGGTTTACAAAGTTCTTTATCTTAACTGCTTTTACACTCGGGATATTGTCAATCATGTGGCGAAAACAAGACAATCGGTACAGCTGCTCCGTCTGTGCATGCAGTCATCAGCATCCACAGACTCACCCATGGCTGTACAGCTTTTTTCTGATACCTATCGCATCAGGCTTCCTTTTCCCAAACCATGTTCTGACAAATGAAATCGCCCAAAACCGAATGTTTTCCACAAATGGTTCGATTGATGACATCAAATCAGAAACAAAAGCTGGTGAAGAAGGAACGGCTTCTACACTTCCAAGCGGCTATGAAAAAGAACTGGCGCGGCAAATGGAGCAAGAAGAAACGATTTCTGTAGTGGATAAATATTATGTTCCGGTTGTTCATCTTTTGATGGAGAATCCGGAATCTTATGAAGGAAAGGAGATTCATATCAAAGGGTTTGTCTATTTTGACGAACAGCTGAACCGCTATATTATCGGCCGTTATGGAATATCATGCTGTATCGCCGATGCCACGGTTTACGGGCTGCCGGTTGGTTTCTCTAAAAAACCTGATATTAAGGAAGGCGAATGGGTTTACCTAACGGGAAAGCTTACAACGATCAATCAGGACGGTGAACGGCTCCCAAACATTTCTGTGACAAACACACAAAAAATCAGCACACCTCAAAGCCCTTATGTATATGAGATCATCGAGGATCTTACTCCGAAGTAAATCAAAATATGATAGGATGGTTTTGACAATCTTTTGCAGACGGAGGATCTAGAATGAAAATTTACGGAATTTATATGGACCGCCCGCTTTCACAGGCAGAATCGGATCGGCTGATGTCTTTCGTTTCCGCTGAAAAACGGGAGAAATGCCGGAGATTTTATCATAAAGAAGATGCTCACCGCACCCTGCTGGGAGATGTGCTTGTCCGCTCTGTCATCAGCGAGCAGTACCAGCTGAATAAAGCCGATATCCGCTTCAGCGCGCAGGAATACGGGAAGCCTTGCATCCCTGACCTCCCCGATGCCCACTTTAACATTTCCCATTCCGGCCATTGGGTCATCGGCGCATTTGATTCAGATCCGATCGGCGTCGATATTGAAAAAATGAAGCCAATCAGCCTCGGGATTGCCGAACGCTTCTTTTCGAAGACCGAGTACAGCGATCTTTTATCCAAACATAAAGACGAACAAAACGATTATTTTTATCATCTATGGTCTATGAAAGAAAGCTTTATCAAGCAGGAAGGCAAAGGCCTGTCGCTGCCGCTTGACTCCTTCTCCGTGCGCCTGCATGAGGATGGCCGAGTATCCGTCGAGCTCCCGGAACATCATACGCCTTGCTTTATCAAAACGTATGAGGTAGACCCCGGCTATAAAATGGCCGTGTGCGCCGCCCGCCCTGATTTCCCGGAGGACATCACGATGATCTCGTACGAAGCGCTTTTATAAATGGCTCATTAAAAGCTTAATGCCTCGCTCAATATCTTCCGTCTTCACATTGGAAATATTGATTTTTAATAGATTTTCTTTCGGATAGTCTGATAAATAATGGCGGTCAATTGCTTCAAGGAGAATCTCCTGCTTTTTCGCCTTTTGAATCACTCTTGATGCCGGCAGATCCTCAGGCAGCACCAGATGGGTATGCATGCATGGGGCTTGGCCGCTGGAAAATATAAAGCGGCCGCGGCTCGATTGTCCGTGTGTTTGGATAGCTTCATGAAGCCTGAGGGACCGTTCCTTATAGGAATTTCTGATTTTTTCCTTGTGCCTGCCGAACATTCCGCTTTTGATGTAAATTTCTAACGCGGCTTGAGAAATCATCGAGCAGTCAATATCGTTCAGCTTTTTATACGTATGAAATGTGTCAGTCAGCACATCCGGCAAAACGGCGGCCCCCACGCGAAGACCGGGAAACATCATTTTTGAAAAGCTTTTTAAATAAATCACATGTGAGGACAGATCGTATGCGTACAGCGGATCTGCCTTTTTATTTTCCTCAAGATCACCAAGGTAGTCATCTTCAACAAGATAGACGTCATAGGCTTCTGCCAATCTCACCAGCTCTTGTTTGTCCCGTTCGGCCAGTGAACTCCCAAGCGGGTTATGGAAGCGTGGCATCGTATAAAAAAATTTGATCGGTTCTGTTTGAAACAGCCGCTCGACTTCTGCTAAATCAAGCCCCTCCTCCGTTCTTTTTATCCCGATGGCGGGGATGCCCAGTGTCTCCAGCTGTTCAATCATCAAATGATAGCCTGGCTGTTCAATGGCGATCTTCTTTTTCCCATTGGGAAACGGCATTGCACACAGCAGGGAGAGTGCCTGCTGTACGCCGGATGTGATAAACATATGCCTCTCGTCCGCAAATACCTGCTGATCAGCAAACAGCTTTCGCAGAACAGAGATGAGCGACGGGAGGCCCTTCGGTGTTCCGTATAGAAACAAATCACGCTTGTATGTATCAATCGCTTTGTTGATGCAATGCTGAAAATCCACATACGGAAAAATATCAGGGTCTGGCGCAGATGTTGCAAAGTCGATTGGGCCTGCCTTGCCGTGATGCGGCTTCTTCGTCTTTTTCACAAGATAATAGCCGCTTTTCGGAACAGAATAGATGAGATGGCGTTTTTCCAGCTCTTGCAGTGCGCGGATCACCGTGCTTTTGCTGACTTGATAGCGGGTAGACAGCTGCCGGATGGAAGGAAGCCTGTCTCCTTCTTGATAGACACTGCCTTGCATCATTTCCTCTATCTTTATTAAGAGACTGATATACTTCTCCATTCTTTCTCCCCCTGTTTTGTACCGGTACAGTTCATTGTTTTTCTCATTGTACCGTTCCGATCCTCCCCATACAATAAAAGGGAGCGGCCGGCTCTATTATTTATATAAAGGAGCACTTCCTGTATGTATAAAAATCAGCAAACCTCAGCTTATCTTGCAGCGTTGTTAAATGCATTGATTATCGGTTTATCCTTTCTTTTCGTGAAGATCGCCCTGCAATCGGCAGAACCGTTTGATATTCTTGCACATCGGTTCACCCTTGCGTTTGCAGCAGCTACTATACCTGTCTTATTCGGATGGGTGAAGCTGTCCATCCGTTTAAAAGATGTAATGGCGATTTTGCCGCTCGCCCTGCTGTATCCGGCGCTGTTTTTCAGCTTTCAGGCATTCGGCCTGGTGTACTCGTCATCCTCTGAAGCCGGGATCATTCAAGCAGCGATTCCGATTTTTACAATGGTCTTTGCCGATTATTTTTTAAAAGAGCGATCGACGTGGGCCCAAAAAGGGTTCACCGTGTTATCAGTTGCGGGCGTCATGTTTATTTTTGTGATGAAGGGCGTGAACGTGGAATCGGCCAGCCTAAAGGGGTCTGTACTCATTCTATTGTCCGCGCTGTCTTCAGCTATGTACAATACCGCCGCAAGAAAAATGACACAGCGTTTCCGGCTGATGGAGCTTACCTACATCATGTCAGCGATCGGATTTGTCGTCTTCAATGCCATCGCTTTGGTGCGTCACGGTGCTTCCGGAACGGTCGGCACTTACTTCCATCCATTCAGGGAGCCCGGCTTTATCCTCGCGATTGTGTATTTGGGCGTGTTATCTTCGCTCGTGACTTCGTTTATGTCCAACTATGCGCTGTCCCGGATTGAGGCGTTTAAAATGAGCGCTTTTAATCATTTGTCCACCATCGTGACGATGATTGCCGGAGTTGCGATTTTGAACGAAAACCTAGCCTGGTACCACCTTGCTGGTGCGGTTTGTATTATCATCGGCGTGCTGGGAAGCAATGCCGGTCTCCGAAAAAGAAAGCAAACCGAAAAATCCATTTCTATGAACAAATGAGATGTTATGTTAGAGTTGAAGGAAAAATGGTTTGAGGTGCAGTGTAAGAATGATTCAACACAGTGTCTTCCTAGAGGGAGCCATATCATTACAAGATATAAGATGTTACTTTTTATACCGGCAAAGAATATCAGCATTGTTTTCTTTTATTTATATTTTTCTTTTATCTTTATTGGTGTATTCACTTTATGGATTTCCGTTTACTGTTTATGACAGCGAAACACTTGAAGTGATATATAATGGTATTTTCATAGCGATTCTATCTTTGATCTTTACATTGCTTTTGATTGCTTTTCATTATATACGGCTGCGTACCAGCTATAAGAACAATACACGGCTAAAACGCAAAAGGACATATACCATGAACCGGCAAGGCATACAAATTCAATCCAAAAACGATGTTACGTTGTTTGAATGGGATGAAATAAGGGCAGTTGCAGAATATAAACACTTATTCTCTATCAAAACTTCTAGTCACCAGGTCATCTTAGTTCCTAAACGTTTTTTTGTATTCGAAAATGAGCTCCACTCATTCAGACAGCTTGTAAAAGAACAAGTACGTGCCAAAAAAGGAAAACGACAAACTTAAAAGAGGGTGTTCCCTCTTTTATTTAATGAGATATTTTATCTTCTTTCCATCGAGTAACATTCTCTTCAGCTAATGGAAATTAATTTTCAACACTCTCTTCGTTATGAAAATGCTTGTTTTTTTTGATTGGCACCAGCTCCAATAATGCTGATAAACCTACCAGCACCAAACACACAACCATAATCAGCAAATAATTATGATTCATATCAAAAAACAATCCGCCCACATACACACTGAGAGCACCGGCGATTTGATGGATAAAGAAATTGATGCCTAGGAGCGAGCCGATAAGCCCGGTTTGAAAGCTTTCAGAAATGGACGCAGCGGTCAGCGGGATCACGCCTGTGTAGCTGAGCCCGAATAACAGCGTAAAGCCCAAGTACCAAAGCTCACTGTTATGAATGCCGAGCGCGGGAATGAGCAGGCAGATTAAGCTAATGAGACGAATGAAAAACAAAATGGAGAGCATCACGCTTCTGCTGCCAAGCAAATCTGACAGCCAGCCTGCCAATAATCCCCCAATGATAATAAACGCCCCGAATGCAGCCATCATTCCGTTGATATGAGAGACATGCGCATCCTCCAGCATGGGAACGAGATGAGCATCAATGATTCCCATTGTAAATCCGCACGTAAATACGCCGAAGTACAAGATATGAATGAGGCGGGACTGTTTTAACACCTTCCAAAATCCTTGCCAGTCATAAGATTTTTTCACGGACTGTCCTTGGACATTGGGCGGGTGCTTCATTCCGAAGGCCAAAAGAGGCAGCAGAACAACAGCTAAGAAAATGCCCAATATCGTATACGTAGTTTGCCAGCCTGCATAGTAAGGAGCTGCAGCCCAAATCGGTGACAGCAGCAGCAAACCGGCTGAATTTGCATTGGTCAAAACGGCGAGTGCCAAGCCTTTATGCGTGTCAAACCAGCGGCTGATAAAATACTGGGTCGTCACGCCAACCGCGCACGAATAGCCAATTCCGCCGAGCACACCGTAGATCACGGAAAATATATGAACATTCGGCGAATGCGGGAGCGCCAAAAAGCTTGCGCTGATACAGATGGCGCCGATCCCCATAATCTTTCTGACGCTGAACCGGTCAAGAAAAAAGCCGACAAAAAACTGAACGACACCCGTCGTGATCATAAAAATGCTGACGGAAGCCGAAATCAGCGACCGGTCGGCGTGAAAGGTCTCTGCCATCGGGAGCATAAAAAATTGAAAGGAATTTCTGAATGAGTTCATTCCGATGGCGAAGACAAACGTGAACAGCAATACAAACCATTTCATTTTAGGAGACGCGTGAAGGATGTGCCGAGACATTTTTTCCTGACCTGCCTTTATTTGAGTATTGCGACTATTATATCATGAAAAAATTTACATTCTATATCAAAAAAGCGAACAGCACAGCGCTGTTCGCTTCTTCATCAGGAACTGGAAATCGGATGCTGATTCAAAATCGCAAATATCCGTTCCGCCACTTCCTCCGTATGTGACAGCAGAAACATATGCCCGCCGTCAAATTCATGGAACGTGGTATGGTTCGCCCACTTCTTCCAGCCTTCCGCATCCCGGATGCATTTTTCGTCATCCAGTCCGTTAAAGACAT
Source organism: Bacillus sp. LBG-1-113 (assembly GCF_020708615.1). Classification (NCBI taxonomy): domain Bacteria; kingdom Bacillati; phylum Bacillota; class Bacilli; order Caryophanales; family Bacillaceae; genus Bacillus; species Bacillus sp. LBG-1-113. The sequence continues at coordinate 5,971 of NZ_JAJFDG010000009.1, read as the reverse complement.
GGACCGGCGATTGGATCGGTGTCATGTCGTAAAGTTCGAATTGTTCAAGCGCACGGTAATCCGATCTGAACGAAGGCAGGAAAAATGACATGACTTCCTTATTTTCAACGAGCTCTGCGGGCATTCCGCCTAATTTCATAATATGATTGAGAAATTGATCATCAGGCAAATGCGATACTTTTTTCCGTTGAATATGCGGCGGCTGAATCGCAGAGATAATCACGGCCTGCGGAAAAATGCCTTCACGCTCCAGTTTTTGCGCCAGCCTGAAGGTGATCATGCCGCCCATGCTATGCCCGAACAGCACAAACGGCCGATCTGGATGCAAATGTAATTCTTGCTTGTACAAATCAGTCAGCTGCTCGAGATCCTCAACGGCTGACGTCTGATTCGTGCCGTGCCCCGGCGGTTCAGCTGCGAGCATTTCACATTCCCCCTGCAAAAAAGCATGGAGAGGGCGAAATGAAGCCGAGTAGCCGCCGGCAAACGGAAAACAGATGAGCTGCGTTTTTTCCGACGCATCAAATGATTTGAACAGTTGGCTCATTGGCCGGCTCCCCCTTTCATCGCTTCCTTAAGAAAGCGTTATGGTTTGTTTATTTAGAAATTCGCGCAAAATCCCGGCATTCCTATCAAGACATTCGCCCTGCAGCATTTCGGCGTGTGTTCCGAAGCCTCTTTTCACCCGATAAGCGCCCGTTGTCGCCTCTTCCCACGAGGAAAGCCATTCGGGCATTTCAAAGTCAAGATCAGAGGTCAGCAAATCAATGTCCGCTTTTACTTGGCCCGAGCTGATCAGGTTGACGTAGTATGAGTAGAAGGCATGTGTTTTTTTCTTGAGCCCCTGCTTGACGGCTTCACTATTGAGCGCTTCATTGTCCCGATTTACATTCATCAGGGCTTCGACATCGTTTTCGACCGTGCGTCCGTCCAGATCACTGACGCCTTGTTTTTTATAGGAATCCACCATGATGATCCGCTGTACGGTGCGTCCTTGCTCTTCAAGTTTTTTAGCCGCTTCAAACGCCAGGCTGCACCCTGCTGAATAACCGAACAGTGTCACAGGCCCTTCCGGCTGAAGCTCCTTGATCAGAGCGGCATACCGGTCAAGACGATTTTCCTCTTCAATAAAGTCAAAGGCGCACAGCTTGTATGACGGCAAGTGCTTGGCCAGGTTCTGATACATTAAGCCATATCCCAATACCGGAGGAAACGCGAAAATGATGTCATCCTGTTCCGGATTCATGATTGTTACGTCCTGAAGTCCTTCTGAGCCCCCGTTTTTCAGGTATGCAGAAATGCCGGCAATCGTCGGCGCTTCAAACAAAAGCTTCACCGGAAGGTCAATTCCGAGCTCTTTTTTGATGCGAGAAGCGGCTGTCATCGCCTTTAAGGAATGACCGCCATGCTCGAAGAAATCGTCGTGGATGCTGACTTGCTTTCTCCCGAGAATCTCGGACCAGATTTGTGCAATTGTTTCTTCCGTTTCATCTCGAGGCCCAATCCATTCTTGCGATATCTGATCTGGCTCCGGTTTTGGCAGCAGACGTTTATTGACTTTTCCGTTTGTTGTTAAAGGAAGCTCGTCCAAGAACGTAAATGTCTGCGGCACCATATAAGCAGGAAGCTGTTTTTTCAGATGTGCCTTAACGTCTTCTGCTGAAAGCTGCGTCCGGTTCACGAGGTAGGCGTTGATTGATGCGTCCCCAGACTCGTGGCGGTCCACTACGACAACCGCGTCTTTTACCCCGGGATATTCCTGCAGCTGCTTTTCGATTTCTTCCAGCTCGATCCGATGCCCCCGTATTTTCACTTGATCATCAATACGGCCGGCGTATTCAATCGTTCCGTCAGGCAGCCAGCGAGCGAGATCCCCGGTGCGGTAAAGTGTTTCTCCCGATTTGAACGGGTTGGCGGTAAATTTCTGCTTTGTCAGCTCGTCACGGTTAACATAGCCTTTTGATACGCCCATTCCGCTGATGCATAGTTCACCGACCGCTCCGAACGGCTGGAGCTGATTTGATTCATTGAGAATATAAACACTCGCATTGCTGATCGGCTTTCCGATTGGCAGAGAGGAGATAGTTCCCGGAATCTCGCGCACGACGTGAGCCGTTGCAAACACCGTGCCCTCAGTCGGGCCGTAGCAGTTAATCAGCTTGCCCGGCCCCATGATCTGCAGCGCTTTCCTGACGTGAGGCACAGACGCGCGTTCCCCGCCGAATAACACACAGCGAAGCCCCTTCAGCCAATCCTCTCCCGCATCTGTGAGAAGATTAAATAAAGCTGTGGTCGCAAACATGACGCTGACATTCTCTTGGCGGATGAGACTCGTGAGACGCTCTGGATCAAGCAGTGTATTTTCATCAGCAATAATCAGTCTTGCTCCATTCAGAATGGAAGCATAGAAATCAAAAGTAAATGCGTCAAAAGCGTAATTCGATACAGATAAGAACGTGTCTTTCTCAGAAAACGTCATGTAATCAACGTGCTTCACTAATCCTTGAATATTGGCATGCGTCGTGATATTTCCCTTTGGTTTTCCGGTTGTGCCTGATGTATACATGATATACGCCGCATCATCAGGTGCAATCACGGTTTCAGGATCGCTTGCGTCTTCTTCAAAACGGATGGAATCATCAATGATGAGTGTTTGGCCTGTAAACGGCAGCTGATTCGCTTGCTCTTTCATCTCCTGATGTGTAAGCAGACATGCCGCCCCGCTGTCGGTCAGCATATATGAAATTCGGTCATTCGGAAGCTTAGGGTCAACCGGTACATAAGCCGCTCCCGCCTTTAACACACCGAGAATCCCAATCACCAGTTCCAGTGAGCGCTTTGTGTACAATGCAACAACAGAGCCTTTGCCAGCACCTTGCTTTTGCAAACGGCGTGCGAGGCGGTTCGTTTCCTCGTCTAATTCGTGATAGGACAGCGTTCGGCCTGCAAATGTGAGCGCCGGTGCACTTGGATTGACGTCCACCGCCTCCTTGAACCAATCTGTCAGAGGTTTTGGCTCACACGTTTGAGGTGTCGGATTTAAGCCGTTAAGCAAGTACTCTTTTTCTTTTTCATCAATGAAATCAATGGTGCTGACAGGCTGATCCGGATGCTGAATGAGCTGCTGAATCGCTGTGAGAAGCTGGGATTTTAAGCGCAGCATAAACGCTTCATCAAACACAAGCTCATTATAGGAAAGCTTGATCAGCATTTCGTCACCCGGGGAGGCCATCAAATTGAGATCGTAATTCGACTTCTCAAATACATGAACATCCTCCATATCGAATCCGTTTTGACCGCTTTCTTCATTGCTTGCATCCTGAAGCGGATAATTTTCAAACACGATGATGTGGTCAATCAATTTCGGCTGGTTGGCCTGGCTTTGGATGTCATAAAGCGGCACATATTGATGCGGTTCTGACTCAAGTGACTGCTCCTGAAGCTGCTTGAGCAAACCGTTGAATGTCATGTTTTCAGCCAATTTCACTCTTCTAGGAACAACGTTGATAAACAGGCCGACCATATGTTCAACGCCTTTGATTTCCGCGGGACGCCCGGAAACGACTGTACCGAAGGTCAAATCGTCAGACCGCTGATAACGGCTGAGCAGTACGCTCCAGACTGCCTGCAAAGCGGTACTCAAAGTGGTGTGCTGAGATTTCGCAAGCTCTGTAAAAGCTTTTGTTTCCGCCTCCGGCAGTGAGAAGAGCAGTTCTTTCGGCTCGTATCCTTCCTTTTGTTTCTTTCTTTGCTCCGCAAACGTCGTCTGTCCTTCAAAGTCTTCCAAGTACTCGCGCCAGTAGCGGAGCGATGCTTGTTTATCCTGCTTTTCAAGCCACTTGATGTATTCCTTATACGGTTTGACAGGCGGCAGACTGTACGGCTTTTGTTCGCGCAGGGCGTTGTATACCTTAAACAGATCCTGCACGACGATGCCGAAGCACCATCCGTCCAAAATAATGTGGTGGTAGCTCCACACCCATTCAAAGCTGTTGTCAGCTTTTTTGAAGATGGCTGCCCTCATCGGAATATCCCGCGTTAAATCAAAGCCTTTGATCTTATCCTGTGCTTTGTATTCATTGATTTTGTCCGTTTGCTCACTTTCGGATAAACGTGTCAGATCGATTTCTTCTATATGAAATTGACGTTTTTTTAATACGACTTGAACAGGCCTTTTTACTTTCTCGTGAATGAACACGGTACGAAATACATCGTACCGGTCCATGATGACATTCATGCTCTCTTCAAGGCATTTGATATTAAAGTCGCCCTTTACTTTCATCGTAATTTGTTCAAGGTAAAAGCTCTGGCCGGGATTCAGGATGCTATGAAACAGCATCCCCTCCTGCATCGGCGATAGGTAATACATATCTTGAACCTGATCTTTGCTAAATTGACTCATATGTTTCGCTCCCGCCTTCTGTAATTCCCTTGCATTTTTATTTCAAATTCTCCTCAAGCATGTCAAAGATATCGCCCATCTCATCCATTTCAAGGTCTCCCGCACTGAAGTCGCTCGGTGTGAATTCCTTGTCCTCTTTTTCCGTACAATGGCGGATGATCAGGAGGAGATTTTCTTTAAACCGCTCCATTTGTGCTTCGACCGTTGCTCTTTCATATTCCTTCTCATTGTAGGAGCAAGAAAGAACAAAACGTCCGTTACGGATCATGCCGCTGAAGCTTAAAGCGTACAGGGCTTCTGATTCTTCGCTCACTTGGCGTCCCATATCAAAAGCGGACGGTTCAAAGAAATCCGTTTTCACTTCACTGTCGAATTGGCCTAAATAGTTAAAGCTGATTTCCGGTGTGAAGCCTTGCGCTCCCGCTTGTTCTGTAAAGTAGCGGAGAACGCCGTATCCGACGCCTTTGTCCGGAACGCGGCGCAGGTTTTCTTTGACTGCTTTGATGACCGCTGAGACATCTGTTTCAGACATGTCGAGCACAACAGGATATTGTGCCGTAAACCAGCCAACCGTTCTGGAGATGTTCACATTCGGGATGATGTCTTCCCGTCCGTGCCCCTCAAGATTGATGCCAATTTTGACACCATCTGTCCATTCTTTCATCGTTAATCCGAGCGCGCTGAGAAGAATATCATTGATCTCGGTTCCATATGGCTGATGAACATCTGTTAAGAGGTGTTTAGTGTCTTCCTCATTTAATTCACAGATGACGGATGAGGTATGTTTGACAATCCGCTCCTCTGTTTCATCATCCTTCGGAACAGCAGAAACCTCTTCAGCGTCAATTTGCGCCCAGTATTCAGCCTGCTGCAAAAGGTGTGCTGATTGGCTGAATGCCGCCAATTCTTCTGCCCAATCCTTGAAGGAGTTCGTTTTTTGCGGGAAGACGATTTGCTCTCCTTTCTCCGCCTGCATGTAGCCTGATGCAAAGTCTTCAAGCAAGATCCGCCAAGATACGCCGTCGACCACGAGATGGTGTACAGCGATGAGCAGGTGATCCCCTGCTTCCGTGCGGTATAGCTCCCCTTTCAGAAGCGGTCCGTTTTGCAGGTCGAGACTGCTTTGCAGACTGTCAGCAAGAACCTTAATCTGGCTTTTCAGCATATCTTCATCTGAGCCGTACAGATCAACGATTTCAAAGCTGACCTCGCACTCGTCTATCCGTTTATACGCTTGAATGATGTCGCCATTTTCTTCACGGTAGACCATGCGGAGCGCGTCATGATGCTCAATCAGTGCCCGCAATGTCTTTTCAACCCGTTCAGGATCAAAGCCCTTCGCGGCATGAAGTATAACCGACTGGTTCCAGTGATGTTTGTTCGTGAAGTTCTTTTCAAAGAACCATCGCTGAATCGGCGTCAGGATAACTTCGCCCTCCACAGGGCCTTGGTCTGCCTGTTTGCCTTCGGCACGCTCCACATATTGTGTCAGTTCTTCGATCGTCGGGTGCTGGAAGAGATCCTTCATTTCCAGCTTCCAGCCGTGCTGGTTCAAGCGGCTCGCCATCT
>NZ_JAJFDG010000008.1:62316-163297 GCF_020708615.1 Bacillus sp. LBG-1-113 | reverse complement strand
GAGAAGAATTTCTTGTGTGGAACATGAGAAAGACACCGTCCTTTTGAAGTCTTTCTTTTATTTTATTACAGGAGAGTGGGTATTTTAAGAAAAAATAAAGGCTGTCGAGATTTTCTCGACAGCCTGAAGAAAACCCGCCAACGGGTTTTCTTTTTTATTATCCAGTTTTTTGCTATTCGGTGAATCTCTATACAATTATAGGTGAAAATGTGAACATTCTGTGGAGGCTTACAGTATAAAAAGTTTTTTAACTTTAAACAGATTGACACATGTTAGGGGCTATTGTATGCTAAACGAGGGTATTATGAGAAGGTTTTCATAGCTTTCATTATAGTCCTCATCCCCAATGTAAATCCTCCCAGAAAACCCGTTTTATGAGGATTTATTCAAGCGAATGAAACAGCATCCCTGCAAGGCTTGCGGATGAATGATTTTTTCGAACAGGCCCGTTTTGCCGGACAAAAAAGGTCTTCTACTAGGGTTAACCGCTGATTTTGCCGTATCCAAGAAATACATTATTTTTTCATCAGGAGACAGATAGTTGATGGACGATCCCAAGCTACAATTTAGCAGACAACGAAAATATCTATTGTTCATTTTGGCAGCGTATGTACTGGGTTATGGTTTAACAGCGTATAAAACCGTTTTTTTAGGCCTTATTCTGGGAACTGTTTTCAGTTTGTTTAATTTTTTACTGCTCGTCAGAAGAATGAATGCTTTTGACAGGGCCGTTGCGAAAGGCAAGTCCATACGATCCCTTGGGAGCGCAGCGCGGTGGTGCAATGCGATACTTGCTGCGGCTGTTGCCTATAAATATCCCGAGCATTTTCATATGGCAAGCACAGTTATTGGATTAATGACAATTTATCCTGTCATTATGATAGATTCCTTTATCCAGCTTAAACGTTCATCAATGGAAGAGAGGTGAAAACCCTTTGAATCATGAATACAGAACTATTGAATTACTAGGTCTTACTTTTAATCTGACAAACATTCTGATGATTACTGTGGCGAGTGTGATCGTGTTATTGATTGCCATCCTTACCACAAGAACGCTTTCGATCCGTCCGGGAAAAGCCCAGAACTTTATGGAATGGATTGTTGATTTTGTCCGCAATATTATCGGCAGTACAATGGATTTGAAAACAGGGGCTAACTTCTTGGCACTTGGTGTCACATTGCTGATGTACATATTTGTGTCGAATATGCTGGGGCTGCCGTTCTCTGTCACAATCGGACATGAGCTCTGGTGGAAATCTCCGACAGCCGATCCTGCCATTACATTAACGCTTGCCGTAATGGTTGTCGCTTTAACCCATTATTATGGTGTGAAGATGAAAGGGCTCAAGGAATATTCCAAGGAGTATTTGAGACCTGTTCCGTTCATGCTCCCGATGAAAATCATAGAAGAGTTTGCAAATACGCTGACTCTCGGTTTGCGGCTTTATGGTAACATCTTCGCCGGTGAGATTCTTCTCGGACTGCTTGCGGGATTGGCGACAAGCTTCTATTCGCAAAGCGTGGTTCTCGGACTTGTCGGTACAATCGGCGCCATTCTGCCGATGCTGGCATGGCAGGCATTCAGTTTATTTATAGGTGCCATCCAGGCGTTTATCTTTACGATGCTGACGATGGTGTACATGTCTCATAAAATCAGTAATGATCATTAAAACATTATATCCAAACGGATAACATTTTAAAGGAGGAACTTTTTCATGAATTTAATAGCAGCTGCGATTGCAATTGGTTTAGGCGCACTTGGTGCAGGTATTGGTAACGGTTTGATTGTTTCACGTACGGTAGAGGGGATTGCCCGTCAGCCGGAGGCAGGTAAAGAACTTAGAACTCTTATGTTCATGGGTATCGCATTAGTTGAGGCCCTTCCTATTATCGCTGTCGTTATCGCATTCTTAGCGTTCTTTGGCTAAGCATAAAAGCCTTATATGAACTAAAAATGGCGAAGATCATTCCAAGAGAACCTTCGCCATTGCTTTATGTCTGATAAGCATCCCGCCTTGCCGGCTGAAAAGAGACAAGTGCGGCTGCTGGATCAGCAAAGAAAAACCTGCAGAAGGGAGTTGCCGTAGTAGATGTCTCAATTACCACTTGAACTAGGACTGTCGTTTAACGGCGGAGATATCCTGTTCCAACTGTTAGCTATGTTAATTTTATTAGCGCTTCTGAAGAAATACGCTTTAGGGCCGCTATTAAACATAATGAAACAGCGTGAAGATCATATCGCTGGAGAAATTACGTCTGCTGAAGAAAAAAATAAAGAAGCGCAGCAGCTGATTGATGAGCAGCGCGCTCTGTTAAAAGAAGCAAGACAGGAATCCCAAACGCTTATCGAAAACGCGAAGAAACTGGGAGAGAACCAAAAAGAAGAGATTATTCAGGCTGCGCGTGCAGAATCTGAACGTCTGAAAGAAGCAGCCAGAACTGAAATCGTGAAGGAAAAAGAACAGGCGGTTTCTGCTCTCCGTGAGCAAGTAGCGTCTCTTTCTGTCATGATTGCGTCGAAAGTGATCGAAAAAGAACTGGATGAACAGGCTCAAGAGAAATTGATCCAGGACTATCTTAAAGAGGTAGGAGAAAGCCGATGAGTGGATCAGCTGTCTCTAAACGATATGCATCAGCTCTTTTCGATATTGCCAATGAGTCCTCTCAGCTCAATCAGGTAGAAGAAGAGCTAAAAGTTGTAAAAGAAGTATTTCAAAATGAAAAAGCGCTAAATGATGTGTTAAACCATCCGAAGGTGCCGGGCGCAAAGAAAAAAGAGCTCATCCAAAACGCTTTTGGATCTTTATCACAGTCCGTGCTTCATACGATTTTTCTTTTGATTGACCGTCATCGGGCAACAATTGTGCCTGATCTCACAGATGAGTTTGTGAAACTCGCAAATGAGGCCCGTCAAACAGAAGACGCAATTGTATATTCAGTTAAACCACTGACGGATGCTGAAATTTCTTCATTATCACAAGTGTTTGCAAAAAAAGCCGGAGTCGCTTCACTGAGAATCAGAAATGAAGTGCAGACGGATTTAATAGGCGGCATTAAAGTCCGCATTGGAAACCGGATTTTTGACGGCAGCGTAAGCGGAAAGCTTCATCGCATTGAACGTCAACTTGCCGGGGAAAATCGATAGAAGGGGTGAAACCTAAGTGAGCATCAAAGCTGAAGAGATTAGCACGCTGATAAAACAGCAAATACAAAATTATCAATCTGAAATTGAAGTTCATGACGTAGGTACAGTCATCCAAGTCGGTGACGGTATTGCTCGTGTACACGGTCTTGACAACTGTATGGCCGGTGAACTTGTTGAGTTTTCAAACGGCGTTTTGGGTATGGCTCAAAACCTTGAAGAATCAAACGTAGGTATCGTTATCTTAGGACCTTACACAGAGATCCGTGAAGGGGACGAAGTAAAAAGAACAGGCCGCATCATGGAGGTTCCTGTCGGTGAAGAGTTAATCGGCCGTATTGTGAACCCGTTAGGTCAGCCGGTAGACGGTCTTGGCCCGATCCTCACAAGCAAAACACGTCCGATCGAAAGCCAGGCACCTGGTGTTATGGACCGTAAATCCGTTCATGAACCGCTTCAAACTGGTATTAAAGCAATTGATGCACTGATTCCAATCGGCCGCGGCCAGCGTGAGCTGATCATCGGTGACCGTCAAACAGGTAAAACATCTGTTGCGATCGATTCGATCTTAAACCAAAAAGGCCAAGACATGATCTGCGTATATGTAGCGATCGGTCAAAAAGAATCTACAGTCCGCGGCGTAGTTGAAACATTGCGTAAGCACGGCGCGCTTGATTATACAATTGTTGTAACGGCGTCTGCGTCACAGCCGGCACCACTTCTGTACCTTGCTCCGTATGCAGGGGTTACAATGGCAGAAGAATTTATGTACAATGGCAAGCACGTTCTTGTTGTATACGATGATCTTTCTAAACAAGCGGCTGCTTACCGTGAGCTGTCCTTGCTTCTTCGCCGTCCGCCAGGCCGTGAAGCGTTCCCGGGGGATGTATTCTATCTTCATTCCCGTCTGCTTGAGCGTGCAGCAAAGCTTAGCGACGCGAAAGGCGCAGGATCAATTACAGCTCTGCCGTTCGTAGAAACTCAAGCCGGAGATATCTCAGCGTATATCCCGACAAACGTTATTTCCATCACTGACGGACAGATCTTCCTGCAATCTGATTTGTTCTTCTCAGGCGTACGCCCAGCGATCAACGCCGGATTGTCTGTATCACGTGTCGGCGGTTCCGCGCAAATCAAAGCGATGAAAAAAGTATCAGGAACATTGCGTCTTGATCTTGCATCATACCGTGAGCTGGAAGCATTCGCTCAATTCGGATCCGACCTCGACCAAGCGACTCAGGCGAAACTGAACCGCGGTGCGCGTACAGTTGAAGTGCTGAAGCAGGATCTGAACAAGCCGCTTCCGGTTGAAAAACAGGTAGCCATTCTTTATGCGCTGACAAAAGGATATCTTGATGATATTCCTGTAGCGGACATCAGACGTTTTGAAGAAGAGTACTACATGTACCTTGACCAAAACCATAAAGAACTGCTTGACGGAATTGCAAAAACAGGGAACCTTCCTGCTGATGAAGACTTCGCAGCTGCAATCGAAGGCTTCAAACGCACATTTGCACCAAGCAACTAACTCGAATGCTGATGAGAGAAAAAGGTTCTCTTTTTCTCTCTTTTTACGCAAATGAAGAGAAAAGGTGGTGAAATCTTTGGCCTCATTACGCGATATTAAGTCAAGGATCACGTCAACGAAAAAAACGAGCCAGATTACAAAAGCCATGCAGATGGTATCTGCAGCTAAGCTGAATCGTGCTGAAAACAACGCAAAATCATTTGTGCCATATATGGATAAGATCCAAGAGGTTGTATCAAATGTCGGAAAAGTATCCGGCAGCGCGAAACATCCGATGCTTCTCAGCAGAGATGTGAAAAAGACGGCATACCTCGTCATTACATCTGATCGCGGTCTTGCTGGCGCTTTTAACAGTTCGGTTTTACGGAGTGCTTATCAGGCCATTCAAGAACGTCATCAGTCTAAGGATGAGTATGCAGTGATCGTTATCGGACGAGTGGGCCGTGATTTCTTTAAAAAACGCGATATTCCGATCATTTCCGAGCTAACAGGACTTGGAGACGAAGTGTCGTTTTCAGAAATTAAGGACCTTGCCCGTCAAACGATTCAAATGTTTATAGACAGTGCATTTGATGAATTGCATCTTGTATATAACCATTATGTCAGCGCCATTTCTCAAGAAGTGACGGAGAAAAAACTTCTGCCGCTATCTGATTTGGGCGGCGGCGGAAAAAGAACGGCGTCTTATGAATTTGAACCGTCTGAAGAGGAGGTTCTGGAGGTTTTGCTTCCTCAATACGCAGAAAGCTTAATCTTCGGTGCGCTTCTTGACAGTAAAGCAAGTGAACATGCTGCGAGAATGACGGCGATGAAAAACGCGACAGACAATGCGAAGGATCTTATCGATTCACTTTCGCTTTCTTACAACCGCGCTCGCCAAGCAGCGATTACACAAGAAATTACGGAAATTGTCGGCGGAGCAGCCGCTTTAGAATAGAAAGATTTTGTCAGGAGGGATAGCGATGAAGAAAGGACGCGTTAGCCAGGTATTAGGGCCAGTTGTCGACGTACGTTTTGAAGATGGTCACTTACCTGAAATATATAATGCGATTAAAATTTCACAGCCGGCTGGAAGTGAAAACGAAGTAGGTATTGATTTGACGCTTGAGGTCGCTCTTCATTTAGGCGATGACACAGTCCGTACAATCGCAATGGCATCTACGGATGGTGTGCAGCGCGGAATGGAAGCTGTCGATACGGGAGCGCCGATTTCAGTTCCGGTTGGTAATGTGACACTCGGCCGTGTATTTAACGTACTCGGAGAAAATATTGATTTAAATGAGCCGGTTCCTGCGGATGCGAAGAAGGATCCGATTCACAGACAGGCTCCTTCATTTGATCAGCTTTCAACAGAAGTTGAAATCCTTGAAACAGGAATTAAAGTTGTTGACTTGCTTGCTCCATACATCAAGGGCGGTAAGATCGGATTGTTCGGCGGTGCCGGTGTAGGTAAAACCGTATTAATCCAGGAATTGATCAACAACATCGCGCAAGAGCACGGCGGTATCTCTGTATTCGCCGGCGTAGGAGAGCGTACTCGTGAAGGGAACGACCTTTTCTACGAGATGAGCGATTCAGGCGTAATCAACAAAACAGCCATGGTATTCGGACAAATGAACGAGCCGCCGGGCGCACGTATGCGTGTTGCACTGACAGGTCTTACAATGGCTGAGCATTTCCGTGATGAGCAAGGACAGGACGTACTGTTCTTCATCGATAACATCTTCCGTTTCACACAAGCGGGTTCAGAGGTTTCTGCCCTTCTCGGCCGTATGCCTTCTGCGGTTGGTTATCAGCCGACGCTTGCAACTGAAATGGGTCAGCTTCAAGAGCGTATCACGTCTACAAACGTTGGATCCGTTACATCTATCCAGGCGATCTACGTGCCTGCCGATGACTACACTGACCCGGCGCCGGCAACGACGTTCGCTCACTTGGATGCGACAACAAACCTTGAGCGTAAGTTAACTGAAATGGGTATCTACCCTGCGGTTGATCCGTTGGCTTCTACATCACGCGCCCTTGCTCCAGAAATTGTCGGAGAAGAGCATTATGCGGTTGCCCGTGAAGTTCAATCAACGCTTCAGCGTTACAAAGAGCTTCAGGATATCATTGCGATTCTCGGTATGGATGAATTGAGTGACGAAGATAAACTTATCGTTCAACGCGCACGCCGCATTCAGTTCTTCCTTTCTCAAAACTTCCACGTGGCTGAACAGTTCACTGGCCAAAAAGGTTCTTACGTGCCTGTAAAAGAAACGGTTCAAGGTTTCAAAGAAATCTTAGCCGGCAAATACGACCATCTTCCTGAAGATGCGTTCCGTCTTGTAGGCCGTATCGAAGAAGTTATTGAGAAAGCAAAAGAAATGGGTGTAGAAGTTTAAACTGGTCCTAGGAGGGTAAAAGCATGAAGACCGTTCAAGTCAATATCGTTACTCCCGACGGCCCAGTATACGATGCGAATATCGAAATGGTGAGTGTGAGAGCCGAAAGCGGCGATCTCGGTATTTTGCCAGGTCATATTCCAACCGTGGCTCCTCTTAAAATTGGTGCTGTTCGTCTGAAAAAAGACGGACAGACTGAATTGGTTGCCGTCAGCGGCGGATTTATAGAAGTCCGTCCTGATCAGGTGACCATCCTTGCCCAAACTGCTGAGACAGCGGAAGGCATCGATAAAGAGCGCGCTGAAGCTGCACGTCAGCGGGCGCAGGAGCGTTTGAATTCTCAATCAGATGATACTGACATTCGTCGGGCTGAGCTTGCATTACAGCGGGCTTTGAACAGATTGGATGTAGCAGGGAAATAATAAAAAATCCTTCTCTTAATGAGAAGGATTTTTTTTATGACTGCACAAGAGAATCAAACAGTGACAGCAGCGGCTGACTCTCTTTTTGACGCAAGTATAACCAGTCACAGCAATTCACGGTATGCCATGATTTACGGTTTCTTCTAAAGCCCATTGTATAAGCCCCGTCTGTATACGGATAAGGCTTTACGATCCATTCAGCATCTTCGTGGTGGGCAATTACACAATCTATAAGATAAACACTGATCATCTTCTCGAATTCTTCAATAGGAAGATTCCAATCAGCAAGCAAAAGCTCTTGTATACTTTGAAAATAAAGATTTTCAAGCTCTTCTAGGCTTTCTCTCGTATGGGTGAGAGAAATGTTATAAAACTGACACAATTCATTCAGTTCTTCAATCTGTGACTGTCTATAATCATAATAGAATGCAATTGCTTCCCATTCCTGCTCAAATACAGGCAAGTCCTCACCATATTGCTTTTCAGGCTGAAAAAAAGAATGATTCATAATTGCCAGCTCCTTTCCAAAAAAGTATACCATGCAAAAGAGCCGCTGTTTAAGCGGAGATTAGCCCTAGTTTTGGATGAATATTCCGTTCTGTATAAAATGTATCATCTTTATCTCTTCTTCTTATATAATAAGAAAGGGTATAAAGCGGAGAATGGATGAAAGGAGTGCGGATAGATGAGCGTATTGGGACAGCAGGCTGCAATTGGCATTATCGTTCACTTGATTTTTATCGCGGTTACTTGGTGGGCGCTGCAAGCCGTCAATATTGATCCGTTAATCAGAAAAGGCAAAGTCGTGCAGGCAAGACTCCTGATGATTTTGCTGACCATTGCAATCGGAACGACTGTCGGAAACTTCTTTTTAGATTACCTTAATTATTCACAGCAGCTTCCCTATTTATTTTGATAGGTTTTGATTGCCGAAAACATGGGAATGGCTGGGGAAGCGGGTTAAAACGCTTCCTGGAATAACGCGAGTTTTGACGAAGATTTCCACGTATGGCGCCCCTTGCCTCCGGTAAAACTGGAGATTAGGGGGAGAGATCATAATGAAGAAAAAACAAGTAAGCCATGCTATTATTGTATCTGTTGTGTTAAGCTTCGTCATTGCTGTTTTCCATACGATTCATGCGAGTGAGTTAACGCCATTAGCTCAAATTGCACAGGGAATGGAACGCCAGAATGTGTCAATTGATAAGTGGACATTGCATGCAAAACAAAATATGTCTCTGAACGAAAAAGAATTTTATAAAAAAGTGCAACGTTTAAAATCAGAGTATCGTCAATATAATTGGGCACTTGCACAGGAAGATTCAATAGTAAAGGCCATTGGCACGTATACTGACAAAAAAAATCATACTTCTTTTAAACTGCAGCTTGTCACAACCCTCAAAAAACACAACCCAACTTCGTATTTATTATATGAGCAAATGAGTCTTGAGACACCGATTAGCTGGAATGATACATATGAACAGTTTGAACGGCAGGCACTCGGGATATTCCAAGAAAAAGTAGTTACTTTTACTTGTCTAAATGGTCACTTAGATGATAATATGAATATTGTTTTGCAAAAAAAAGCAAATCAGTTATTAAATGAATTTCAAGCAAGATCTGTTGAACATGTAGTCGAGCCAAGTTTCGTTTCTATTTCTGCGTATACAGATGAGTGGAAAGAGTCTATCATGACCTCAAAACATAAAATGAATTTGCAAATTGCACTTAGAAGTGCAGGAATGGGCGGAAAACATATCGTTACGGTTGGCACACCAATCGTTACGACTGAATATTAATATAGAGAATTTAGGGACGCGGAGGGGAATACCTTGGAAAAAATCATCGTCCGCGGCGGTCAAAAGTTAAACGGCACAGTCAAAGTTGAAGGCGCTAAAAATGCTGTTTTACCAGTTATCGCTGCATCTTTATTAGCAAGTGAAGAAAAAAGCGTAATTTGTGATGTACCTACGCTCTCCGATGTATATACAATTAATGAAGTGTTGCGTCATTTAGGAGCAGATGTGCATTTTGAGAATAATGAAGTCACTGTAGATGCTTCATACGCTTTGCAAACTGAAGCACCTTTTGAATATGTGCGTAAAATGCGTGCGTCTGTGCTTGTCATGGGACCGCTTCTAGCGCGTACAGGTCATGCAAGAGTAGCGCTTCCAGGCGGATGCGCAATTGGATCTAGACCAATAGACCAGCATTTAAAAGGTTTTGAAGCAATGGGCGCAGAAATTAAAGTCGGTAATGGCTTCATTGAAGCTGAAGTAAAAGGCCGTCTGCAAGGCGCAAAGATCTATCTGGATTTCCCAAGTGTGGGAGCAACAGAAAACCTGATTATGGCAGCTGCTTTAGCTGAAGGAACAACAACGCTTGAAAACGTGGCGAAAGAGCCTGAAATCGTTGATTTAGCAAACTATATCAACGGCATGGGCGGAAAAATCCGCGGAGCGGGCACCGGCACCATCAAAATTGAAGGAGTCGATAAGCTTCACGGCGTAAGACACCATATTATACCTGACCGTATTGAAGCGGGCACATTTATGGTTGCCGCTGCAATCACTGAAGGAAATGTTTTAGTTAAAGGAGCAGTACCTGAACATCTCACTTCTTTAATCGCAAAAATGGAAGAAATGGGTGTTACGATTAAGGATGAAGGAGAAGGCCTTCGTGTAATCGGTCCGAAAGAATTGAAACCGATTGACATTAAAACAATGCCTCATCCGGGATTCCCGACTGATATGCAATCACAAATGATGGCGCTTCTGCTTCGTGCAAGCGGCACAAGCATGATTACAGAAACTGTTTTTGAAAACCGTTTTATGCACGCGGAAGAATTCCGCCGTATGAATGGTGATATCAAGATTGAAGGACGTTCTGTGATTATTAACGGCCCTGTACAGCTTCAAGGAGCTGAAGTTGCAGCTACTGACTTGCGTGCAGGCGCAGCGTTGATTCTTGCGGGGTTAGTGGCTGAAGGTCATACACGTGTTACTGAACTGAAACACTTAGACCGCGGTTATGTTGATTTCCATCAGAAGCTTGCCGGTCTTGGCGCAGACATCGAACGTGTAAACGATGAGTCTGCTTCTGAGCAAGAAAGCAAAGAAGTAGTTTCAGACTTAAACGCATAAAGGATTAAAAATCAGTATGTCATTCTGGCATACTGGTTTTTTATTTTTAGTGTATTATCATCATTATGCGCAAAATAGCAAAAAAGAATACGTAAATGACAAATAAAGTTTCTGTCCAAAAGGAGAGTCATATTAGCTTGTCCCTGCCCATAGACTAGACTAGAGTCGAATCCCGAGCAGGAGGCAGCTAAATATGAAACAATTCGCAATCACACTATCCATACTATGTGCATTGATTCTCTTGGTCCCCACACTCTTAGTGATTCCGTTTCAGCATAATAAGGAAGCGGGGGCCAGAGGAGAATCAGGAAAGACAGCAGTCAATACGATACAAGAATCTAAAGGAGCGGAAACATTGAAAGCTTCGCCTGTTTCTATCCCAGTCTATCGAACCGCCAATCAATCCGTAGAAGATATTCCGCTTGAAGAGTATGTCATCGGAGTCGTCGCCTCCGAAATGCCGGCTACCTTTGAACCTGAAGCGCTGAAGGCTCAGGCTCTCGCCGCAAGAACGTTTATTGTCAGGCTGATGGTCTCAAATTCCGCAGTAGAGGCCCCTAAAGGCTCGCTGGTCGATGATACTCAGATGTTCCAGGTGTACAAAAGCAAACCGGAGCTGAAGAAACAGTGGGGCGCAGATTATGAAGCAAAGCTGAAAAGAATCACAGATGCGGTTGCCAGTACGCAAGGCAAAATCTTAACGTACAACAACCAGCCGATTGAAGCCTCCTTTTTCTCCACAAGCAACGGTTATACAGAAAATGCGGAAGCATATTGGACAAGTGCCATTCCTTATTTAAAAAGCGTCAAAAGCTCTTGGGATAAAAAATCCCCGAAGTATAAGGCCACCAGAACCTTTACAGTGGCACAATTTGAACAAAAGCTTGGCGTCCAGCTGAATGGGTCAAATACTGTCGGAGAGATCACCGGAGAAACACCGGGCCATCAGGTGGCAACAGCCGTCATTAACGGCAAGAAGCTGAAAGGAAGGGACATACGCGAAAAGCTTGGCCTCAATTCAGCTGATTTTGAATGGAAACGAAATGGAGACACCATTACCATTACCACGAAAGGCTTTGGCCACGGTGTGGGAATGAGCCAGTATGGAGCTAATTTTATGGCCAAAGAGGGCAAAACAGTTGATGAGATTGTGAAGTATTATTATCAAGGAACACAGATTTCAACCGCAGATTCGTTTTTGAATAAATATATGGCGAAGAAATAAAAGGACGCTTCATAAAGCGTCTTTTTTGCCGTTTATAAGCGCATATTCTGTTCCTAAGCCTTTTTATTTAAAAGCGGCTAAAGACCGCCTAAAGGCCTTCTGCGTATTTTAAAGTCTATATGAGGATGAGGGAATCAGTTCCTTTTTCATATTTGCTGACACTGAGCTTGTGGTAAAGAAATCCACATTGATCGACTGACTTCGACAGACTCATATAACGAAAGGCGAAAGGCTGACAATCATGATTTTTCATCCTGCTGTTAGGCGGAAATCACTAATAAAAATAAAGATTTCTATGCAAAAGTAAACAGAGGCAATGGGGAAGCCCGCCCTATTTATTTCTCTGTTTTTGTCGATTACGATTAGTTATGTTCAGCGTTGAACATCTGCACGCAGAAACAAACTTGAAAAGGGGCAAGAACATGAAAAAAAGATTTTCACTGATCATGATGACAGGATTGCTATTTGGACTGACGTCACCTGCTTTTGCTGCTGAAAAAACAGAACCGAAGGCTGAAGCTCCGGCAAGCGTGGCGGTTTTGCTTGATGCCAGCGGAAGCATGGCGAAAAGAATAGACGGTGTATCTAAATTTAATTCAGCCAAAAAAGAAATTTCAAAGTTTGCAAGCTCACTGCCTGCAGACACTCAAGTGAAAATGAGTGTGTTTGGTTCAGAAGGAAACAATAAAAATTCCGGAAAAGTTCAATCATGCGAAGCGATTCGCAACGTATACGGCTTCCAAAGCTTTAACGAACAGAGCTTCCTCAATTCTCTTAACACAATCGGGCCGACTGGCTGGACACCGATCGCAAAAGCGCTGAACGAGGCGAAATCTTCTTTCGATCAGCTTGATGCAAAAGGAGAAAAAGTCGTTTATCTGCTAACAGACGGTGAGGAAACATGCGGCGGCAACCCGATCAAAACAGCAAGAGAACTTCATAAAGACAACATCACAGTAAATGTAATTGGATTTGACTATAAAGAAGGGTATAAAGGCCAGCTGAACGCAATTGCTAAAGTTGGCGGCGGAGAATATTTCCCTGCTTATACACAAAAAGATGTTGAGAAAATTTTCACTCAGCAATCTCTGATGTTATCTAAATAAGAACAAAGAAGAGGCTGAAAGGTCAGCCTCTTTTTTGTTTTTAACAAAACGTTCAAAAGTAAGCAGCTGCCCGCCTGTAGCATAGTAGCAGATTTCAGCTTTTCTCTCCTGATCACGGAGAAAAAAGAATGAACGGTGTCACATTCTTTCTATATTTTTTGGGTGGAAATGGCTAAAAACGATTGAGGTTTCCAGCGATTTTGAATAGAGAGTAAAAGGGAGATAAAAGGCAGCTTGCCCTATATCAATTTGAGGTTTCATATTCTAGCATTAAGAAGAATCCAACAAGACGTTGGAAAATATGATAAAGAAAGGAAGTTGAACATGAAAAAATTACTGACTGCAAGTATGATTGGACTGTTGACTGTCTCCATTGCGTCCCCGTCTTTTGCCGCTGAGAAAAAAGCCGACACGAATGTAGCTGTCCTGTTTGATGGAAGCGGAAGTATGGTTCAAAAAACAGGAGGAGAACGAAAGATAGACATTGCCAAAAAATCTGTAAAGTCTTTTGCCGAGCTGCTTCCTGAGGATACAAATCTGATGCTTCGTGTCTTTGGACATGCCGGAAACAATAAACTTTCCGGAAAGGCTCTTTCATGCAGCACAACAGAAACGATTTACGGCCTCCATCCATATGAAGGAACGCTCTTTGACCATTCATTAAGCGGCATCAAACCGACCGGCTGGACGCCAATTGCCAAAGCGCTTTCTGATACTAGAAAAGAATTTGAAGCGTTTGATGCAGACGGGAAAAACGTGGTGTATTTAATTACTGACGGCGAAGAAACATGCGGCGGAAATCCTGCTGATGAAATTGAAAAGCTTCGTGAAGCAAATGTAGATACGATTGTAAACATTATCGGCTTCAACTTTGATGTGAAAGAAAACGCGGAAATGAAACAGGCGGCTGTTGCCGGCGGTGGAGAATATATTTCAGCAGACAGTGCGGAAGAATTTGAGCAGGCCTGGGAAAAAGAAGCACAAAAATTTACGGATTAACCCAATGAAAAGGCGCTGCCCCAGGCGCCTTTTTCTATTGGTTTAAAAACAGTGCCTGCGGGAATGATACCGGTAAAAGGGGTTGAAAACATGAGATTGTTAGGATTGATATTTCTTATAGCGGCCGTGGTTTTCATATTGCTCGGTGTTTTTCTGAAACTGGCAGCTTTCTTTTTTGTCAGCATGCTCACTTTGATCGCAGCTCTTGTGCTGTTT
Organism: Bacillus sp. LBG-1-113; assembly: GCF_020708615.1. Taxonomy (NCBI): domain Bacteria; kingdom Bacillati; phylum Bacillota; class Bacilli; order Caryophanales; family Bacillaceae; genus Bacillus; species Bacillus sp. LBG-1-113. The sequence continues at coordinate 149,132 of NZ_JAJFDG010000008.1, read as the reverse complement.
ATGATCCTGAAAAAGAATCAGCATAACCAAACGTAGAGTCCTTTAGAATGGGCTCTTTTTTTTATAACAGGATTCGACAAAATCTGAGGAGTGTGAAAAAATATAAAGGCAGGAACATTGCGGAGGGGAAGAGACATTGAATGATAAAGTAACTGCGGTCAGGGAGATATGGCGTTATGAACAAGGGGAAATGAGCAGGCAAACCGACCGGATGGTGACGGAATATCCGTTGACGGTGATGGTGAACGGCAGTGAGTTTGTCACGCTCGTTTGCACGCCGGAGCATATCAAAGAGCTCGTCATCGGATTTCTCGCATCTGAGGGCGTTATTCGATTTCAAAAAGAGATTAAAAGGTTTACAATAGATGAAAGTCTCGGTTTTGTGTATGTCGATCTTGTTCATCCTGGGACATTGGATCAACAGGAATATACGAAACGGGTGATCGGCTCGTGCTGCGGAAAGGGTCGCCATTTTTATTTTCAGCAGGATGTCAAAACCGCCAAGACGGCTGTCAGTCAAATCAAGATTTCGCCTGAAACTTGTTTGGCGCTTATGAAGGATATGCAAAAAGAAAGCGGGACGTTTCAGGAGACGGGAGGCGTGCATAACGCGGCGCTTTGCGATACGGAGAAAGTGCTTTTGATGCGCACAGATATCGGCCGTCACAACGCGCTTGATAAATTATACGGACATTGCCTGCTGAATGGGATGTCCGTCCGCGATAAACTGATTGTCTTCAGCGGGAGAATCTCATCAGAAGTGCTGTTAAAAGCGGCAAAAATCGGCGTGTCGATTGTGATTTCAAAATCGGCCCCGACAGAGCTTGCGATTCAAATGGCAGAAGAATTAAATATCACAGCGATCGGTTTTGTGAGAAACGGATCTTTTAATGTATATACACATCCCGAAAGAATTTGGGGATAGGAGGGGCTGCGCAATGAATACAGAATCTCGCCAGATGTTAGATAAAAAGAACAGACCGCTCAGAGATCTTCGCATTTCTGTTACAGACCGCTGCAACTTCCGATGCACGTACTGTATGCCAGCCGAATTATTTGGCCCGGATTATCCTTTTTTAAAGAAAGAAGAGTTGCTTTCATTTGAGGAAATGGAACGGCTTGCGACGCTGTTTGTCACCAGGTTTGGGGTGGAAAAAATCCGCTTGACCGGCGGAGAACCGCTTATGAGAAAAGACATGCCTGAATTAATCAAAAAACTGGCCCGCATTCCGGGTCTCCGTGATATTGCGATGACGACAAACGGGTCGCTGCTGCCTGTTTATGCTGAGAAACTCAAAGAAGCCGGCTTGAAAAGGGTTACCATCAGCCTTGATTCATTAGAGGACGAACGCTTTAAAATGATCAACGGGCGAGGGGTTTCTGTCAGTAAGGTGCTTGAAGGCATTGAAGCGGCGAAACAAGCGGGGCTCGGCGTTAAAATCAACATGGTTGTCCAAAGGGGCGTCAATGAAAAAGATATACTGCCTATGGCGCGCTATTTTAAAGAAAATGGGCATATCCTGAGATTCATCGAATTTATGGACGTCGGCAACACCAACCAATGGGAAAAGAAAGATGTCATGACAAAGGCGGAAATCATTGATGTAATCAATGAACACATGCCGGTTGAACCGATCAAGCCTAACTATAAAGGGGAAGTTGCTTCAAGATTCCGCTACTTGGACGGCTCTGGTGAAATCGGTGTGATTTCTTCTGTATCTGATGCGTTCTGCGGCTCGTGTAACAGGGCCCGCCTGTCTGCGCGCGGTGAGTTGTTTACTTGCCTATTCGCTTCAAGCGGATATGACCTCAGAGCGCCGGTTCGGCAGGGATTAAGTGATGGCGAGCTGACAGAGATGATCGGCACAGTATGGAAGAATCGGATAGACCAATATTCAGTTGACCGGACGCTTTCAAAAACAGCGGGGAAAAAGAAAGTGGAAATGTCTTATATCGGCGGTTAATATGATAAAAGCTTATCGGCTAAGTCCGGTAAGCTTTTTTGTGTCAAAAACTGTAATGCGCAAAAAAGTGCAAAAAATCCATTCATAAACCGAAAGATATAAGGATAGGCAAAAAGAAGGAATCATTGGAAGGAATTTTAATTCCAAAGCCATACAATATGATAAAATATAACCACTAGTTCATAGAAAGGGTTGGAGAGGCATGGCCGCTTACGAGATCCCGTCATCTCAAGTAGGAGTTAAAATCAATCAGTGGTATAAGCACATTTTAGCATTTCAAGTGGCTGATGCCGTTCAGCTGAAGGAAGAGATTGATCATGATATAGAACATATGGAAGAGGATCAGCTGCTTCTGTTGTATTATCAGCTGATCAGCTACCGTCATCAAATTATGCTTGATTATGTAAAGCCCGACCTGCACGAGGAATCTCAGCTCCAATATCGTGAATTAATCGAGAGGCTGGAAAGCAGCAAGGACAGCATCTCGGGATTATCTGAGTATTATTTTCATTTGTTCAGAGGAATGTATGAATTTGAACAGAACAATTACATCTCAGCCATATCTTTCTATCGAAAAGCTGAGAAAATGCTTGCGTTTGTAGAGGATGATATTGAAAGAGCGGAATTTCATTTTAAAGTAGCAGAAGTATTTTATATTATGAAGCAGACCCACTTTTCTATGAATCATGCGATACAGGCGCTTGAGACCTACAAGGCTCATGATTTTTACAGGGTGAGAAGAATTCAATGCCACTTTGTCATTTCGGGAAACTATATAGACTACAGAAATTATGAAAAAGCGCTTGAGCATCTCGATGACGCTTATCGTTTGGCTTTACTGGAAGGACAGCCCCGCTTGATCGGATCAGCCCTCTACAACATGGGGAACTGTTATGATGAAAAAGGAGAGCTGGATCAGGCGGCTGCCTACTTTGAAAAAGCGCTGCCCGTCTTTGAGGAACATCAGCTGGAGCAGCTCCCGAAAGCGCTGTTCAGCTTGACGCGTGTTCTCTTCAAAAAACAAGCTGAACAAGCGGCTATGCATTATTATGAAAAAGGGATTGCCATCGCCCGAAAACGAAACGACAGCTTTAGTCTGGAAAAATATAAATTTCTGCAGGCTCTATATGTGGAATCCGTTAACATGGGTATGATTCAAGAGGTTTTTGATTATATGGAGGCCAAGTCCCTGTATGTGTATATTGAGGAATTTGCTCTGGATGCAGCTGCATATTCGAGCCTTCACGAAAACTATCAAGATGCGGTGTTTTTCTATGAAAAAGCGGTCAGCATGAGAGCGCTGATCCAGAAGGAAGACTGTTTATATCAAGTGTAAAAACCATCTGACGCCAGATGGTTTTTTTTTATACAAAAAAAGGGGAGCATCGGGACGTTTATTTCCGTGGAGAACAGGAAAAATCGCTACATACTGTTTTGGAACACAAACGGATGGTTAGCCGCGATTTTGTGAAATGGGAAATGGCGTTGTTTATGACAAGCGTGAGGGGGAATTCAATGTTTGGATTTGATGATATGGTGAAGTTTCTGTGGTCTTTCCTCATCGTTCTGCCGCTTGTATCTATTATACATGTTGCCGGGCACAGCTTTATGGCCTTTATTTTTGGCGGGAAGGGTTCATTGGATATCGGGATGGGCAAAAAGCTGTTCAGGATCGGGCCGATACAGGTCAGAACCATTTATTTTATGGATTCGTTTTGCCGGTACGGCGAACTGAAGATCGACAACCGATTCACACACGCACTTGTTTATGCCGGAGGCTGCCTGTTTAACTTAATCACCATTTTCGCAGTGAATTTGCTCATTATACACAGTGTATTGAAGCCAAATGTGTTTTTTTATCAGTTTGTCTACTTTTCTACGTATTATGTGTTTTTTGCCCTGCTGCCGGTCCGTTACTCAGAAAATAAATCATCTGACGGGCTGGCGCTCTACAAGGTGCTCCGTTACGGAGAGCGTTATGAAATCGATAAATAATATTCAAATGTTTACCGCTGCTCAGATCGGGAAGGTAACAAGTACACACATAAATGAAGGGAGAGAATTACACATGGGTAACGATAGTGTAAAAGATAAAATGAAAGGCGGCTTAAATAAAGCCAAGGGAGAAGTGAAGGATAAAGTTGGAGATATGACCGACAAAACGGATATGAAGGCTGAAGGCAAAAAAGATAAGGCAAAAGGCGAGGTCCAAAAAGATATCGGTAAAGCAAAGGATACATTCACAGATAAAAATTAATCAGAGCGGCAAGGCAAGAAACAATGTTTCTTGCCTTTTTTTATGTGAATAAATATGACAAAAAAGACAATCGATTTGGTTAAAGTATCTAAATTTTTTAAATATTCTTTAAAGTAATGCATCTTTTCTATATAATAAATGACATAAGTTGTTAACTTTTATAACATCAGTTGACTCAATCAGACAAAGGAGGTTGTGAATGAAAAGCAAAGGGGTTAGAATACAGGCTTTCTTTCTGATGGTTCTTATCACGATTCTGATCACGGGATGTGCGGCGCCGAAAAAAGTGTCGGAAGCCAGCGTGGATGCGAAAAAAACAGTTGATATTGACACAAGCGGGGATGCAGTGAAGATTGGGATTCTTCACTCATTAAGCGGGACAATGGCAATCAGCGAGGTATCCGTTCATGATGCAGAGCTGCTGGCTATTCATGAAATCAACCAAAAAGGCGGCGTTCTCGGCAAAAAGCTTGAACCTGTCGTGGAGGACGGGGCTTCTGACTGGCCTACATATGCCGAAAAAATGAGAAAGCTGCTTCAGCAGGACAAAGCGGCGGCTGTTTTCGGAGGATGGACATCAGCGAGCCGTAAAGCGATGCTCCCGGTTGTGGAGCAAAATAACGGGCTGCTGTTTTATCCGGTGCAATACGAAGGCATGGAGTCATCACCAAATATGTTTTATACCGGAGCAACGACAAACCAGCAAATCGTGCCGGCTGTTGATTGGCTGCTGAAGAATAAAGGCAAGACATTCTTTCTGATCGGCTCTGATTATGTGTTTCCGAGAACAGCCAATAAAATCATTAAAGCGCAAGTGAAAGCCGCTGGGGGAGAAATTGTCGGTGAAGAGTATACGCCGCTCGGCCACACGAATTACAGTACGCTGGTCAGCAAAATCAATGAAAAGCAGCCGGATGTTATTTTTAACACATTAAACGGCGACAGCAATGTGGCATTTTTTAAGCAGCTGATAGATGCGGGTGTGACAGCTGATGAAATTCCTGTCATGTCGGCGAGTGTCGCAGAGGAAGAAATTCGGGGGATCGGTCCTGATGTGCTAAAAGGGCATTATGCGGTGTGGAATTACTTCCAGACAACCAATACAAACGAAAATCAGACATTCGTGAAGCATTATAAAAAGATGAACGGCGATAGCCGGGTGACGAGCGATCCGATTGAAGCCGGTTATAATGCGGTGTATCTCTGGGCAGCGGCTGTTGAAAAAGCCAAGTCCTTTGATATCGATAAAGTGAAGAAAGCGGCTGACGGGATTGCATTCAAGGCCCCGGGCGGCACGGTGAAAATCGATGGGGAAACACAGCATCTTTACAAAACAGTTAGAATCGGGCAAATCACGGGGGATGGACAGTTTAAAGAAGTATGGAATTCAGGTGATCCGGTAAAACCTGATCCGTATTTAAGAACGTACGACTGGGCAAAGGGGTTATCTAAATAAATCAAAGCCGTTTGCGGGAGAGGAGGCGGAAAATGTCTGTCATCGTAACGCAATTGTTTAACGGAATCAGTCTCGGTTCTATTTTGATTCTCATTGCGATTGGATTGGCCGTTACATTCGGTTTGATGAACATAATCAATATGGCGCACGGTGAGCTGATTATGGCGGGGGCATATACGACATATGTCGTTCAGCAGCTGTTTTTAAGTTATTTGCCGGCTTCTATGTTTTCTTACTATTTTTTAATTGCTATCATCATGGCATTTGCGGTTGCGGCGTTTATTGGAATTGTTATTGAAAAGGTGATTGTCAGGCGGTTGTATGACCGTCCGCTCGACAGCCTTTTGGCAACATGGGGGGTAAGCTTGATCCTGCAGCAGGCGGCCAGATCGATTTTTGGCGCACCAAATGTGGCCGTCAAGTCTCCTGAATGGCTGACGGGAGGAGTAACACTGTTTTCCGTTACCTTTCCGTATAAAAGGCTGTTTATTTTGGCGCTCGTTCTTTTTACACTGGCGCTGCTCGGATTCTATTTGTTTAAAACCTCTGCGGGACGGCGGATGCAGGCTGTTACGCTGAATCGGAGCATGGCATCATGTCTTGGTGTATCTGTGAGAAAAACAGATACATTGGCTTTCGCGCTCGGAAGCGGGCTGGCCGGTATTGCGGGGAGCTCACTCACATTGCTGGGGTCAATCGGGCCTACTCTCGGTTCGTCCTATCTGGTCGATGCTTTTATGATCGTCATTTTAGGCGGTATCGGAAAATTAAAAGGGACGATTATTGGGGCTGTGCTGGTGGGATTACTCAGTACATTTGTGGAGTATTCGGCAAGCGCCATCATAGCCAAGGTTGTGGTGTTTGCGTTTATTATTCTCTTTCTGCAATGGCGGCCTTCGGGTCTCGCAAGCGTCAAAACGAGATTACTTGATTAGGGGGTGCCGGATGAAGCAGTTTTCGCAATTCAGTCCGTATCTTGTGATGTTTGCCCTTTTTATCGCCGCTCCGTTCTTTCTTCAGGAGTTTCGATTGGGGCTGTTGGCGAAGTTTTTATGCTTTGCGATTGTAGCGGTCGGCATTTGCCTCATTTGGGGATATACAGGCATTTTGAGCTTGGGGCACGGCGTCTTTTTCGGATTGGGCGCCTACTGCATGGCGATGTATTTAAAAATAGAAGCCTCACCATCCGGGATTCCTGATTTTATGGAGTGGACGGGAGTCAGCGAACTGCCGTGGATCTGGGCTTTGTTCAGGCATCCTTTTGCTGCAATTGCGGCGGCTGTCGCTGTGCCTGTGCTACTGGCGTTTTTGCTCGGCTATTTTACGTTCCGCAACAATATAAAGGGAGTATATTTTTCATTGATATCACAGGCAGTCGTCGTTGTGGTGGTTACACTGTTCATCGGCAGCCAAGAAATCACCGGCGGTACCAATGGACTAACCAACTTCTATACGATTTTTCAATATTCTTTGGCTGATCCTGCGTTGAAGCGGATCCTGTATTTTACCACAGTCTTTTTTCTCGGCCTTACTGTTGTATTCGCTTTGTTTCTTACGAGAAGCCGCTTTGGCCGGCTTTTGCAGGCGGTTCGCGAAGGAGAAAACAGGGTGCGTTTTTTCGGTTATCATTCCACTGTTTTTAAAGTGTTTATTTACTGTGTGTCCGCTGCGATGGCGGGAATTGCCGGGATGCTGTTTGTGCTTCAGGACGGAATGATCTCGCCGGAAATGATGGGCATCATCCCTTCAGTGGAAATGGTGCTGTGGGTGGCGATCGGCGGCAGGCACTCCATTTTCGGAGCTGTGCTGGGCGCGCTGTTAACAAACGGCATGAAAAGCTATTTAAGCGAATATTATCCTGACATTTGGCTGTATTTCCTCGGTGCGCTGTTTATGATCGTCGTGCTTTACTTGCCAAAAGGGATTGTCGGACTGTTTGAGAAGCTTGGAACCCGGCTTTCTTTCTCGAAAAAGAAAGGAGCGGCTGCATATGAAACCGATACTTATCTGCCGTGACGTGAAGGTTCAGTTTGATGGATTTTGGGCGCTGCAGGGGGCGGATATCAGTGTGCAGGAACGTGATATTCACTTTTTGATTGGGCCGAATGGCGCCGGGAAAACAACCATGCTGGATATTATTTGCGGGAAAACAAAGCCGCAGTCGGGTGAGGTTGTTTTTCAAGAAACGGCAGAACTGACAAAGGTTCAGGAATATCAGATCGCCAAAATGGGCGTCGCCAGAAAGTTTCAGGCTCCGAGTGTCTTTTCGCAGCTGACCGTGTTTGAAAATATCGAGCTTGCCATGAAGCAGAAAAAAACGATTCTCTCCCTGCTGATGGCGCGTATGACAAGAGAACAGCGTGAAAGGGTGACAGACATCCTGAAGCTAATCGGTTTAGAAGGAAAGCGGGACATAAAAGCCGGCAGCCTGTCACACGGACAGAAACAATGGCTCGAAATCGGCATGCAGCTCGCCATGGAGCCGAAGCTTTTGCTGCTGGATGAACCGATCGCCGGAATGACGGGAAAAGAGCGGGATAAAACCGGGGCTCTCCTTGAGGAAATTGCCAAAACGTGTTCCGTTTTAATTGTGGAGCACGATATGGATTTTGTCCGCTCGTTTTCCAGAAAAGTGACGGTGATGCATGAAGGAAAAGTGCTTTGTGAAGGATCGATGGATGAGATTACAAGCAATGAAGAGGTGGCAGCGGTGTATTTAGGAAGGAGCGGGGCGTCATGATAGCGGTTAGTAATGTGACATCCGGTTACGATCAATCCATGGTTTTGCATAACCTCAGCATGGAAGTCCGCCCTGGGCAGATCGTCGCTGTATTAGGCCGAAACGGAGTTGGGAAATCCACTTTGCTGAAGACGATCATCGGCCTGATCCCGGCCAAACAGGGACAAATCCGTTTTCATCAAACGTTTGTTCAAAACGAAAAGACGGAAAAACGGGCAAGAGCAGGAATAGCGTACGTGCCGCAGGGGAGAGACATCTTTCCCGCTTTAACCGTTCGCGACAATCTTTTGCTCGGAGAAGAACCGCTTCCTAAGAAGGAGCGGAGAGGGCAGATCAAGGAGGAGATTTTTCAGTGGTTTCCTGTTTTGAAGGACATGCTCGACCGTAAAGGCGGCGATTTGAGCGGAGGACAGCAGCAGCAGCTTGCGATTGCCAGAGCGCTGATGGGTAATCCGAAAATGATTTTACTAGATGAACCAATGGAAGGAATTCAGCCCTCAATCGTGGAATTGATTCAAAAAGTTATCATAGAAATTTCCAGAAAAGAAGAGACTGCAGTTGTTTTGGTGGAACACAGCTTAGAGAACGCCTTAACGTGCGCTGACTATCTTTATGTTATGGACAGGGGAACGGTCGTCGCTCACGGAAAGGCTGACGAAGAAACGGCTCGCCGTTTTGAAAGGCATCTCACTGTTTGATCAGCATCCTGAAAAAGGGAGGTGATGGCCCGCCTGCATCGTTCCGGAGATTCATGTAACGCAATCCACTTTAGAATGACGATAATAAGGAGGACCTAAGATGAAACTGACACCTGTTGAACAAGAGAAATTGCTCATTTTTGCAGCGGGAGAATTAGCCAAGCAGCGAAAGGCGCGCGGCGTTCTGCTCAATTATCCCGAGGCTGCCGCTTATCTCACCTGTTTTATCATGGAAGGCGCGCGTGATGGTAAGGGAGTGGCGGAGCTGATGGAAGCCGGCCGCCATGTATTGACTGAAAAAGATGTCATGGAGGGCGTGCCTGAGATGCTGGACAGCATTCAGGTGGAAGCTACATTCCCTGACGGAGTGAAGCTTGTCACAGTACACCATCCGATTTCTGCGGAGGTGAAGTCATGAAGCCGGGAGCATTTCAGATTGCTGAGGGAACCATTACGATTAACGAAGGCCGCCAGACACGGGAGATAGCGGTGAAAAACACCGGATCACGTTCCGTTCAGGTCGGTTCCCATTTTCATTTTGCGGAAGCCAATGGTGCGCTATCGTTTGACCGCGAACAAGCCATCGGCATGCGTATCGACATTCCGTCAGGCACATCGGTCCGTTTTGAGCCAGGTGAGGAGAAAACGGTCACGCTTGTTGAATTCAGAGGACGAAAAACAGTAAGAGGACTGAACGGAATGTCCGATACGTATATCGATGAACGCGGCAAAGAAAAAACGTTAGCCAACTTAAAGAAAGCCGGCTGGATGGAAGGTGTGATTCGATGAAAATGTCACGGGAACAATACGCGGAGCTGTTTGGTCCGACAACGGGCGATAAAATCAGATTGGGCGATACGGACTTATGGATCGAAGTCGAAAAGGACTTCACTGTATATGGTGAAGAAATGATCTTTGGAGGCGGAAAAACGATCCGTGACGGCATGGGCCAAAACGGCAGCATCACAGGAAAAGACGGTGCTTTGGATTTGGTGATCACCAACGTCGTGTTATTGGATTACACAGGCATTGTCAAAGCGGATGTCGGTGTAAAGGACGGCCGGATCGTGGGTGTCGGAAAAAGCGGCAACCCAGATATCATGGATGGAGTCGATCCGCATATGGTCATCGGTGCGGGTACAGAGGTGATTTCCGGGGAAGGCAAAATTTTAACGGCTGGAGGAGTGGATACGCACATTCACTTTATTTGTCCTCAGCAGATGGAAGTTGCACTTTCCTCAGGAGTGACGACTCTTCTTGGAGGCGGAACGGGGCCCGCTACAGGAAGCAAAGCGACAACATGTACGTCAGGTGCATGGTATATGGCAAGGATGCTGGAAGCGGCCGAGGAATTTCCGATCAATGTCGGCTTCTTGGGAAAAGGGAATGCATCCGATAAAGCGCCGCTGATTGAACAGGTGGAAGCCGGCGCCATCGGCCTGAAGCTCCATGAAGATTGGGGCACGACGCCAAGCGCTATCAAAACGTGCATGGAAGTTGTGGAGGAAGCCGATATTCAAGTCGCAATCCATACGGATACGATCAATGAAGCGGGCTTTCTGGAAAACACGCTTGATGCAATTGGTGAGCGGGTGATTCATACCTATCACATTGAAGGAGCAGGCGGAGGCCATGCCCCGGATATTATGAAGCTCGCCTCTTATGCGAACATTCTGCCGTCATCCACAACGCCGACAATCCCTTACACCGTCAATACGATGGATGAGCACCTTGACATGATGATGGTCTGTCACCATTTAGACGCGAAGGTGCCCGAGGACGTGGCGTTCAGCCATTCCAGAATCAGGGCTGCGACAATTGCGGCAGAGGACATTCTCCATGATATTGGTGCGATCAGCATGACGTCATCGGATTCCCAAGCGATGGGGCGGGTTGGCGAAGTCATTATCCGCACTTGGCAGGTGGCTGACAAAATGAAAAAACAGCGTGGCGCTCTCACTGGAGAAAACGGAAACGATAACGTACGTGCGAAACGCTACATTGCCAAATATACGATTAACCCGGCAATTACTCACGGCCTCAGCCATGAAGTCGGTTCTGTAGAAAAAGGTAAGCTCGCTGACCTTGTCCTATGGGATCCTGTATTTTTCGGCGTGAAACCGGAATTGGTCTTAAAGGGCGGCATGATAGCACGCGCGCAAATGGGGGATCCAAACGCGTCTATCCCGACTCCGGAGCCTGTGTTCATGCGCCAAATGTATGCTTCGTATGGTAAAGCCAACCGCTCAACCTCCATTACGTTTATGTCCCAGGCGGGCATTGAAAGGGGCGTGGCGGAAAGGTTTGGGCTGGAAAAAAGAATTTCTCCTGTGAAAAACATCCGCAAGCTGAGCAAGCTGGATATGAAATTAAACGCTGCTTTGCCGAAGATTGAAGTCGATCCGAAAACATATCAAGTCTTTGCTGACGGAGAAGAATTATCCTGCCAGCCTGTCGATTATGTTCCGCTGGGACAACGATATTTCTTATTCTGACAAGACACGGCCGGAGTGCATCCGGCCGTTTTATTGACTAAACGGATGTCCAAGAAGCGCAAATTTAGTGTATATTATATGTTGACAAACGAATTAAATGTAACTATTATAGTTACAACGGTGGTGAAAAAACATGATTAACAGCCGTCTTGCTGTTGCCATTCATATTTTATCGCTCATTTCGATGGATGAAAAAGCGTCTTCGGACATTATCGCTGACAGTGTCAACACCAATCCGGTAGTTGTAAGAAGAATGATCAGCCTGCTGAAAAAGGGCGATATTCTCACATCACGCGCCGGGGTGCCGGGCGCGAGCCTCACAAAAGATCCAGCTGATATTTCTCTTTTAGAAGTATATCGGGCTGTTCAAAACCAAGAGGAACTATTTGCGGTTCATGAAAACCCGAACCCGATGTGTCCGGTAGGCAAAAAAATTCAGTGCGCACTGGATGAGACATTTGAAAGTGTGCAAAAAGCGATGGAAAATGAGCTGGCAAGCAAGTCATTAAAAGATGTAATGAATCATCTCTTTTAATCAAAAGAGATGACTTCTCACCGCCAACATGTAACTAAAATTGTTACAAATAAGGAGGAAATCAAAAAATGAAAATAGGAATTATTGGTGCAAGCGGAAAAGCGGGAAGTCTGATTTTGAAAGAAGCGAAGGAAAGAGGCCATGAGGTAACAGCCATTGTCCGAAATGCATCTAAAGTGCAAGAGCAGGACACAGCGATTTTGGAGAAAGATGTTTTTGAACTGACAGCGGAAGATCTCAAGCCTTTCGATGCACTCGTGAACGCTTTTGGAGCTGCGCCTGGCCAGGAACATCTTCATGTTGAAGCAGGCAGAACATTAATCAACCTGCTAAAGGATGCAAAACATACAAGATTGTTTGTCGTCGGCGGAGCGGGAAGCCTGTTCGTTGATGAAGCCAAAACAACACGTTTAATGGATACACCGGAATTCCCGAAAGAATATCTTCCGACTGCATCAAATCAAGGAGAGAACCTGAAAGACCTGCAAAAGGCAGACTCTATTTCCTGGACATTCCTCAGCCCGGCGGCGTTTTTTGATGCGGCAGGAAAGCGGACGGGATCTTACCAAAAAGGAAAAGACAATGTGATCGTAAACGCAAAAGGCGACAGTTATATCAGCTATGCCGATTATGCGATTGCTGTTTTGGATGAGCTTGAACATCCGTCACACAAAAATGAACGCTTCACAGTAGTAAGCGAAGCGGAATAACAAGAAAAAACCCGGAGGAAGCTCCGGGTTTTTTACTTAATAGCTGCTGTACGTATCATAATCGCTGAATATGCCGTCAGCGATTCCAAGCATTAGAAAGATGAAGAATGCGATGATCGCCAGGATCGATACAGCGATGCTCACAATTAAATAAATCCCTTGCATCTTTACAAATTTCGCATAGTTCTCCAGCATTAAATCTTCAGATTGCCCGCTATGCTTTTCAGCCATTAAGCCTGCTTCTTTTGCTGACCGCATCAAAAAGATGCCAGAAATGATTTGCAGTACGCCGGGCACTGCGCCGATAAGAAAAAAGAACGCGCCTGAAAGCGCAGTAAAAGCGCCCATAATAATAAATAAAATGCCTGTTGCTTTTCCCCATTTTGAAATACTGATGAGGGTTTTGTTGACCGTTTCCGGATTCATTGACACGGGTCCCCTTTACAAAAAAATACTCACTTTTCTTTTATACACTATTTGTGAGAAGTTTTGTATAAAGAAATAAAAATAGTGAATTTGATTTTGAAGCGGCGTGAATGGAGCTTGGCCTGACGATCCGGAGGTGCAAGCAAGCCGCTCTTGATAAATTACATGATCATATTAGTGATTTTTTATTACGATTGCACGCTATATGGGAAAGGTCACCAACGTTTTTATGGGATGCGTGATGATGCCATGCTGAAAAACCCCGGCCATAAAGGCCGGGGGATTGGCACATCTTATAAAATCGGCGACAGCAGCCGTGACACTGATTCCTTAATGCGGATCCATAATGATCGCTGCTGATATTCCTCGTAGGTGTATTTTCTCGATACGAGCAAATCTTCTTTAAATGTAGAAACCAGTTTTTTGGCAATGTTGATATCATAAATAAATGCATTAACCTCAAAATTCAGCCTGAAGCTTCGGACGTCGATATTCGCTGTACCGACTGACGCAATTTCGTCATCCACAACGATTGTTTTCGCGTGGATAAAGCCATTATCGTATATATAGACGGTGGCTCCGGCTTTTAAGAGATCCCCGATATACGAAAGTGTGGCCCAGTATACAAAGGCATGGTCGGGCTTGTTCGGTATCATAATGTTGACATCAATGCCGGACAGGCACGCAATCCTTAATGCATCCAGCAGGCTTGCGTCCGGAATAAAGTAAGGTGTTTGTATCAAAATGCTACGTTTGGCGTTTGAAATCATTTTGATGTAGCCGTTTTTAATTTGTTCCCATTCGGAATCGGGCCCGCTCGTAACAATCTGCATCCCGACATTTCCCTTTGGGCTGCAATCGGGAAAGTGGTTCGGAATATAGGTGAGTGTATGATGATGTGAAGCTTGGTTCCAGTCAAGGATGAATCGTGTCTGAATGGCGTGGACGGCCGTTCCCTGCAATCGAATATGGGTATCGCGCCAATAGCCGAACTTCGGATTGAGGCCGAGGTATTCATCCCCGACATTAAACCCACCGACATAACCGGTTATGCCGTCTATGATGACGAGCTTTCGGTGGTTGCGGTAATTCAGCCGAAGGTTAATCGGCCTGAGTTTTGAAGGGAAAAAGACCTCCACATGCCCGCCGGCCTCACGCAGTTTTTTGAAAAACTTTTTGCGTAGCGTTCTGGACCCGAGCTCATCATACAAAACCCTGACCTGCACACCTTCTTTCGCTTTTTGAATGAGGGCGTCCCGCAATTTTTTTCCTAATTCATCACCTTTGTAAATATAATATTGTAGATGGATATGATCCTTTGCCTTTGATATGTCATGTAAAAGCCGCTGAAACTTATCACGTCCGTCTGTAATGACATCAACTGAATTATCCTCTGTAAAGACAGCATGATTATTCATGATGAGCATGTATATTAAATCCTTATTATCAAAGGTTGCCCGGTTGTTGAACTGAAATTGCCTGTTTTCTAATTCTTCAAGCTGATGCTGCAGCAGCTTTTCGATTCCGATTTTCTTGCGATCCTCCCATTGAAACAAATGCTTGCGTCTGAGATTATGACCGAATAATAGGTATAAAATAAAGCCTAAAACGGGTATAAAGAAAAGAACAAGCAGCCAAGCCCATGATGCACTGGCATCGCGCCGTTCTTTGAATATGACAATGATGGCCAAAAGAATATTCAAAATGAAAAAAAGTGATAAAAGGATGGAAGAAATACTCACTTTGTAACCCCGCTAATTCATATTTATCAAGAAGATTGCCATTAGTATTCCATGAATAACAGCAATCTGATTCCCATTACAAATTATAACACTGACTTTTTAAAAGAATAAAGTGTGTTGATCCAGATTCTTTGTGAATAACACGGGCAGATTTCTTTAAAACCAGCTTGCACCTGCGTTAAAATAAACTCATATGATAACGTTCGTAAAGCCTTGCAAAATCAAATAAAGGGGGAGAATAAATGAACTTTTACAGAATAGAACAAATGCCGGGGTTCATTAAAACAGAAATGCAAAAAATTCAAAAGGCTGTACAGCCTTTAATGAAGAAAACTGTCATCTACCGTTTTCTTGCTGTTCCGCTTGCTGCATTCTCTCTCTTTAATTTGGCTGCTTTCCTTTTTCATGCTTCAGCAGACAGAGAGTCCCTAATCAGCGCCGGTCTTTTTGCGCTTCTTGCTGCACTTGGATTAGCATTTTTTAAAGAAGCGGGCTATCAGCATAAACAAATCCAAAAGACCGTTCATATTTATATGCTGAACAGAATCAAAAAGAGCGAAATTCTTTCAGAAGAGCGCAAAAACACGTATACGCGCCAGATCAAGGAAGAACCGTTTGCGATGCGGAGCTTTGTAGAGTTTTTGACTGAAGAAGACAGACGCAAGAAAATGCTGTATTAATACAGTAAACGGCACCCTGACTGTTAGCGGATTTATCTAACAATCAGGGTGCCGTTTTTTCATTTCATCGAATTCGTGTGAAACAACCGGATATTCATTCTGTGTTTTATATATCTATTGAAGATAACGTAGACATGGCAATTCTTTCTTTTCATCAAATTAGATCTGTGGCCCGTGCCGTATACGATATCTATGAGCATTATCATGATTCCTTTTCATAGAAAAATAGGGGATAAAACTATATAGAATCCCATCCCAGCGGTGTCCCTGCTGAAAGGTGTTTCGTTGCTGTTTTTCCGATCATTACATCAAAGTACTTTGGTTCCAAACCATAACCAGGTCGTATCACCTTAATATTTTCTTTGGTGAAAATCTCTCCGGCTTTTATATCGTTTGTTACATAAATAGAGCGGCGAAATTTAAGCGAAGCTTTTTCCATGTCAGTTGGTCCATAAGTGATCTGTCCTAACGCTTGCCATGCCCTTTCCGTTTCAACGACAAGTTCTTTCAATTCAGGTGGTTCCAGTGAAAAGGCAGAATCTACACCGCCATCAGCTCTTGATAAAGTGAAGTGTTTCTCAATCACAGTTGCGCCTAAGGCGACACTGGCAACAGCAACTCCTGTTCCCATTGTGTGATCTGATAAGCCAACTTGGCAATTAAATAATTCCTTCATATGAGGAATCGTAGAAATATTGGTGTTTACTGGTGATGCCGGATAGGTGCTTGTGCATTTTAGAAGGATTAACTCTTTACAGCCTGCTTCCTTGGCAGCCGTTATTGTTTCATCAATTTCTGCTACTGTAGCCATTCCAGTTGAAATGATAATGGGTTTACCTGTAGCAGCTACCTTTTTGATAAGAGGGATATCAGTATTTTCAAATGAGGCTATTTTATATATAGGCACTCCCAGGTCTTCCAAAAAGTCGACAGCCGATTCATCAAATGGCGTACTCAAAGGAATCATTCCAAGCTCCCGGCATTTATCGAAAATGGGTTTATGCCATTCCCATGGGGTGTAAGCCTTCTGATATAATGTATAGAGCGTACTGCCAGACCATAGACTATCGTTATCCTCAATTTTAAAATCTTTCGTATCTATATTTAACGTCATCGTATCAGCGGTATAGGTTTGTATTTTTAATGCATGTGCACCTGCTTTGGCTGCTGCTTCTATAATGTGAAAAGCACGTTCTAACGATTGATTATGGTTCCCGGACATTTCAGCAATAATAAATGGGGGATGATGCGGGCCAATACTTCTTCCATCAATATTGATTTCGTTCATCTTTGCACTCCCTTCTATTCACAGGAATACCGGCCGTAAAACAATAGACTTTGATGTCATCTATATGAAATGATTGTTCAAAGTCTAAAGTTCACTAAAACCTGTATCAATGTCCTTGATATCTATTCCTCTTTCAGCCAATTTCCTGATCACTTTCGGCTTTTCTGCAATCCATTCTTCTTTTAAGAGACCATATCTGATTACATCAAGATATTGATGATTTCTTACTATATGGTTTCGAAAATGACCTTCTTTACAAAAACCGAATGTTTGGTGAAATGATAAGCTTCTTTCGTTATTCAAAAGTACTTCTCCGTATACTTTCTCAACACACAACTTTTGAAACGCCCATTCTAACGCTAAAAACCCCATGATAGAGCCAGAGCCTTTTGGACTATCGGGCTCTCCAATATAAAAACCCCAATAGCAGTGGCTATGTTTATCATCAACATCTTTAAAGCTAACAAAGCCAGTTTCTTTATGATCAATTGTAAATATAAAATAATGTTCTGTTTTGGATGTATTTATTTTCTTGAACCATTGATGATGCTGTTTTTCATTAATTATTTGGTCATGGTACATTGATTTTCTGATTCTCTCATCGTTACGCCAACGGAGAACTGTGTCTAAGTCTTTTTCTTTTAATGGTCTAAGGGAATATTTGAACACAGATTTATTCCTTCCTTACTTTAAAATTTCTAATAAGAGGTTCTGGCGTTGATCCATATTTTTTTCCAGCAGCAGTCGGGCTTTTCTTGACATTTGTTGAAGTGACAAGGGGCTATTCATCATGTCTTGAATGGCTGAGACGATATCTGATTCCTTGACTGATTCTTTAGGTCCCAGATATTTAATCGCGCCTAATTGATCAAGCGTTTGAGCAATCGATTCTTGATTTTCAGCGACGGTGATGACGATCGCTGGAAGGCCGAGATAGCAGCGCTCCCAAGTAGTCGTTCCGCCCGCACCTATTGCCAGGTCAGCATTGTACATTAATTCTGCAATATGATTCACTTGGCAGTGAAAGTTGCAATAGTCATGGATGTTACAAATGGATTCAATTTCATTCTTATGAGTATTGGTATTTCCAATCACGATATCCAGCTCAATATCATGGGGGGAAAGCTGCTGAAAGGCTTTCATCACCTTTTTCGTTTCATTAGTGGGATCACTGCCTCCAAAAAAGACAAGAATCTTTTTTACACTTCCATCGCGGTTGATGTGATGGGGTAAAAATGAATAAAACTCGTCTCGCAATAAGACATATTCTGGTCCTAAGTATTGTTTGCAGCTTTCGGGGACTAGATTGACATAACGATCTTTATAATGATGATAAAGATTCTGATCCAATAATATATCACAATCATGTAAACGATCAGCCAAGTCATCAATCACCATCATTCTTTTCACATGTTTTTTCACATTCATCTCCCAATTGATATCAATTGCGTAGTGATCAATGATAAGGAGGGAGATGTCCTTGTTCATGTCTTTTATCGCGCTAATGGTTTCAGCTGCGTCAACATACCAAGGGACACCAAGCCAATTAGAATGCGGAGTTGTTTTAGGAATGAAAACATTCTTTTTAGGTTCTGGCAGCATAATGAGATCAAACTGTTTCTCTCGGATGACCTCCGCTAGATGACCTTGTAAGTCTCGGCAAATAAAGATAATATTTGCCCCCTTTTTGCGCAACGCATGAGCAAGCGTGAGGCATCTCATGACATGACCTGTTCCTATTTCAATTGAAGCATCTGTTCTGAAAAGGATGTTCATCACAGCACCTCAATCACTTGCATTTATTGTCGGCTTCATTGATGATTTCTTTTTGTTCTATCCGGGCATTGAGCAATGACCATTCTGGAAACTCGTTCAATAATGATAGGGTATCCTCTAGGCTGAAGTCAGGTTTAGTTGGGTAAAGTTTTTCAATAATGTTTTTGATTAATAAAAAATCCTCGTGCGTATCTACAGTCCATCTATGCTGTTTCTGATTTTCGGTATAGGTGATATTAGCTAAGCTGAATCGATCTGGATTCAGGTAAATAAAGGGTGTAACATGTTCCCGTTCGTAGTCAAGGCTGGACTCGTGATAAGCTTTCTCTAACGAAGAAGCTGAAAAAACCTCTATATCCATTCCGCGGGGATACGTTCGCTGTAAGGTGTTAGACACATAATCATATTGGCCCTTTGAATCCAGGTAACATTTTATTACCTTATCAATCACACGATAATCAATAATAGGGCAGTCAGAGGTTAGTCGGACGACATTTTCCGCGTTGCTTATTTTTGCTGCTTCGTAGTACCTTGATAAAACATCGGTTTCTGACCCGCAATAATAAGAAAGAGACAATCTCTTACTTAACTCAACAATGGGTTGATCTATCGCATTTGTAGTCGTGGCGATCACAATATCATCAATAAGTGCTGCTCTTTTGATTCTTTCAATTTGATATTCCAGCAAAGGTCTATTCAACACTTTTTTCAACACTTTACCCGGCAATCGGCTGGAGCCCATCCGTGCTTGGATAATAGCCGTTACTTTCACCTAACCACCTCCTACGAATAATAATTCACTACTTTCTTTAGTGCTTTTATAACATCGTCTGCATCTTTTTCGTTCATCGATTGAAACAGAGGCAAGGTGATCATTCCTTTATACAGCTTTTCGGCATTTGGGCATAAGCCCTCTTGATAACCTAAACGTTGATAATAAGGGTGTAAATAAACAGGTATATAGTGGACGTTAACACCTATATTTTCTTTTTGCATAGCGTTGAAAATATCATCGCGATTTCCTTTAAGCGAATCTAGCTTTAACTCAATGACATAAAGGTGCCAGCTGGAAGTTGAGGCTGCATCTTGAATTGGGAGATGAATGTGGGAGATTGTTTTTAATTTTTCGTTGTAGATCCTGGCAAGATGTCTTCGTTTTTCAATAAAATCATCTAATTTTTGAAATTGGCTGATGCCTAATGAAGCTTGGATATCTGTCATCCGATAATTGAATCCAAGAAAGTGCATTTCATAGTACCACGATCCATGGTTTTGGCTTAGCTTTTTAGGGTCGCGGGTAATTCCGTGACTGCGGAATTGGAGCAGCTTCTCATAATATTCTCTATTATTAGTTGTTATCATTCCGCCTTCGCCGGTTGTAATATGTTTAACAGGGTGGAAACTAAACATCGTCATATCACTGATTGAACCGATTGTTTCCCCTTTATACGAAGCGCCTAATGCATGGGCAGCATCTTCAATAACGATCAAGTTATGGGCTTTTGCAATTTTTTGAATCTGATCATGATTCACCGGCTGTCCTGTAAAATCTACCGGTATAATAGCCTTTGTTTTTGGAGTGATCAGCTTTTCAATGGAATCAGGGTCAATATTGTATGTGTGCGGGTTAATATCTGCGAAAACCGGTTTGGCTCCCATGTACAAAATGCAATTGGCACTTGCCGCAAATGTGATGGGTGTCGTAATGACTTCGTCTCCCTGTGAAATTCCCGCAGCAAAGCAAGCCGCGTGTAAAGCAGCTGTTCCGCTGGAAAATGCAACAGCATAGCGGCTGCCAACATAGTCTGCGACTTTTTCTTCGAATAAGTCGATTGCTGGTCCCGTCGTCAAATAGTCTCCCCGTAAAACGTCAACTACTGATTGTATATCATCTTCATCTAACCATTGCCTGCCGTATGGAAGATATGAATCTCTGACAGGCTTACCGCCTGTCATTGCTAATTTATTCTCACTGGTCATTTTCATTCTCCTATTAAATGAGATTCGTACTCTTAATCCATTCTTCTGTTTTTCTTATTCCTTCTTCCAAACTGACCTGCGGACTCCAATTAAGAATTTTTTTTGCTTTTTCGTAGTTACATAACAATTTTGGAATTTCACTTTGGGGATGTATATGCTCTACATGGTGAATGTTTTGTTTATCGCCTGCAATTAATTCTGCTAATTCATTAATCGATATATCTCTTCCAAGGCCTGCGTTTATAATTTCACCGTTTGCTTTTTGGGAATAACCAGCCTGCACGACGAAATCAGCACAATCCTCTACATATAAAAGATCACGGGTTTGTGTGCCGTCACCATATATATGCAGCTTTTTACCGTCCAATTTGTTTTTTATAAAAATAGCGACTACTCCGCCTTCACCGCCTGTTTTTTGGTAAGGCCCATACGTATTAAACGGACGTATAACAACCGCAGGGAGACCGTATGCGTGATAATAGGAGAGCACCATATTTTCAGCCGCGATTTTTGACCCGGCATAAGGTGAAGCGGGTTTAATAGGATCTGTTTCTTTAATACCTTCAGCAAATGCAGCTCGGTCATATACCATGCAGGTACTCATAAAAACAACTTTTACATTATGCTGCTTACATAATTCTAAAATGTTAAAAGTACCGATTGTGTCATTTTCAAATGTGGTTTTCGGATCGTCGATGCTATCTTGTACGTTGATGCTTGCACCTAAATGGTAGCAAATATCAAATTTTGTCGAGAAAAGATCCTCTAATGTTTTTACATCCTTTATATCTCCATGGATAAATTCGATAAAACCAGGGTCGTTTTTCAGGTCTTCTATATTTTCTAAACGCCCATTTGATAAATCATCCAGTACCCATACTTGATGACGGTCTTCTAATAATTTTTTCACAACCCATCTGCCGATAAAACCTGCTCCCCCAGTGACGAGAACTTTCATGATCATCTTCCTTCCCGAATTAAAGTAATGTTTGCGATTTTAATAATGCAAGGACCTCTTCTTTTGAAATTTGCTTTTGGTCATTTGAACTATAAGTCCCTTCAGTTGCTTTTTTCGCTTGGGTATAATGATTTTTCTCCCCATAAGTTGAAGGGATAACAAACATGTCAGGCAGCTCCAAAGCCATTGTCGACTCGTCATAAGTCATCAGTTCTTCATACATTTTTTCTCCGGGCCGCAGCCCGATTTCTTGTATTTCTATTTCATCAATATTCATATTCTGTTTTTTGCATGTTTCTTCAACAACGACTGAGACTAAGTCATGCAGTGATATGACAGGCATTTTTAATATGAAGATTTCGCCGCCCTGAGATTCCTTTAATGCACCAATTAATAAAGATGTCGCCTGATCCAGTGTCATCATAAAGCGATTCATCTTTAAATCCGTAACAGTCACCTTTTTTTGCGTTAAGATTTGTTCTATAAACAAGGGAACCACGGAACCCCTTGAACCAATTACATTTCCAAACCGAACACAAGAAAAAACCGTCGAAGCTTTTCCCTTACTGTATGCTGCTGCAGAAATTAATCTTTCAGCTGTGAGTTTTGTTGCTCCATATGCATTCGTTGGTGATATTGCTTTATCTGAACTTGTAAACACTACTTTTTTTACGTTTTGGGCCACTGCCGCTTTAATGACATTATTGGTTCCTATAATATTGGTGAGGACTGCTTCATAGGGATTGTATTCGCAAGCAGGAACATGCTTCATGGCAGCAGTATGGAAGACGTAGTCAATGCTGTCCATAGCATTTAACACCCGGTCATAATCTCGCACATCTCCTATTAAAAATCTAATATCCTTTCTGGGACCGATTTCATTTTCCAACATAAATTGTTTATATTCATCTCTGCTAAATATACGAACAACCTTTGGCTGATCCTTGAGAATTTGTTTTAGAAGACTTTTTCCAATCGTACCTGTTCCGCCAATTATGAGTATTTTTTTATCTTTGAAAAACACAAGTATATCCACTTCCTTTTTCTTAAATGGATGAAAAAATGTCGGTTATTGAAGTATATGATTGTTACAAAACTCTGTGTTTGCTCTAGCCTAATCGATTCAACTATTATTTTAGAAAAACCATAAAACATAGAGAGTACATCTGCGGGGCGGTGGGGGAATAGCTGCTTAATGGTCTAAACGTATAAAAGATAGAAACAAATATTTTGAATGAGAAATCATATAACTGTCTGTGTCCTGCGATGTAAATGGAGAGATGTCCTGATTGTTTCTAACATATAAGATAGGGATGCTATACAAAGTATGTCACACCGAAGAGCGTGCCTGGATGAATGACGATAACGCAGAAAATTTGAGGAGAACATAATAAAAAGGCATGAGTCCGGTTCAATACCGAACTCATACCTTTGCTATTCGTGTCTTTCTTTCGGAGGTCAGATCCACACCTTTATTCAAAGACGGGCCCATCTTCATAATAATAGGAATCCGGGTCTTCATACGTATCCATATCCTCAAAAGCGGCGATGCCGACAAATACGAGGAAGAAAATAAGCAGAATGATTCCGATGAGGCCTGCGGCGATACTTGATGCAGCGTAGAATAATTGCATTTTGATAAATTTCCCGTAGTTCTCCAGCATGCTTTCACCCGCACTGCCGGCCAGGTTTCCGCTTGCCTCTCTTGCTGCTTTTGCCGACCGCATCAGAAATACGCCTGAAATAATGAGCAGGACGCCTGGAATAGCGCCTATGATTGTCATTAAAGCCGACAGGGCAGCCAGCGCACCCATGACAATTAAAAGAATTCCTGTGATTTTGCCCCACTTTGCAATGTCTGAAAGCGATTTGACAGCAGCAGCGCTCAGCTCACGTTTTTCGCCCTCTGTGCTGTTGTTCTCCTGCTTGGTCACGCTGTTTTCTTCGTGGTGAGTTTCAATATGGTTTTCATCTTTATCAAGACTAATCATGATAGCTCTCTCCCTAATATTTTTAAGTCATATCGCTTGCCGTCCATTTCAGCAATGCCGGGGAATAACCCCCATTCCTTGAAACCGTGCTTTTCAAACAGCTTCAGGCTAGGCTTATTATGTCCGAAAATGAAGGCCATAAGCGAGCGGATGCCAAGCTCCGGCGCGATGCGGAGCGCTTCCTGAAGCAAGTGATTTCCGGCGCCTTTGCCGCGGCATGATTCATGAATGTATATGCTGATCTCGGCTGTTTTATTATAAGCAGGCCTGCCGTAAAATCTTTCGAAGCTGATCCAGGCAGCCACGTCCCCGCTTTCATCCTCAGCAACATACAGCGGCCGTTCGTCTGTATGTCCCAAAAACCACGCCATCCGGTCTTCCGTTGTTACCGGTTCAGTATCAGCTGTTACCATTCGTGAGGCGATCGTTGAGTTATAAATCGCAACAACCGCTTCTATATCCTTTTTTTCAGCAAGACGTAATGTCAAGTTCATACGTATCTGGTTCTCCTCTCAAAAAAAATGACATACTTTCTTATCAGCCTGCACAAACTATATCTAAAAAAGTTTTTTATATCAGTGTATATATTTTCAGAAAAGTGTTCAGAATGTTGCTGAGGTGATGAAACAATGAGAGAGGAAGAAAAGAAAACTTCTCAAGTCAAAAAACTTCAGCAGTTTTTTCGTAAACGCTGGGTGTTCCCTGCAATTTACTTAGTCAGTGCGGCCGTCATTTTAACAGCTGTCCTTTGGTATCAATCTGTATCAAATGATGAGGTAAAGGATCAGTTAGCTGATAACGGCGGAAGCTCCGCGTATGACAACAACGACGATGCAGTTGAAGTAGGAAAGTCTATGGAAAATGTCGCAATGCCGGTTGTTGATTCTGAAAACGTTTCTGTTGTGAAAAAGTTCTATGAAACTGATGCCGCAAAAGAAGAAAAAGAAGCAGCACTCGTTACCTATAATAACACGTACAGCCTAAGCAAAGGAATTGACTTAGCTGAGAAAGACGGAAAAGATTTCGAGGTTTCTGCTTCTCTAAGCGGTACGGTTGTCAAAGCTGAAAAAGATCCAGTGCTGGGATATGTTGTGGAAATTGAACATGCTGATGGTTTATCTACTGTGTATCAATCACTTTCTGAAGTAGGTGTTGAGCAAGGCGACAAGGTGAAGCAAAATCAGGTCATCGGAAAGTCTGGCAAGAACCTTTACAGCGAAGAAAGCGGTAACCACGTACACTTTGAAATCCGTAAAGACGGAGTTGCTATGAACCCGCTGAACTTTATGGACAAGCCGGTTTCTTCTATTGAAAAAGCGGCAGCTGCAGAAGAGAAAGCTGCAACTGAGGAAACAGAAGAATCCATTCAGCAATCATCTGAAAAAAAGGATGGTTCAACTGAAAAAGGAACTGAAGAAAAATCCGGAGACAAAACGGATGATTCAACTGACAAATCAGGTTCCAAAGAAAGCAGTACAACAGAAGACACTGAACAGTCTTAATGAAGAAAACGTCTATCGGTGTGATAGGCGTTTTTTTTGTTACTTTTTGTTTCACTGTGCCGTCTATGTATTTACATGCACAAGATGCTGCTGGAAAGGAGGCTGTTTAGATGAATCGGCTATTACTTGCGGGCTGGACCTTCTTCATATTACTCTCTGTCTGCACAGAAAGCTTCAGCGATATGGTGGTGTCGCAGACAGTGACATTTCATTTTCATCTGCATCCTGATTTATACCAATTTTTAGACATGGATTTTGCTCAGCTGACTACGCCTGAAGCTGTAATTCAAAAAATCGGGCACGCGTTTTCTTTCTTCGTGCTGACATATTTGCTGTGGAAGCAATGGAACAATATCAAATGGGCCTCGGCCGGAGCATTCATGTTTGCCGTTTTTACAGAAATCATTCAGCTTTTCTTCAGCAGAAACGGCTGCATCCGGGATGTACTCATTGACAGTGTTGGGATTGCCCTGTTTATTGGATTATTTGGTCTCGCAAAACGGAAAAGACATGAGATGTATGAAAAATATTAAAGCCGGCGCTCTTCCATTCAGAGGCCGGCTTTATCTTAGAAATTTTGATCGGTTGGTTTTTTCGTTATTTTATTGATAATCGCTTCATAAATTCGGACGATTAAATCAACGAGCGGGCGAAGAAAATCTGAAAATCTAAAGAACAGGAACCCGATAATGATCGCGACAACAAGACTGCCCAACACATCTACAGGATAGTGATGTCCCACCCAAATTCGTGAAAAACCGGTCAAAAGCCCGAAGATGACGAGCGGCCAGCCGATTTTACGGTTTCTGAAAAGCATTGCAATCGAAATAGCTAGCGCTCCCGTTGTGTGGTCACTCGGAAAAGAAGCATCTGCATCGTGCGGAATCAGCGTATGCACTGTGTGAGCGACGAAAGGGCGTGGTTCAACATAAACTTGTGTAATCAAGAAATTAATCACAAGACCCGCAATTCCTGTAATTCCTGCGTACAGCACGTTCTTTCTGCTTTGTGTGTTCCCGAACAGCCACATCACCAATAAGATAAGCGCATAGGCAACGATCGCGTATTCCGTTATGAAAACCATAATGGAATCGAGAACAGAATTGTGATGAGATAATCCATGGATAGCTTTAAATATTTCGTAATTCAAATAATCACCTTTTACATTTTTATATTAAGTAGACTCATCTTACTCAGAAAAAGTTTCAAATAAAAATAGAGATTGTCTGAAATCATGGCGCTTGAAGAGGATTCGAATGGGTACCACGTTTTCTGGGGGTTTTTTCTGTTCGCAAAAAAAAAGATCCGGAGTGTCCGAATCTCTTAATGATATTACAGCGCTTCAGGTCCTTCTTCGCCGGTGCGGATATTAATCGTATTGCCGATTTCATAGACAAAGATTTTACCGTCACCCGGTGATCCCGTTTTCAGAACCCGCTTAGCGGTCTCAGTTACTTGATCAACAGGAACCTTGCTGACCACGATTTCAATTTTTAACCGTTCATATACATTGCTTTCTATTTTTACCCCTCGATAAAGCTCCGTATGTGCTTTTTGAAGCCCGCAGCCGTGAACATTGGAGAAGGTCAGAGAGGTGACTCCGATTTTTCCGAGTTCCTGCTTCAGCTTTTCAAAATTTGCCGGACGCGTTACAATTTCTACCTTGAACATTTGACCGCTCATAGCGTCACTCCTCACATAGAATCTTGATATGCTTTTTCCCCGTGCATTGTTAAATCAAGCCCGAGTGATTCTTCTTCTTCGGTTGCGCGTAGGGGCAGGAAGAGGCCTACAATTTTAATAATAACGAATGTGACAATAAATACAAAAACATAAGTTGCGGCGATCGCTACAATTTGTTTCCAGATTAAACTTGCATCCCCGTAGAATAAACCATCTGCACCAGCGGAGTTGACTGAAGTTGTTGCGAACAATCCTGTCGCGATGCCGCCCCATGTG
Source organism: Bacillus sp. LBG-1-113 (assembly GCF_020708615.1). Lineage (NCBI taxonomy): Bacteria > Bacillati > Bacillota > Bacilli > Caryophanales > Bacillaceae > Bacillus > Bacillus sp. LBG-1-113. Next base: position 121,975 of record NZ_JAJFDG010000008.1, on the reverse strand, counting down.
CCGCCGATGCCGTGCAGGCCAAAGGCGTCAAGCGCGTCATCATATCCGAATTTCTGTTTCAGCGAGAAGACACCCCAGAAGCAAACCGCTCCGCCGATGATGCCAATGATAATAGAAGAAAACGGTGTGACAAACCCGGCCGCCGGCGTAATGGCCACAAGTCCTGCAATCGCTCCTGATACCGCGCCGAGCATCGTCGGTTTTTTGTTGATGATCCATTCCACCAATATCCAGCCGGCAATCCCCGCTGCAGCTGCCGTGTTTGTATTAATAAAGGCGTACATGGCCACATCGTTTAATGTCAGGGCGCTGCCGACGTTAAAACCGAACCAGCCGAACCAAATCAGGGCGCCTCCTAAGAAGGTGTAAATGAGGTTGTGCGGAGAAGACGCTGTGCCGTCTTTTCGTTTGCCGAGCACGATGGCCAGAACAAGGCCGGCCACCCCGGAAGAAATATGAACAACGTTTCCGCCCGCGAAATCAAGCGCGCCAAGCTGGCCGATCCAGCCTCCGCCCCATACCCAGTGAGCAACCGGCGTGTAAACCAAAGAAACCCATAAAACCGAGAATAAAAGAAAAGCGCCGAATCGCATCCGCTCTGCGAAAGCCCCGGAAATGATAGCAGTTGTCAGAACCGCGAACGTCATTTGAAACATCATAAATAATGAATGGGGAATCGTGTCGCTGTAATCACCCGGATCAAATCCGACCCCCTTCAGACCTGCCCACTCCAGTCCGCCAATGATTGAATTGCCTGGTGCGAAGGCAAGTGTATATCCGAACAGCACCCAAACGATGGAAACGATGGCGATGGAAGAGAAACTGTGCATTGCTGTACTCAGCACATTTTTGCTTTTTACCATGCCTCCATAAAATAACGCTAACCCCGGGGTCATCAGCCACACGAGTAAAGCGCAAAAGAACATAAATACTGTATCGCCCATTTGCATGTCTCATTCCTCCGTATCTTTCAGAATAAAAGCAATTATTATATTTCTTCATTATAGAGAAAAAAGAATGATAAAACATTTTCATGTGAGATTTCCTAACATGTTTTTTTAGTGTGTGTTATCGATGCGGAAGAGGGAAGAAAAAACGGTATTTACTATACAAGACTTTGTGTCTATAAAATAACTCTGATTTTATGAGAAAAAAGGGAATTGACAAAAAATAGAATGTCATATACTGTATTAAGTGTACTAGTTGATGTAATACACTTAGGAGGATGCGATATGAATAAAGGCAGCAGGCTGCTGAGAGCGTTAAGAAAGTCCATTCCGGCGACATTCCGGTTGTTTTTGGCCTTTAATTTTGTTGTGTACGGCCTGGCGAAAGTGGTCATGGGGCAGTTTGGGGGAGTAACACCTGAAATTGCAGCTGCGGTGGGAAAGGGAAAGGGATTTACAATTGCGTGGACATTTTTTGGTTATTCCCATGTCTATGAAGTATTTATAGGCTTTGGAGAAATCATTGCTGCAGTTTTGCTGTTGATTCCAAGAACATCTGCGTTAGGTGCCGTTGTATTTATGCCGATTATTGTGAACATCGTCATGATTAACTATTGTTTTGATATTGGCGTGCAGGATCTCAGTACGATATTAATGATCATGTGTTTGATTCTGCTTTGGATTGACCGCCGCAAATTTATGGGCATGTTTAATCAGCAGCCGATTAACGGCAGGCAGGTGACGAAGCTATGACAACTTTTATGATCGCAGTGCTTGCCGGTATGTTTGTATGCACCACCTTTTATTTTTATATAAAAGAAAAATCGTGAGATAAGCGCTTCTCCTGAGAACTTCACAAGCGTCATGCAAGAATTCATGTGAAGTGAAGAGTAAAATATGGGATGTGAGAAACACTAACCAGCATCAGGAGGAAACGCAAAATGAACACACTTACCATTGATTTTCAAAACACAGCATTGGTTATCATTGATCTGCAAAAAGGAATTGTGCCAATAGACAAAAGCGGACAGGTTGTCCCGAATGCGAAAAAACTTGTTGACGAATTCCGAAAGCATAACGGCTTTATCAGCTTTGTGAATGTAGCCTTCCATGACGGAGCAGATGCGCTAAAGCCGGAAACGGATGAACAGGCGCAGGAAGGTTCAGGTGAAATGCCGGCGGACTGGGCGGAATTTGTTCCGGAAATCGGTGTGCAGGACGGAGATTACACAGTGACCAAACGCCAGTGGGGCGCGTTTTTCGGCACGGACTTAGATTTGCAGCTGAGACGCCGCGGCATTGATACCATTGTACTATGCGGCATTGCCACGAATATCGGAGTGGAAAGTACGGCTCGCGAGGCCTTTCAGCTTGGCTATCAGCAGATTTTTATTACTGACGCGATGTCCACGTTCAGTGAGGAAGAGCATGAAGCGACACTGCGCTTTATTTTCCCGAGAATCGGTAAATCGCGGACAACAGAAGAATTTTTATCACAAGTGAAATGAAAATATCAAAAAAGAGCCGTGCTGTCTTTTTAACAGCGGTAGCTTCAGGAACGATGCTGAATCCGCTGAACTCGTCTATGATTTCTCTGGCGCTCCACAGCATCCAGCATGAGTTTCACCTGTCATTTACGACGGTTTCCTGGCTGATCTCCTCTTTCTATTTGGCGAGTGCTGTGGCCCAGCCTGTGACGGGAAAGCTTGGCGATTTGATTGGGCGGAAAAGGTTGTTTTTATTCGGGCTTATTCTTGTGGCGGTTTCCGCCATCGGGGCGCCGCTTGCGCCAACCTTTATGACATTATTGGTCATGCGGCTGTTTCAATCGGTGGGGAGCAGTGCGATTTATCCGTCGGGAGTCGGGCTGATACGAAACCACATACATGAGCGCCAGGCTTCAGCCATGGCGGTTCTGTCCATATTTGCATCTGCAATGACAGCGCTGGGGCCGACAGTCGGCGGTTTTTTGATTGTCTGGGGCGGCTGGCCGGCAATTTTTATCGTCAATCTGCCGTTTATTATCCTCAGCTTCCTGTTAGGGATGTATATGTTCCCAAAGGATCAGAAAAAAGGGGTGGGGATCAGAGCGGTTATCCGGCAGCTAGATGTTCCGGGAATCCTTTTGTTTGCCGGCGGGATCATTTTGCTCCTGTCCTTTTTGCTTTCGTTCAGCACATCCCCGCATATGTCAGAAGGTGTGATTGGTGTCATTCTGCTTGCCGCATTTGTCTGGCGTGAGCTGAAAACGGAGAAGCCGTTTATTGATGTCCGTCTGTTTAAAACGCAGCGAAGTCTGTCAGCGGTATACGTTCAGTTTATTTTACTTAATGTATTCTTCTACTGTTTATTTTTTGGGTTGCCGAGTTATTTTCAGGATGAAATGCATCTTTCTGTCCAAACGAGCGGTCTGTTTATGCTGTTCATGTCGGGTATGAGCATCGCTATATCGCCCATTACAGGCAAGTGGATTGATCGATCGGGAGTCATTAAGCCGATTTTGGCGGGATCGCTTCTGATGACCGCGGGCGCTGTGCTATTAACGGTCTTTTTTATCAGCGTTCCGGTTATCGGGAAAGGCTTGATCCTGTCGCTGCTCGGCATCGGTTACGGACTTGGAAACGTAGCGCTTCAGGCAGCGATGCTGAAAACGAGCCCTTCAGACATGGTGGGAACTACCTCAGGCCTGTTCCAAACGTGCCGTTACCTTGGTTCGATTTTGTCCTCGGTGATTCTGGGCCTTCTGTTCGGTAAAGAGATTACAGCGGCTCATTTTGATATCATGGGAATGATCCTTATTGCTGTAGGCGGATTGAGCCTGTTTATGGCTTTGAGATTCACCGCCTTAATGAAAACAAGATCATGAGAAAAGAGACAGATATACGAGTCTGTCTCTTTTTCTTGTTTAAGATGCTCAAAAATAAATAAAAGGATTGTGTATCATAGCTGATGTATTTGTCTGACTTTTCAGTTATATTAAGTCACATGTTATGTTAGAAAACTATACATATGACGGAAGATAGACAAGCTGAAAGGGGAGCCGGCTATGGAATTAAAAGAGGGTCATCTGCAATCAAACAGGCTGAGCAATGAGGATCTGCTGCCTTTAGGGCAGGAAAAACGCACGTGGAAAGCAATGAACTTCGCCTCCATTTGGATGGGATGCATACATAATATACCGACCTACGCGACAGTGGGCGGATTAATTGCGATTGGGCTTTCACCGTGGCAGGTGCTGGCGATCATTATTACGGCCTCGCTTATTTTGTTTGGCGCACTCGCTTTAAACGGGCATGCAGGGACAAAATACGGGCTGCCATTTCCTGTGATTATCCGGGCTTCTTACGGAATTTACGGCGCGAACATTCCGGCGCTTCTGAGGGCTTTTACAGCCATTATGTGGCTTGGCATTCAAACCTTTGCCGGGAGCACGGCGCTGAACATTTTGCTGTTAAATATGTGGCCCGGCTGGGGAGAGATTGGCGGGGAATGGAATATTCTAGGCATCCACTTGTCTGGTTTCCTTTCTTTCGTATTCTTTTGGGCTGTGCACTTACTTGTATTGCATCACGGTATGGAATCGATTAAGCGTTTCGAGGTATGGGCAGGTCCTTTAGTATATGTGGTGTTTGGCGGCATGGTATGGTGGGCGGTCGATATAGCCGGAGGACTCGGGCCAATCTATTCGCAGCCTGGGAAATTTCACACGTTTTCAGAAACGTTTTGGCCGTTTGCTGCCGGAGTCACCGGCATTATAGGTATCTGGGCGACGTTAATTTTAAACATACCTGATTTTACACGGTTTGCGGAAACGCAAAAAGAGCAGATTAAAGGCCAGTTTTACGGCTTGCCTGGAACCTTCGCGTTATTTGCGTTTGCCAGTATTACGGTGACCTCCGGTTCACAGGTTGCTTTCGGCGAGCCGATTTGGGACGTGGTTGATATTTTGGCGAGGTTTGATAATCCTTATGTCATCGTATTATCTGTGATTACGCTCTGTATTGCCACCATTTCAGTTAATGTCGCAGCAAACATCGTGTCTCCCGCTTATGATATTGCGAATGCTTTGCCGAAATATATTAATTTTAAACGAGGCAGCTTTATCACAGCCCTGCTCGCTTTATTTACGGTTCCGTGGAAGCTCATGGAGAGCGCAACCAGCGTTTATGCGTTTCTCGGTTTAATCGGCGGCATGCTCGGTCCGGTGGCAGGCGTCATGATGGCTGATTACTTTATCATTCGCAAGCGGGAGCTCTCGGTTGATGATCTATATTCCGAAACCGGACGGTATGTGTATTTTAAAGGCTATAACTACCGGGCATTCGCGGCCACGCTTTTAGGCGCACTCATCTCATTAATCGGGATGTATGTCCCCGCATTAAAGGGCTTATATGACATCTCATGGTTTGTAGGTGTACTGACATCATTTCTTGTCTATATTGCTCTGATGCGGATTCACCCGCCGGTATCATCTGCTGTCGGAAAGTATGATTCTGAACAGGTGCTTCGTGCGGAATAAGCGTTTTCTGCAGTGGAATGGATTTGAGATGGTTTTCCATAAATGGATAACCTATAATGGTAGAAGAAAATCCATTCTAAATAGAAATGAGAATCCCATATGAAGCTACCATTTTTTATTTCTGCTGCAGTTGTTTTAACTGCTGTGATCATCGCTTTAATCTATGATAAGACGGCAGCAAATGAACATGAATCAGTGAATTGCTTATATGTTTCTCCTAACGGCAATGATCAAAATGAAGGGACGAAAACTAAGCCATTTCGTACACTGGCGCACGCCGCTAAGGAAGCTGTTGCCGGAACAACCGTATTAATCCGTGAAGGCACGTATGATGAACCGCTTGAAGTGAAGCATAGCGGCACGGACGGGAAGCCTGTCACGTTTCGAAACTATCAGAACGAGAAAGCAGTGATTACCGGGAAATCTATCACGAGCGCAAAATATGAAACGCCGTTAATCGGCATAGACAATAAACATTACATCACAATCAGCGGTTTAACGATTGAGAATCTCTCTGTTTCATCTGAAGAAGCAACCGCCATGGGAATTTATGTGACTGGCTCCAGCAGCCATATCACGATTAAGGGTAATCATGTTCGGAATATAAAAACAACGGCAGATGAGGGCAATGCCCACGGAATTGCAGTGTATGGAACGGGAAGCATGAAAGACATTAAAATCACGGATAATACCGTTGAAAAGCTGACACTCGGAGCGAGTGAAGCGGTTGTGCTAAACGGAAACATTGACGGCTTTACAATCGCGGGAAATCTGGTCCGTGATAATAACAATATTGGCATCGATCTTATCGGATATGAAGGAACGGCAGATCAAAACGATTATGTGCGGAACGGCATCGTAGAAAACAATACTGTCTATCATCATTCAACTTTCGGAAATCCGGCTTATGGAGATGAGTACTCAGCGGGCGGAATCTATGTCGACGGAGGACGCAGTATTGACATCAGGAAAAACACGGTATACAGAAACGATATCGGTATTGAAGCAACTTCTGAGCACAAAGGGAAATATGCTGAGGATATAAAGATTACCGACAACAAGGTGTATCAGAATGCATATACGGGGATTTCAATCGGCGGATACGACAAGGAGCGTGGCGGCACCGCCGGTTCTGTGATTGCTCACAACATGATGTTCCGAAACGACACAAAAGGGCTGTATGGCGGTCAGCTATTGCTGCAGCATGATACAAAAAACAACATAATAGAAAAAAATATTATGACGGCAAGTGACTCTAGGCTGTTTATTGCCAACGAATTTAAAACCAATGAAGGAAATACAGTCAATCATAACGTTTACCATAAGGAAGCAGATAAAGACGGCTTATGGATGTGGAAAAAGACAGAATACGACTCATTTCCGTCCTATCAAAAAGCAACGAAAAACGATGTCGGCTCTCTCTATGCAGATCCGATGTATCGCGACGAAGAGTCTTTTGATTTTACATTAGACCCGGATTCACCTGCGCGTCCGATTATTGAATCATGAACAAGCGGCATTCTATTCCGTTAAACGGAGCAGAATGCCGTTTTTTATGCAAAAAAAGACTGCCGGCAAATTCCGGCAGTCTGACAAGCTATTCTGCAATCGACACTTTTCCTTCAGGTTCGGCTACAGCAGGTTTTTTCTGGCTCCATGCATAGAGAAGAAGAGAAATCAGAACGAATAGACCCGCTGATAAGTAAATAGATGAGAAACCTGCGGAAGCAACGAATAAACCAAACACATACGATCCTGCGGCAATTCCGCTGTCAAAGAACGTAAAGAACGTTGCTGTCGCAAACCCTGAACGGTGTGCCGGTGAGTTTTGTATCGCCAGCGTTTGCATGCACGGCACGATTGAGCCGTATCCGAGTCCGATCACAGCTCCGGATAATAGCAGCATCAAGCTGCTGTGCGTAAAGGCAAGCATGCAAAGTCCGACAGAGAAAATCAGGATTGAAGGGTAAATCACAATCCCCGCTCCGACTTTATCGAACAGTTTGCCTGTAAACGGACGCGCAACCATCATCGTAACAGCAAAGCAAACAAAGAAGTAGCCGCTGACATTTAATAGATCAATAGACTTAGCAAAAACGGACAAAAATGCTGTAACTGTTGAATAACAGAATGATATAAACAGTCCTACAATCGCAATCTTAAGCGCGCCTTTTTCAAACATATCCGAAAGAGAGAAGCGGAATACAGTCGTTCCGCTGCTGAGGCTGTTTGGCACTTTAATGAGTAATGTAACAAACAGCCCGACAATCATAAACACCGCAAAAATTGTAAAGAAGACAGAGAAAGGCACAATTTTCACTAGGCTCAATCCGAGAAACGGACCGATAGCCATTGCGAGGTTCATAGACATGGCAAAGTATCCAAGCCCTTCGCCGCGGCGTTTAACTGGAATGATATCAGCTGCGATCGCGCCGGTTACAGTGGTTAAAATACTGAACCAGATTCCTTGGAAGAACCGCAATCCAAGCAGCAAATAGAAGTTATGAATCGGCAGGTAAAGAAAAGAAGAAAGGGCAAAAATCGCCATCGATACAATCGCCATCCTCTTTTTCCCAAACCGTTCTATAATAGCCCCTGAAAAAGGACGAGTGAAAATGGCGGATAACAGGAACAGACTGATCAACAGCCCTCCCTGAGATTCAGTACCGCCAAGCTCCTGTATCATATAGATAGGCAGAACAGTCAAAAATGTATAAAAGAACACAAAAATAAACAAGTTCACGAGAACGACCATAATGAAATCTTTGGTCCAAATTGGTTCAGACTTTTTCAAATGTATGTCACTTCCTTATTTTCATTGTTGTAAGAACAAATGAAATAAATGAGAAAACACTTTTTTATCTTCATCACGGAAATCTGCGAGCAGTTCTTCCTCAAATTTAAGCATTTTCACATTGATTTCTTCGTATTTCTTCTCTGCTTCTTTTGTGAGGACAACGAGTTTTTCCCGTTTGTCTTCACCTTGCCGTCTCTGTACCCAGCCGTTTTCTTCAAGGCGTTTGATCGTCCGGGTTACGGTCGGGGCTTCCACATTTAAATAGGACCAAATCTCCTTTTGAGTCATTGGTCCAATCGTACGCAAACAATATAAAACTGACCATTGAGATGAGTAAAGGCCGAATGGCTCCAGCTGTTCATTGGCTTTTTTGGCAATCAGGCGGGCGCTTTGGTTGATTTGATGAATGAGGTGTCTGTTGACGTAGGTCATTTCGGTCTCCTTCTAAAAAACTTACCTAAGTAACTAATTGCTTTTTCATTTTACAGGAGCGATGAACGGATGTAAAGATAAAAGTTTAGTGACGCGAAATAGTTAGCGGAAGCCGAAAAATTCGTTTCACCCCTTGTCCTTATTGAGTTTTTAGCATATTCCCAAAAGAATGCTAATACACTGTTACAAACCTAACAAAGAGAGTGTTTGAGGTGAGGGATCGTGGGCATATTTCACAAACTTACTTGTAAAATCATACAACAAAGAAGCTGCATAATGAATGACTCTTTACAGAATACGGATCTCATTTCACACTTCTCACATCCATTTTAGGGAGGTCGAGTGGTGTGCACGATTACATCAAAGAGCGAACAATCAAGATAGGAAAGTACATCGTGGAGACAAAGAAAACCGTTCGTGTCATTGCGAAGGAATTTGGTGTTTCCAAAAGTACAGTACACAAGGATTTAACAGAGCGTCTGCCTGAAATCAATCCTGACTTGGCAAACGAAGTGAAAGAAATACTCGATTATCATAAATCCATCAGGCATTTAAGAGGAGGAGAAGCAACAAAACTCAAGTATAAAAAGGATGAAATTCTCGAAGGAGAGCCCGTTCGCCAGCCATAATCACCCAGGGCAAATCAGCCTGCATTGTCTTCCGGAAATCGTTTGTAGATCATCCGCAAAAATTTGTAAAGAACTTAATGTGCTTCCAACTTTTTTTCTATATTTTATGATAATATATATAATTAGGGCACAATGTGGATATTTACTGTGAAACAGATTTTCAAGGAGGATATAAATAGATGTTTGCAAGGGATATTGGTATTGACCTCGGTACTGCAAATGTACTGATCCATGTTAAAGGTAAAGGAATTGTTCTGAATGAACCTTCCGTAGTTGCACTTGATAAAAACAGCGGCAAAGTGCTGGCGGTTGGCGAAGAGGCAAGACGAATGGTTGGACGTACACCTGGGAATATTGTTGCGATTCGCCCGCTGAAAGACGGAGTTATTGCTGACTTTGAAGTAACAGAAGCAATGCTGAAACATTTTATTAACAAGCTGAACGTAAAAGGCCTGTTCTCAAAACCGCGCATGCTTATTTGCTGCCCGACGAATATTACATCAGTTGAGCAAAAAGCCATCAAAGAAGCTGCTGAAAAAAGCGGCGGTAAACATGTGTACCTTGAAGAAGAACCGAAAGTTGCCGCTATTGGCGCGGGTATGGAAATATTCCAGCCGAGCGGTAACATGGTTGTAGACATCGGAGGCGGGACGACGGATATCGCAGTCATCTCAATGGGCGATATTGTCACCTCCTCTTCTATTAAAATGGCTGGGGACAAGTTTGACATGGAAATCTTAAATTACATCAAACGCGAGTACAAGCTGCTGATCGGCGAACGTACTGCGGAAGATATTAAGATTAAAGTCGCAACAGTTTTCCCAGACGCACGTCACGAAGAAATTTCCATTCGCGGACGGGACATGGTTTCCGGTCTTCCAAGAACAATTACAGTAAACAGCAAAGAAGTAGAAGAAGCCCTTCGTGAATCTGTAGCTGTTATTGTGCAGGCTGCGAAACAAGTGCTTGAAAGAACACCGCCTGAACTGTCCGCTGATATCATTGACCGCGGCGTTATCATTACCGGCGGAGGCGCGCTCTTAAACGGCCTCGACCAGCTGCTCGCTGAAGAGCTGAAGGTTCCGGTGCTTGTCGCTGAAAATCCAATGGATTGTGTGGCAGTCGGAACAGGTGTTATGCTTGATAATATGGACAAGCTTCCTAAACGCAAACTAAGCTGATCACTCAAACCTCATTCTGAAAAAGAATGGGGTTTTTTTATGAAAACTCTTCACGAATTGATGGGAAATGCCGATAATAGGATAAAATACTGATTAATATTATAGAACGAATGTTCCTATGTGACAACTGGAAAAAATGCCATTTTAGAGGTGGAAAACTTGTTAAAAGGATTATATACCGCAACATCCGCAATGATTGCCCAAGAGCGCAGAACGGAAATGCTTTCAAATAATATCGCAAACGCAAATACATCCGGATATAAAGCAGACCAAGGCTCGCTGCGCGCGTTCCCTGAGATGCTTCTTAGCAGAATTGAATCAAAATCTCCGGCTGGCACATCGAAAACAGAAATCGGTTCCGTTAATACCGGTGTCTATATGCAGGAGCTTAAGCCTCTTTTTACACAGGGAAGCCTCAAGTCGACGGATCAGCCTACAGACATCACATTGGTTGAAAATCAAGTTCCGGTTCATGCGGAAACAAATGAAAATGCCGCCCTTTTTTATCCGGTTCAAACGGAGAATGGGGTCCGTTATTCAAAAAGCAGCACGTTTTCTTTAAATGAGAATAATCAGCTGACGATTAACGGAAATACCGTTTTATCAACGACAGGACAGCCGATTACGGTCGAAAATGAAAATTTCACCGTGTCTGAAAACGGTACTGTTACTGCGAACGGACGAACAGCCGGACAGATTGATGTCAGAATGGCAGAGGATGTCAGAAATCTAAAAAAAGATGGCAATGATTTGTACAGTACGGCTGACGGAAATGACCTGCCGAGCGCGGCTGGCAATAACCAAGTATCCTATTCATTAAAACAAGGCGTTTCGGAGCTTTCGAATGTTGATGTGACGAGCGCCTATACAGAAATGACTGAAGCGTACAGATCGTTTGAAGCAAACCAGAAGGTCATTCAAGCTTATGACAAAAGTATGGACAAAGCAGCCAATGAAATCGGAAAAATATAAGATAACGGAAGAAAAAACGGGGGACATCAACTATGCTCAGGTCAATGCTAACGGCATCAACAACCTTAAACCAGCTGCAGCAGCAGATTGACACAATCAGCAGCAACCTTTCCAACAGCAACACAACCGGCTATAAGGCTAAGGATACGAATTTCTCTGAGCTCGTCAGACAGCAATTCGATCAGGTTGATGAAAAAAACGAAGAAGTGGCACAATCCCGCAAAACGCCGCCCGGCTTGCGCCTTGGCGTCGGAGCGATGATGAATTCACGGCTTGTATCTGATCAAGGAAGTATTCAGAAGACGGAGCGCGATCTGGATATCGCTTTTACGTCTCCTTACCAATACCTGCAGGTTAACGTGAATGGCAATCGCCAGTATACGAGGGACGGGGCGCTTTATTTATCGCCTTCAGCTGATAATGCCAACCAGCTTCAGCTCGTGACAGGCAACGGTCATCCCGTGCTTGATGAAAACGGCAATGCAGTAAACATAGACAGCTCAATGAAAAAAATTACGGTCAATGATAACGGGACCTTAACCGCGTCTAACGGGAATACAGTACAGCGGTTTAATCTCGGAGTTATCCAAGTAAACAATCCTCAAGAGCTGAAATCCGAAGGAAATAATCTTTTCTCCATTGATAATGCGGCAGCCTTTGAAGAGCTGAATGGCGCAAACAGACAAAACATCGGCATGCAGCAGGGTGCACTTGAAATGTCAAATGTGGATATTTCTAAACAAATGACAGATTTGATTACGTCTCAGCGTTCTTATCAGCTGAACAGCAGAACGATTACAATGGGTGATCAGATGCTCGGTTTGATTAATTCTGTCAGATAATAGAGAGAGGGGCGTTTTCAATCAGCCGCGCAGTATAAAAAAGGCGGCTTTTTCGAAATCGTCCTTTTTTTTGTAGTATTCCGTGATGTCCTCCAAAAGCACCTCTAAATCCACCCAAGCTTCGATTTTTTCAAGTTCAAGCACATATTCAAGCAAGGTATCATAAGGGTCTTCAGCAGACGTATAGAGCGCTTCAAGTGTTTTTAATTTCAATTGAATTGTTTGAATGTTTACTTTTTCAGATAATTCTTTTCCTTTTTGCAAAACCGCTTTTCCTTCTGAGATCTTTTCTGTTTTAAAAAGGGCTCTGACGGATTCATACACACAGTGAAGATAGGATACTGGAGAATTGGTTTCAAATTCCTGATTCTTCAATACCTTTTTAAAGTATAGAAGTGCTTCATGGTCTTTCTTTTCGGTTGCTTTTAAAAAGCCCAAATTATAATAAGCATGGCATAGCAGGTTATCGTCATTTAACTGCTGGGTTTTCTTGATGATTTCTTTGAAAAGCTGTTCAGCCTCATCATAGCGTTCTTGATCAATATAGTTTACAGCGAGCAGCAGTTTGCAGCTGATCACCTTTTTTACATAGCCGAATTGATGCAAGTAGATATTTAAAGCTTTTTCAACATATTGGATGGAAAGCGGCGGTGATTTCATCAAGTAATAGGCGCCGGCGGTTTGATAATAAAAGTCAGCGGCTTCAAATGAGTTTTGAATCGCGTGCAGGTGCTGCTCAGCTTTTTTAAAACCATTCACCGCATGCTTCGGAGCGGTTTTTACCATTTCATATAATCCTGAGAAAAAGTGCAGATAATATTTCAATTCATCATCCATTTTTTCTTCCTGTTCATATAAATCATGGAATAATGAATCCAGACCGTCCTGGTTTTCATAAAGCAGCTGATGCCGTGCGAGGAACAATTGATAACGCATCCAAAGTTTTGTGTTCCTTTTAAGCTTCGGAAGGTTCTGATCGATTTCCTCTTTAAGTGCTGCTGCGTCATCCATTTTGCGTTTGCCAATAGCGGTATACCACTCGTCTAACATTTTTTGCATTCTTTTTTCTATAAACTTTGAAATCATTTTCCTACCTCTTTGCTAATGGTAAAATCTATAATTATCATATCACAACTTTTGACGGCTCTCATTGACAGTTGGTTACACTTTGGGTGCAGGTTGAAAAAGAGATTCATTCATAATATACTTTTCAAATGTACAGATTGGATCATAAATGATTGCTATACATACTAACGCAGATGAAGGAGATGTCAAGAGAATGCTTGATACTCAGCAAATTAAAGAAATTATTCCTCACCGTTATCCGTTTTTGCTCGTAGACCGGATTACGGAAGTTGAAGAGGGCAAACGGGCCGCAGGATATAAAAATGTAACCGCAAATGAAGAATTTTTTAACGGCCATTTTCCTCAGTATCCGGTTATGCCCGGCGTATTAATCGTAGAGGCACTTGCCCAAGTCGGCGCTGTTGCCATGCTGATTAAAGAAGAAAACCGAGGCAGATTGGCTTTCTTTGCCGGCATTGACAATTGCCGGTTTAAAAAACAAGTGAAACCAGGTGACCAGCTTCACCTTGAGGTTGAGATCATTCGTGCGCGAGGCACAATCGGGCGCGGAAAAGGCGTTGCCAAAGTTGACGGCGAAGTGGTTTGCGAAGTGGAACTGACTTTTGCCCTTGGCGAGTAAGTGAAAAAAAGACAGATGGGCAGCGGCACATTTGTCTTTTTTTCTTTCAAAACAAAAAAGCAGGTGATTGTAATGTGGAAAGAGTTTAAGACCTTTGCCATGCGCGGGAACATTGTTGACCTTGCGATTGGTGTTGTCATAGGGGGCGCGTTCGGTAAGATCGTCACATCGCTCGTTAATGATATCATTATGCCTTTAGTTGGCTTGCTTCTGGGCGGGCTTGATTTTTCGGGACTGTCATTTACATTCGGTGATGCGGTCGTCAAATACGGCAGCTTCATTCAAACCATTGTGAATTTCTTGATCATATCGTTCTCTATTTTTATTATGATTCGGACTTTGAATCAATTGAGGCGCAAGAAAGAAGCGGAAGAAGAGGCCGAGGAGGAAGCGGCGGACGCGCAAGAAGAGTTATTGAAAGAAATCAGGGACTTGCTGAAGCAGCAGACAAGATCTCCAGAATAAAAAAAGACTGCCGCTGGAATGCGGCAGTCTTTTTTATAGGTCAAGGATTACCGTATTCTTTATTGTTCCTCCGCATCCGGAGACGTGCTTATAAATTTAGGAGAATCTGTTGTTTCAGTAATGTGTATGACCATCGAAACAGCTGTGCCGGCATCCGGGATGCTGCGGATGTTCAATTCACCGCCGCAAAAATGCTTGAGACGCTGGTTGATATTTTTCAGTCCGACGCTGCGATCGAAGTCTTGAGACAGGATATCCTTTTGTTTTTCCGGCGCAATGCCAACACCGTTATCTTCAACTTCGACGTAATATTCGTTCCTGCTTTGTTTTTTTACGGTCAGCTTAACCCATCCTCCGCCTCTTTTTTTGCTGACGCCATGATGGACTGCATTTTCCACCAATGGCTGAATCATTAAAGGCGGAAGGATGAAGTCAATGTCTTTGTCTATATTGAAAAGAATGTCCAGCCGATCGCCGAAGCGGGTCTTTTCTATGGAGAGATAGGAATTGATAATAGAAAGCTCGTTTCTGAATGAACTGATGGCTGATGTATTTTGGAAATCAAAACTCATTCTTAAATAGTTAGTAAATTCAGCTGTTATCTCTCGCGCTTTTTCAATATCCAAATGACTGAGTGAAATAATTGTGTTTAACACATTGTAGAGAAAGTGTGGTTTGATTTGCGACTGCAGAAATGCCATCTCCATATTTGTCGCTTGGTTTGCTGTATGTTTCATCATAATCAGGTTTTTGATACGCGCCATAAATTCAGAGTAATGATAAGGTTTTTGCAAAATGTCATTCGCTCCGGCATGAAAAGCCTTGTATTTGTCATGGCCGATGATGGCTGCTGTAATGATCAGAACCGGAAGATCAACCATAGTGAATCGTTCACGAATTCTCGTACAGACTTCGAAACCAGTCATATCCGGCATCATCAAGTCCAGAATCACCAAATCAAGCTTCGTGCAAGAAACCACTTCTAATGCTTCCGTTCCGTTTTTTGCAGCAATTACATTGTAGGGCACGCCTTCAAGCATATCGCTTAAAATTTTTAAACTGTCAATGTTATCATCGACAATCAGAATGGTTGGTGCGTCAATTTTCTCAGAGTAATAGGGCGTGCTTAAAGAGATACCTGACATCTCTAGCCCGGATTGTAATTCTGGAAGACTTGTTTTGGTTTCAGGCACAGATTCATGATGGACAATGGGCAATGTGAAATGGAATGCCGACCCTTTTCCCTCTTCTGATTCGACCCAAATGTCCCCGTTTTGGAGCTGGACCAGCTGTTTGACAATACTGAGGCCAAGACCGGCTCCGTCGTCTTTATTCATTTCTGCTTGCTGAAAAGACTCAAAGATGGTTTGGCGATCGGCTTCGGAAATGCCGCTTCCGGTATCCGTAACTGTCACCTTGATCATGTTATCGTTCAGTTTTGAAGCAGAAAGTGTGATTTGGCCCTCCGCTGTATACTTGATTGCATTGTCTACTAAATTGGTTAATATTTGGCGGAAGCGGTTTTCATCTGCGAGCACTAAAGGAAGGTCGTCTGGAATATGATTCATCATATTTAAGTTTTTATGTCTCGATAAGAGATTATAGAAATTCATTTCCGAACAAACTAAAGCATAAATATCAACAGGCACCGGGTGAATTTGAAGCATGCCTTGCTTTATTTTTTCTAAATCCAGGATGTCATTCACCAGATTGGACAGCCTGTAGCCCATGCGGATAACAAGCTGCATGTTTTCTTTCTCTTCTTCTATCGTTCTTTTTCCTTTGCCGGCCAGCAACGTTTGGCATATATTAATAATGCTGTTCAGCGGTGTTTTAAATTCATGCGATGTCTTCGCTATAAACTCATCCTTCAGCCGGTCAACCCTGAGTAATTTCCACGACAGCACTTCATTTTCGCGGAATGCGCCGGCAAATTGCTGTGCCATGAGAAGAACAATCGCCAGCAACGCAATGACTGTCGGCAATGAGTAGATCGAATTAAAAGAAAAAGCCGTTTTTCCTGTGTAAGCGGAGATGGTCGTTAAAATGACAAAAGCACTCATTGATATAGAAGCGATTGTCAGATACAGGCTTCCTTCCATTTTGCGGATCGCTGCGATCGTAAAAATATATGTGATATAAACCAGGGTCGAAACGGCTAGCACGGAATGTAGTATGTATGAGGAGTGGCCGATAAACCCAACGGTTAAAAAATCTATGATCAAGACCAGCCCGCAAGAAACAGTGGCTATGAGAATAAAACGTTTTGACACAATCTCTCTGTAAGCAAAATAGAGATAGAGAAAAACCGCTATACTGACAAACACAGTTGAGATTGCCCTCATTGAATTTAACAATGAAAATGAAATGGACGGAAAGAGGAGGAATATAATCCGCTCTTTTCCGATCATCAGAATAATGAATGAAAACAAAAGGCACATAACAGAAAAAAACAGCAAATGTTTATCCTTTTTTCTTTGCAGGTAAAAGCCCAGAAAATATAATCCGGTAATGAAAAATGCTGTAATCATGACCGTATCATTAAGAAAGGAAATTTTGTTTTCACGCACTATTTGGTCCTGGGTTCCAAAGGTAATCGGCTTTGCGATTCCCCACCCCGGCGTTTTTCCGAAGTTCGAAAATTGTACGACAAGTTCATTATCACCCTTGTGAAGCGGAAAAAAGCTCGTATACGGTCTGTTTTGTGCTGTAAAATCAGGTTTATTTGAGGGGCTGCCGCTTTGGCCTATGACTTGTCCATTAAAATAGCTGCGATTTGCACTGTAAATAAACGACGTGCTGACCCCGAAAACCTGATTGTCTAGCTTTGATTTGATCGTCAGCTTGTACGTTCCGTAATCCACGTTGATACCTTGCTTGGCCAGCTTCACATTACTGGGGACATCAACGAAGAGGGGATCTTTTCCTTTTGCTGAAGCAATCTCTTTTGGCGATAAAATCTGATTTGGATATAATGTCCACTTTCCGTTTAGCTGTACATTCCCATCCTTCTGAAAATCCCAGTTCTCCAAGTTCATGACCCCATGCTTTGCTTCAGGAAGTGTTGATCCAAAAAGATGATCAATCGCTATAAAAACCATAAACAAAGCGGCATAACCGAAAATAATCGAAATGAAAATAAATTTTTCTTTCATATCAATGCTCCTTTATAATAGGATCACTCTACATTCCTATTTTTTATAAATATTGTAAATGTAAACTTTCAAAAGCAACAATAGCAAGAAAAAGAATCCAATTAAAGGGGCTATTTGGCATGATATAATAGAAGATATTTACTAATATCTCGATTTTACATATAGGGTGGGATGTGTTTTTGAACGCGTTAATTGTTGATGATGAGCATCTGGCATTGCTTCATTTTAAGAATATGCTTGAACGGACAAACGCCTTTCAATCTATTACGGCATTTCAAGATCCGATTGAAGCTCTGGAGCATGCGGCGATTCCTGCTATAGATGCGGTGTTTCTTGATATTGAAATGCCCGGAATTAATGGCATTGAGCTTGCTGAAGCGATTCAAGCGCAGAATGAAAACGTCCAAGTCATTTTTATCACGGCTTATAATGAGTTTGCTATCAAAGCGTTTGAGCTGAATGCCATTGATTATTTGCTGAAGCCTGTCATTTACAAGCGGCTTGAGACAACAGTTGAACGTATCAGAACGAATAACAAGCTCAGGGCACCTGCAGAAAATACCGAGGCGCATTATTTCATTCAATGTTTTGGAAGCCTGCAGTTTTATCAAACCTTAAATAGCGTCAAGACAAACATACCGGTCAAATGGAGAACGTCCAAGGCGCGTGAAATCTATGCTTTTTTACTTCATAATCAAGGACGTGTCGTCAGTAAAGACCTGTTAATCGACCTTTTTTGGCCCAATTATGATGTTTCAAAAGCAAGCACCCAGCTTTACTCAACCATTTACCAAATCCGGAAATTAATCGGCCAGGTTCCTTTCGGCCAATCAATCGAGAAAACAGAAACAGGGTATATTCTTCGTTTTTCAGGAGTAAAGATTGATGTTGTTGAATGGGAAAGGTCACTAAAAGAGGCTCCGCCGCTTAATACATCTACCTTACACCAGCACATGGATATGTTAATGTCATACGAAAACCATTACTTTATGGAGTACGGCTACTTGTGGGCAGAACCGGAAAAAACGCGTCTTGCCCAACTGTGGATCGGCAAGGCATATGAATTGATTGATTTTTTCATGCATGAAATGAACTACAGTCAAGCGATGGACATTTGTCTGCAGGTTGAGAAAATTGAACCTTTCGATCATAAAATTATGCAATACAAAATGCAGATATTTAACAAAAACGGGAAGGTAGAAGAGGCGATAAAGGAATATCAGCGCTACAAACAAATGAAAGATCAGATTAATTAAAGAAGCAGAAAACTTATCCAAACCAGTGAGTGTCGATTGCCTTTCGATGCACACTGGTTTTTTTTGTACATGACACCTAAAGGGAAGGCCCTCGCCATATGTCTGAAACTTCGAATCTCCAATTATATCCATTTCGCTTGAATCATACATGATTTTTTGTTGTACAGAAATTGTATAGTTCCATTTCATACAATGTAGTTTGGTTCGGATGGCAAATCTTAGTTTTAAAACTCATTCGGCATTAGTAGTTTAATTGTGGGGGATGGAACATGGTTTTATGGTCTCATGTATCAATCGGCAAGTGAAAAATAGATATGAAAGGGAGGAATGAAAAGTTGAGAACGAGGAGTTTTCCCTTAGGGCTGAAAAAAAGCGGGCGGATCGTTATGATCATAAGCCTTGCCATCTTTTTCTTCTTCAGTCAGATCGCCAGCTATACTCTTACCGCACAGGCTGTGGATGTAACGTCAAGTGACAGCCAATTCTTCGATTCGGTGACTGTCAAGGACGGCAAGAACCAGATTGTAGACGGATCAAAAGGAAACGAACCGGCATTAACGCCGGGGGATGAAGTGACACTGACATATGAATGGTCATTGAAAAAAGATGTAGAAACAGATAGTGAACAGGATATCAATGTGGAGATCCCTAAAAACTTTACATTTGATAAAGGTGCAGAAGGTGAAATCAAATCTGCTGATCAGGTCATCGGCAGCTATCAAGTGCCGGCGGGCAGCAGCACCATGACGGTAAAATTAACAACTGGATTCGCGGATTCTCCGAATGCCAAGGGAACCATTACACTGTCAGCCGCGTTTGCTGCAGATGCAAAAGACGATGAACATACAGTAGCAGCCCTTTTTCAACTAGGGGGAGGCAAAACCCAGCAGGTGATTATTCCTGTTAAGAAAGATGAATCACCAGATGCCGAGGAGGAAGAGCCAAAAAACGACCCTTCTGATACTGATGGTGATCAGAAAGAGACAGATGACAAATCTGCACCACCAGTCAGCAAGGATCAAAAAGAGGAAGAACAGCAACCGTCAGCCGACTCTAAGAGCGGTGATTCCTCAAAGGATAAAGATTCAAATAAAGTGTCATCCTCAAGTCAATCAGCTTTCAGAAGTTTGCAAACTGAAGAAAAACAAATCACGCAAAATCTTTTAACCGGCGTGACATTGACGGACGAAAACGGAAAGCCATATGACAAGGGCAATCGTGCCGATACGAATTCTCCGGTGAAAATTTCAATTGATTGGGCCATTCCTGACGATTTTGGAAAAACAATCAATGCCGGCGATAAATATGAATTTGATTTACCTAAAGAATTTATTATGCATAATGACATTGTGAACCTGCCGTTAAGCGCCGGAGACACCACATACGGGACATTTTCTATTGATACGAACGGACATGTGGTGATGACATTTAACGGCGAGGTAAAAGAAAGTTCTAATGTCAAAGGCACATTGGTTATCAATACGCAGTTCAATGAGAAAAAAATAACGGGTTCGACAACACAGAAGATTCCATTCCCTGTGAATTCTGATACTCCTGAAACAACAGTTTATTTTAAACCAAATGTGAGTAAAACCATTGATAAATCAGGTGCACTGGATAAAGGCATCAACCCCGGTAAAGTAACATGGACGGTCGATGTCAATAAAAAGTTGGATCAAGTCAAGAATGCCAAACTCACGGAAAGCCTTCCAGAGGGTTTAACCTACCGTTCAGTTAAAGTGTATGAACTCAATGTGAACATTGATGGTTCTGTCAGCAAAGGAAATGAAGTTTCTTCCGGCTACAGCGTTGATTCAAAAGGAAATGTCACATTTGATGGGACAATTGATTCAGCCTACCGCCTTGTGTACGAAACCGACATTGACAATAGTGCAAAGCCGAGTGA
The DNA here is from genome assembly GCF_020708615.1 of Bacillus sp. LBG-1-113. NCBI lineage: Bacteria > Bacillati > Bacillota > Bacilli > Caryophanales > Bacillaceae > Bacillus > Bacillus sp. LBG-1-113. Next base: position 101,169 of record NZ_JAJFDG010000008.1, on the reverse strand, counting down.
AGGCGGAAATATATCGCTGACGAACAAGGCGGCATTCAGCGGAGACAATCTGGAACCAATTTCTGCAGAAGCCACTGTTGCGGCCAAATATGGAAAAATGATCGCGAAATCATCGACCGGCTATGATGGAGAATCTCAAACATTCAGCTGGGCTCTTTCATACAACTATGGTGAGAAACAGATCGACCAATCCAAGGCCAGCATTAAGGATTCTTTTGGAACTGGCGATTTGCATCTCGTGAAAGATTCCTTGAAGGTTATTCCTATTACCTTTGGACAGAATGGCAGCGAGCAAGCGGGCACGCCTTTAAAGGAAGGCGAGGATTACACGCTGATCGATAATGGAAGCGGATTTGAAATCAAATTTAATAAAACCGTTACCAGTGCTTACAAAATCACATATCAAACAAAGGTCAACAGCGGAGTGATCATTGATAAATCGACAACATACACCAATAGCGTGGTGACCGGAACAGGGGATTCTAAAGAAGCTTCTGGAATAGCCATTCAGCAGAACCTCATTAAAGGGTATTCAAACGTTGATTATGAGAAGAAGACGGTTGATTGGACGATTACAATTAATAAAAACAAATATGAGATGAACAATTGGACGTTGGATGACCAATTCGAAAGCGGCGGATTGGTTCTGATTGATGACTCGTTCAAGATTCAAGACACAACGAACAACAAAACGTTGCAGAAAGACAAAGACTACACATTGACAAAAAAAACCGATAATAAAGGCTTTACTTTGGCATTGATCGGGGATTACAAAAAAACAGACAGTCAGTTTAAGATCACTTACACAACAACATTCAATGCTGATTATTCTAACGAAAGCGTCAAGAATACAGCACATTCAACATGGACTGATCAATACGGCAATGACCGCACAAATAAGGTATCAAGCGGTTTTACACCGAATCATCAGACTTCAAATAATGGTTTCAAAAACGGTTCATATAACGCAGTTTCAAAGGAAATCACGTGGAAAGTCGGCATCAATTATAATGGCGAACCGACAAAAAATTCTTATATAAAAGATGCCATAATAGATCCTCAGCAATTTGTGCCGGGTTCCGTTGTGGTAAAGAGCTATACGATCAATAAAAACGGCTCCATCACAGAAGGAGACGTCCTTGATCCTTCCAAGTATGAGGTCGAAGAGCCTTCAGAAAAAAATGAACGCACTCTGACAGTACACCTTAAAACGAGCGATTCTGTGCCATACCTGATTGAGTTTAAGACATCGCTCAAAGGAAAGGTCATTGACCAGAATCAGTACACAAACAAGGCAACATACCATAATGACGGTTATGCAGACCGCACGTTGACGGGTTCTGTTTCGGTTGTGAACGGAGGAAGCCTGGTTTTCAAAGGCGGCAAACAAAATGGAAACTACATCGATTGGAATATTAACGTCAACTCTAGCCAATCAACGCTGGATGACGTGAAAGTTACTGACACGCCAGATGATAATCAAATACTAGATGCAGCGTCTTTTAAAGTATATCAAGCAAAATATGATGAAAACGGAGTGGTCAAAGACAGCAGCGGAAATCTGACCGCGGGCGATGTCGAGCTTCAAAAAGACAAAGACTACACGGTAGACATCAAAACCGACAATACAACAGGTGAACAATCGTTTGTCCTGCAATTCATAGGCAGCTATAAGCAAATTGACCGTGCCTATGTGATCAAATACCGGTCTCTGATTAATATAGCCGGCACGAAGGGCCACGTTAAAAATAAGGTGTCCATTTCAGGAACAAATGTGAAAGAGCAGACTCAGGAAAACAGCAGCTCGATCTTTGTTGCCATTTCAAGCGGCGACGGTTCCGGATCAGGAGAAAAAGGAAGCCTGACGATTTTAAAGACAGGAGAGGACGATAAAGCTCTTGGAGGAGCAGAGTTTCAGTTATGGTCTGAAGACGCCAAGCAGCTCCTGCGCAACGGCACAACAGGTGCCGATGGTAAGCTTACATTCGGAAATATTCGCTACGGCTCTTACGTATTAAAAGAAGTAAAAGCGCCTGACGGATATACCATCAGCGATGCTTATGCAAAAGGAGTCTCTGTTAAGATAGACAGCAACTCATCCAAGACAGGAGCGCTGTACAAAGTCGTAAATCAACAGAACAAGGTGACGCTTATCAAAAAAGACGAACAAAAAAATCCTTTAGCTGGTGCTGTTTTCAAGCTGGAGAAAAAAGCGGGCAACGGCACCTATACTTTGATAGAAACAGATATCAAAAGCGACAAAAACGGAAAAATCGAAATGAATGGTTTGCCGGCGGGGTATTACCGCCTCACAGAAACGAAAGCTCCTGCCGGGTTTATCGTGAATACAAAAGCGATTCATTTCTCAATCGCAAAGAATGATAAGAATCAGGTGTCTGACGTAGAATTAGGAGAAATGGTCAATTATCAAGGAAGGGCCTATTTAACGAAGGAAGATGCCGCAGGCCAGAAACTCGAAGGAGCGGTCTTCAAGATTATCGATGACGAAGGAAATACGGTTCAAGAAGAGCTGACGTCGGATAAAGACGGAAAAGTAGAGGCTTCAGGCCTTGCGCCGGGACGCTACGCCTTTGTCGAAACAAAAGCGCCTAAGGGATACGTATTAAACACCGAGAAACAAGAGTTTACCATCTCCGAATCAGCAGAAGGAAAGCCGGAGTCAGCTGATGCCGGAGCAGCCGTTAACTATAAAGGTTCTGTGCAGCTGGTGAAGGAAAATGCCAAAGGGCAGAAACTTGAAGGGGCTGTTTTCAAGATTGTCGATGACGAAGGAAATACGGTTCAAGAAGAGTTGACCTCAGATAAGGATGGAAAGGTCACAGCTTCAGGCCTTGTACCTGGACGCTACGCTTTTGTCGAAACGAAAGCGCCTGAGGGTTATGTATTAAACACTGAGAAACAGGAGTTTACCATCTCTGAATCAGCAGAAGGAAAGCCGGAATTAACTGATGCCGGGATAGCCGTTAACGATAAAGGCTCCGTTCAGCTGGTGAAGGAAGATGCTGAAGGGCAGAAACTTGAAGGGGCCGTCTTCAAGATTGTCGATGACAAAGGAAATACGGTTCAAGAAGAGCTGACCTCGGATAAAGATGGAAAGATCACAGCTTCAGGTCTCGTACCTGGACGCTACGCCTTTGTCGAAACGAAAGCGCCTGAAGGATATGTGCTGAACACTGAGAGAAAAGAGTTCACCATCTCCGAATCAGCAGAAGGAAAGCCAAAGTCAGCTGATGCCGGGATAGCCATTAACTATAAAGGCTCCGTTCAGTTAACGAAAGTAGACCAAGATGAAAAAGGAGTAGCCGGTGCCATTTTCAAAATCGTTGACAACAATGGAAACACAGTAAGAGATGACCTTGTCTCAAAAGAAGGCGGCAACATTGAGGTTGACGGTTTGGCTCCGGGAAGCTATCAATTTGTTGAAAAACAGGCGCCAGACGGATATCTCCTATCCGAAAGCCCGGTGCCGTTCACCATTAAGGCTGAACATGACGGCCAACCAGAACAAGTTGAAGTAACAGCTGTCAACATCGAGAACCGTGTCGTTCTTACAAAAATAGATCAACATGATAAAGAGAAAGTTCTTCAGGGAGCGGAGTTCAATCTGACTGATGCCAAAGGCAAAGTTTTGAAATCCGGTCTCATCACGGATGACAAAGGACAGATTACCGTACACGGTCTCAAAGCGGGAGAATATCAGTTTATCGAAACAAAAGCACCTGCGAATTACAGTTTGAATAAAACGCCAATATCGTTCAAGATCACCAATACTGAAACAAAGCCAGTCGAAATCACCGCAGAGAACATACTGACACCAGGCGACGTGAAACTGACAAAAGTGGATCAAGACGATAAAAAAGCCGTTTTGGAGGGTGCTGAATTCAAGTTATTGGACGCGAGCGGAAAGCCTGTAAAAACTGACGGCTACGGCAAAGATCTGCCTAAATTGTGGAAAACAAATCAAAATGGACATTTCACTATCAAAGGCCTTGCGCCGGGACGCTACCAGCTTATCGAAACAAAGGCGCCCTATGGCTATAAACTGGATGAAACACCAATCGAATTCACAATAGAAAAAGGACAGTCAAAACCTGTTGAGATTGTTGCTTCTAATCAGAAATTAAAAACGCCAACGCCGAGCAATGATACACCGGATAAACATGTGAAGGGAGATGGACAGCATCCAAAAACCGATGGCACAGATGGTCATGTAAAAACAGACAATTCACATCCAAAAGCCGATGATCCAGCTGGCCATACCAAAACAGACAATTCCCTTCCAAAAACCGGTGATACAGACAGTACGGTGCCGGTTATGATCGGCATTCTGCTGCTCTTAGCAGGCGGAGCTATGGCTCATGTCTCTAGAAAGAGACAAAGAAAGGCTTAAATGTGATGGCACCTGATCATTGAAGATTTGATCAGGTGCTTTTTTAAAACAGATCATACCCCATAGCATGACGCAAAAGAAAGGGATGTACAGTATGTATAAAAAGATAATCATAGCGGTGTTTATTCTTTCCGGCCTGCTGCTTATCTTTTCTCCTTTCATAAAAGGAAGTCTCATCGCCTACCTTAGCAAAAACCAGTATGAGTCGGAATTGACTGTGAAGCAGCTGCAAGAAAATAATGAAAAAGAAGCAGAATTTGATTTCAATTCCATTCAGCCGCCCACGATAAAGGAAGCTATAAATGCGGGCTTCGATCGGGAACCGAAGGCCATAATCGGCCGGATCACCATTGAAAGTGTGGATCTGGAGCTCCCCATATTAAAAGGAACCACCAATGAAAACCTGCTGATCGGAGCGGCTACAATGCGCCCGGATCAGAAAATGGGCGAGGGAAACTATCCATTGGCAGGCCATCACCTGAAGCGGAAGAGCCTTTTATTCGGACCTCTGGCTAACATAAAAAAAGGCGCCAAAATTGTCATTACAGATTTCAAAAACGATTATATGTACTCTGTGACATCAATAAAAAATATTTCTGAAATAGATGCAGATGTGATTCAGGATACAAAAGAAAAGGAAATCACATTAATCACATGCGACAAAGCTGTGGAAACCGAAGGACGTCTCGCAGTGAAAGGGAAATTGATTGAGATTGTCGGTCATACAAATGACAGATCGAGTAGCGGAATGTGAGAATGTGTGTAGACCATTTATTTTTCATTTGATTATAGGAGAATGAAAAAGCCTGCCTTGTGATAAAAGGCAGGCTTTATTCTAATACAGAATATATTTGTTTAATATGTCCATTGTCATGCTTTTCGCTTCTGTGCCGGTACCATCAATGTTCGTCACGAAACTATACACTCCGTTTTCAGTTTTGACAAAGCCTGCATACCAGCCGATGCCTGAACCTGAACCGGTTTTTCCATAAAGGGTATAATGATCTTCATCCTTCTGAATCATCATCCGCTTCACCGTTTTCATTACGCTTTTATCAAATGGCAGTTTTTCTTTGTATAAGGCTTCCATAAAGTCAGTCTGTTCCAGAGGAGAAATCTTAAGCGTGCTGCTTAGCCAAAATTGGTCAATGCCTCCGCTGATATCTTGATTGCCATAAGCTATTTTATCAATCAATTCCTTCATTCGATCTTCTCCGATGTCTCGTGCCATCGCTTGATAATACCAAACAACAGAGTATCTCATGGCAGATCCGAGCGTGTGATCCTGATTCCAGATATCGAGCTCACGTTTCACACCGTCCCAGTATTTGATGTCATATTCATCTTTAACGGCGCCTGTTTGTAATCCAATGAGCGCGTTTGGGACTTTAAAAGTGGATTGCGGCGCAAATCTTTGTTTCGCGCGTTGATTGTCATAGATGAATGTTTTTTCGTTTTTTAGATCACGTAAAATAAAAGTTCCGTCGTGATCAGTGAAGAATTCATCGACATTCATCTTCCTTAGATTGGGCCTCTTCTCGGCAGCATCAGCTTCTCTAGGTGTTTGCAAACTCGATGTTAGAAGGACAGCCGCGCCGATAAGTGATAATAAAACCGTTTGAATTTTACGCTTACTCATACCTATCACCTCAGCACATGTAAAATAAGAGAGGGGATGATTTCCACTCTCTTTTATATTTTCTGTTTAAACGCCTCGATCAGCTTCGCTCCTGTATACCCCTCTTTCACAAGAGATTCCAAAATGGTTTCAGTGCCTTGCTGTTTTCTTGTCACCATTTGTCCGTAAATTAAAACCGAAATGCTTTCTTCCAGTTCAGCAATGTTCTTTACTGCTGCAGTCAGCTGGGCGGGGCGGTTGCTTTTTTTCGTAATCGTCACAAATACTTTGACCTCAGCTTGCTTTTTTTGAAGCTGGTCAAAAAAAGACATGTGCTCCTTCGGAACAAGCGCTTCAATCAGCCAGTGATTTTCGCCGTCTTCTTTATTGATAATCAGTCCGTCAATAAGGGGAAACTGTTCAATTGATTTTTCTTCCTTGTCCACTCGTTCCACGTTCAGATCAACCAGTTTAAAGGTTTTCATTTTATCTCACCCCATTTACTTACAAAGAATTCTTAAAATGAATTATAACACATATTCATTTTTCCGTGAAAACGCTGTAATGCTGGGGGCAATTTATTTTGTTCGGTACAACATTTAATAATTTCTATTTTTTCATTATACTGTAACTGACTATGGATTACGGAGAGGTGTGTATGAATCGATTTCATTTAAAGGAAATTTATATTGACGGCACTCGGGCGGATCAGCCTTTGGTTCCAACGAGCGAAGTTTATATGTTAAGCCGTAAAGATATTTTTGAGGTTCATCTCTATAGGAAAGAGAGGATGATTTTTTTATACGAAACTTATGATGGGATGGAACAGTACAAAATCCAGCTGTCGCTGCCGGAAAAGAAGCTCAGCTTTCAGTGGTTTGCATGGGACGGCTCTTCTTATGTCTGTATGAATACGCAGCATTGGCTGACATCTAAATTGTTTTTCCGGTTTTTAAAAAATACATATTTCTTTAGAGGAAAAAAACAAAAGCTGTTTTTATCTGAGGGAAAAATGAAAACGAAAGATAAAAACAGAGGCTGAAATTCAATTTTAGGCGTTTTTCTTTTCTCGATGCATCGTCTACAATACGTGTAACCGCAAGGAGAGGAGGAATCGCAATGTTCAATCAGGTCATGCTTGTCGGACGGTTAACAAAAGACCCTGAGCTTCGATACACTTCCGCAGGCGCGGCAGTCACACACATTACGATCGCGGTTAACCGCAGCTTCAAAAATGCTTCGGGGGATATTGAAGCGGATTACGTCAATTGCACGCTTTGGAGAAAAACGGCCGAAAACACGGCGTTATATTGCCAAAAAGGTTCTCTCGTCGGCCTAAGCGGAAGGATTCAGACAAGGAGCTATGAAAATGCGGAAGGTGTCAAAGTGTATGTAACTGAAGTGATGGCTGACACTGTTCGTTTTATGGATCCTAAACCTCGGGAAAAAGCTGCCGATTGACATACCCCCGCTCCTCCCGCTTTATATTCCATTCACGATTACTTATCTTCGCATCACCCCCTCTGAATTGACCAGTCGACCAGACTGGTTTTTTCTTTCTGTTTACTCTAGGAAAAATTGGTTCTTACGATGCATTTTTACTTAATTTCACTTAAAAATATTGATTGTTAATATGTAAAAACTTATAATTACTTAAAGATAACGACATATAAAAAGGAATGAGGGCGTGTACCAAGAAGAAAGATTAGTAGCGATTGTGGATTATCTAAAAGAGCATAACCGCATTACAACGGAGCAGATCTGTACGCTCCTTCAGGTGTCCAGAGATACAGCAAGGCGGGATCTTGTGAAGCTGGAGGAACAGAATGCCATTATCCGCACAAGAGGCGGCGCCATTCTGCCGTCTGTGCATCAGAAAATCCAAGGGTATTCCGGCCGGCTGAAAACAGTGTCCGAGGAAAAAAATAAGATTGGCAAACTCGCAGCATCGCTGATCCAAAATGGCGACCGGGTTATTTTAGATGCGTCTACAACCGTTCAGGCGTGCGCTAAACACTTAAATGCAGATGACTGCACGGTTATCACCAACTCCATTAATCTAGCGGAAGTGCTCTCAGACAAAGGTGGTATTGAGATCTATCTTCTCGGGGGCAAGCTTGAAAAGGAGCACCGTTTTTTGTACGGCGCCTCTGTGATTGAAAAGCTTTCAAGCTATCACGTCGATAAAGCGCTGATCGGTGTTGTCGGCATTTCTGAACACGGCATTACGATTGCACATGAAGAAGATGGCCTGGTGAAGCGAAAAATGATTCAGCAGGCGAAGCAGGTGATCGCCCTTGCGGATTATTCAAAGCTGGGAAGCACCGGTTTTTATCAGTACGCTGAGCTGAGTGAAATTGATCTCTTAATCACAGACCGGCTGCCTGATCAGGCGTTTTGCGACTTGCTTGATCTTAATGGCGTCGAACTTCTCGTGACAGAGCAAGATGAAAGAAAGGGCTGATCAACGTGAAATTGATTGCGATTGACTTAGACGGAACCTTGCTGAACAGCAAACATCAAGTAAGCTCAGAAAATGAAAATGCTCTGCGGCAGGCACAGCAGGACGGGATAGAGGTTGTTGTATCAACGGGACGCGCTTATTTTGATGTCGTGTCCATTTTTCAACCGCTCGGGATCAAAACGTGGGTCATCAGTGCGAACGGCGCCGTCATTCACGACCCTGACGGCAGGCTTTTTCATTCGGAAACAATCGATAAAAAACGGGCGTATGACATTCTCTCATGGCTCGAGTCAGAAAACTATTATTACGAGGTTTTTACAGACTCTGCCATTTACACGCAGCAAAACGGCAGGCAGCTCCTTGATGTTGAGCTTGACCGGGTCAAAAGTGCGAATCCAGAGGCTGATCTTTCTGTTCTGATGCAGGCAGCCGAGGTGCAATACAGTCAATCGGGCTTCGCTTATATCGACACGTTTCAAGAGCTCTTTGAGGAGGATAAACAGATTGATTTTTACAACATTCTTGGTTTTTCTTTCTTCAAGAAAAAGCTGAAGGCCGGCTGGCAGAGATACCAGCATGATAAAGATCTGACACTTGTCAGCTCTGCTGATCATAACTTTGAGTTATCCTCCAAAAAGGCATCCAAGGGGCAGGCGCTGGAAAGACTGGCAAAGCGGCTTAACATCCCAATGAATGAAACAGCAGCCGTGGGCGACAGCTTAAATGACAAATCCATGCTGGAAGCTGCCGGAAAAGGTGTAGCGATGGGCAATGCGCGTGAGGACATCAAAGCGATAGCCGGCGCTGTAACCCTGACCAATGATGAACACGGCGTTGCCCATATGATTCGGCATTTGCTGTAAGGTTTATTTTTCGAAAAAAAGTGCATCCTGAACATAACCGGCGTAACGGATTCTGTGAAATTCGGCGTGACGGCTATGAACGGAAAAAAGCTGGCTCTTTTTAGGAGCCAGCTTTTTTGTGGTTATTGTGCCTGCGCTGAGGCGCTTAATGTGAATAATTCTTCGAGCTCATCTGTGGACAGCTCGGTAATCCAGTTTTCGCTTTGGATAATTTGGTCATTCAGTGTTTGCTTTGTTTCAAGCATCATATCAATTTTTTCTTCAATTGTTCCTGTTGTAATCATTTTATGAACATGGACAAATCGCTCCTGCCCGATGCGGTATGCCCGGTCAGTGGCTTGGTTTTCAACAGCCGGATTCCACCATCTGTCATAATGAATGACGTGATTGGCGGCTGTCAGATTGAGTCCGGTTCCGCCCGCTTTCAGCGATAGAATCAGTGTCGGGTATTCTTTCTTTTGAAATTTCTCAACGAGTGTATCGCGGTCTTGCTTAGAAAGACTCCCGTTCAAAAACTGTACAGGTTCGCCGAAGGTTTTTTCAAGCAATCGCTTCATCATGTTCCCCATTTGAATATATTGCGTAAAAATGAGACAGCTTTCGTTTTGGGCGCGGATCGCAGTCATCAGCTCAAGCAATTTTTCAAGCTTGACTGATCTTCCGGCCAGCAGCTCGGTTTGGTCTTCCTTCAAATAAAGCGCGGGATGATCGCATATTTGTTTAAGCCGTCCGAGCATGCTGAGGATCAGTGCTTTTCGCTGCATGCCTGTCAGTGACGTCATATGTTCAAAAGTGTCTTTCACCAGCTGCTCATAGAGAGACGCCTGTTCGGCTGACAGCGGAATAAACTCTTTTTGCTCCAGCTTGTCGGGAAGGTTTAATGCGACGTCCTCATCCCGTTTTGTCCGCCGCAGCAAAAACGGCCGGATTAATTGCTGAAGCTGTCCGATTCTCTTTTCGTCCCGGTCCTTTTCGATCGGCAATACATAGCGTTTATGGAAACCAGTCAGACTGCCGAGATAGCCTTTATTCATGAAGTCGAAAATCGACCATAGCTCAGTCAAACGGTTTTCCATCGGTGTTCCGCTCAGCGCAATATGGTGAATGCCCTTCAGCTTTCTGATTGCGCGTGATTGCTTCGTGTGCGCGTTTTTAATATTTTGTGCTTCGTCAAGGCAAATTGTGCTCCATGTCACGGTAGAAAGCTCTTCAGAATCGGCATGCGACAGTCCGTAGGAGGTTAATACAACATCCGCGTTATCATAATAGCCGGTGAAGTCTTCTCCCTTCGGACGGCGAGGGCCGTAATGGAGAGCGACCGACAGATTGGGCGCAAAGGTTTGAAGCTCCCGCTGCCAGTTGCCGAGGACGGATGTCGGCGCGATGATCAGATTCGGCGTGTTTTGCCGTCCGCTTTCCTTCACATGAAGAAAATACGCGATCATCTGAATGGTTTTCCCAAGTCCCATGTCATCGGCCAGACAGGCGCCAAAACCGCTTTGCCGCAGAAACAGCAGCCAATTCATACCGTATTTCTGATACGGACGGAGCGTGCCTTGAAAGGAGGGGCTGACTTCATGCTCCGGCAAATTTTCCGCAGTTGTCAGCTTTCGAATCAGTGATCTGAGCTGTTTTGACAGGTCGAATTGAATACCGGCAAAAGCGGATGTATCCATGAGGTCTGAATCCTCAAGCCCGCTTTCCCGCTGATCCATCAGCTCGCGTGCCAGAATATCAGACATATGGAGCCCTTCAGATTCCGCTTTCTCCATCAGCCGTTTCATCTGTTTGATAAACTGAGGATCTATTTTCACCCATTGCCCGCGAATATTGACAAGGCGCCTGTTGCTCGCGACAAGCTCGTTAAATTCATCCTCTGTCAGCTCAATGCCGTTTGTCGCAAACCGCCAGTTAAAATCAAGCAGCGCATTCATGCCGACAAATGACTCGCCGCGCGGGGCGGAAGACACCTTTGCTTTAAGCATCATGCTGCTGTCTCTGACAATCTGCCACCAGGATGGCAGAAGAATTTCAACGCCCATATCAACAAGCGTCTCACTTGCCTCAGACAGGAAAATCCAGGCTTCTTCCTCTGAAATCAGCGTGGTGCCGGAATCAAATGACAGCCACGGAACCGTTCGATGAAAGCGGTCCTGCTCACGTGCGATTTTATCGCTGTAGGCCTGCCACGATTTTTTGAGGCTCTTCAGCCCATCAAAAAATACAACCGCGCCGCTCTTTTTATCGCGTAAAAACATTTCGATTTTCCAATCATCGCCATCAAAGTCTGGTTCGTTCAAGCGGAGGCCGACCGTAAACGGGGTTTGATCGTCAACCCAGCCGATGCCTTCGAGAAAATCCTCTTCATCCAGAAAATGTCCGCGAAATGTTGTGACCGCAGGTGATTTCTCTTTGATATTTTCCCATTTCTCACGCAGTTCGTCGTCATATTGAATATAATCCTGCACCGCGGCTGAAAACCATTCCGCAGTAAAGCCATCCAGTATGCTGTCCCGATCCTTCCAGCGGAAAACACCGTTTGTCCATGCTTCGTAGTCAGGCAGGAAATCGCCGTCCGCGATAAATTCGTAAATGGTGGACGCTGCCTCAATCAGCGGTTCCGTTTCTTCTGTGAGCTGCACGGAGCTGAATGAGTTGAACGAGTTCTTGCCGAGAAGCTCTACAGTCATCCATGGAGAAAGCAAAACCGCGGTTGTCCCGATGAAGCTGACATCCTCAAGGAATGTTCCGTAAAATGAGGATTCGTGCCATTGAAACAAATGCTTTTTCATGTGGCTGTAGGGAAGGGGCTGCTCATTCTCATCAAAGGCTGAGAGCGTGAATGACCCGTCTTCCATTTGTTCGACGTGAATAAGTATTTCTTTAAGACTCGCCATCAATCAACTTTCCTTTCTGCAGTTCTTCTTGAAGGGCGCGCAGGCGCTTGTAATGTGAGCTCAGCTGCTGAATATAGCGTTCCCATACCTTCAGTTTTTTCGCTTTTTTGTAGAGCGTCCGCAGTTTTTTCAAATACCGGGCCGCTTCCTTGTAAGAGCTGCGGTTTTTCTGGTCGATGAAAAAGGCCACTTCTCTGTGGTAAGCGGGTATAAGGGCCTCGGGATCGCTCGCCGCAATTTCTTTGAGCATCGTTTTATCTATTTCATAGATGGAAAAGCCAACAAGACTGTGGATTTCGATCCACTCGGCATAACGCTTTTTCTCATACAAATGATGGCTGTATTCTGTGAAAGTATACGGCAGACAGCCTGCTGCATAGCGTTCAAACAGTGCTTGGTCATTGGTTTGCTTCACATACGCGTTCAGCAGAAGGAAGAGCTCGCCAATTACGTCGCGAATTTCTTTGAACGGCTTATCCAGCTTCGTATAACCAATCGCAATCAATTCAATACGGAGGTACCATGCCTTGAGCCGTTTCCAATCCTTTTTCGCGGTGATTTCACTCAGCCATTGGAACGTATACGGCAGCGCTTCCGGAGGGAATTGGTCGGTTTCTGCAAAAATCGCATCATCATGTTTCTGCAAAAATTCCATATGCAGACGCCCGAATTGCAACTCAGGAGAAAACCGCCGCCCGGCTTCTTTTTGCAGGATCTCTTGCTCACGCGCCACCCATTTCGGCCGCGGCAACAGCGCGCTCCAAATTTCACCGAAAATGCGGATGCGTTCATATTGAAAAATATCCTCCTTCAATAAGAGATTCCGAATGACATCCGGCGTTTTCTCCAGAAAAGGATCGAGTGCAAACGACAGTGCGTACGTCTTTAATTTATCAATTGAGCTGTAGATCGTATCCATCAGCTGTTCAACATAAGGATTGAGGGAATAAAAATCGCGCTCGGGGTCCAGTTTTCCTTCTTCAATCAATGTAAACATGCGAAGCCACACCGCGATCGCTGAATGAATCTGATATAGACTTTTCAGCTCCGGCTTGATCGGGGCATGCTTTTTCAGAGCAGACAGATAGCCGTAATAGAGGCCCTGCATATTTTGGCTGCCTTCAGGCGTGCGAGCCTGCCAAAGAGAAAACTCTGAATCGAAAAAAGCAAGCCAGCTTGAAAGCGACTCTTCATTAGGCAGCACCTTCTCTTGGAATTGTCGCCGGACGAGCTCTTTGCTTTCTTCAAGCTTTTCCCTCTCCAGCCAGTGCTCTGTAAAAGTTCCCACTCGTTCAAACATTGCATATACATATAAAAAAACAGCCAGCTTATGGCGGCAGATTCTCCCAGACGGACATGAACAGCCGCTTTTGGCTATGACAAATAAGTTCAATGTGACCCGCACAGGCACAACATCCTGCACGTAAGCCGTAACTTCCGTCGGACTCACTGCTTGTAAACGATAGACTGAATCCTGCCGATATAAAATAAGGGCTTTTTTGATCAGCTGAACATTTTCCTCGCTGTAAGGAAGAAGCTCTTTTAATTGTTCAGCCGATGCCAGCACATCGTCTTTAGAAATCATATTCTGAAGCATGATTATCGCTCCTAACCGAGTCACGTAATAAAAAGATCCAATTTCTCTATTATATCGCAACACAACGGCATGAAAAAGTTTTTCCTAAAATAGGACATAAAAAATGGGATGTGTCGAATGATGTATTAGAGATTGCAAAACGAGAGCCGGCATCATATAATAATCGTGTTTTCAACTTAATGGAAGCTGAAAGGAATAAAATGATGAGTGAAAAGAAATTGAATCAAGAAGAATTTCTGAAAATTTTGATGCATGCACATGATATTGGTGAGCAGTCATCCGAGATGACCACTAAGGAAATGCTTGAAAATTTGATTTCTCATATTAAAAATGGATATGCAACATAAAAATCCCGCTGGTTTTTGGCGGGGTTTTTTTCTGATTTATGACCGGAAGGAGAAAAAGATTCAGCTCTGGCAAGACAATAAATAGAACGCTTACATAATAGAGGCTGAAAACTGATTTTGTAAATTTTTGTCGAATATTGTCACGTGAAAAGATGGAGAAATGCTGTTTTAACGTTGTATAATCGTATGGAAAAGGATGTTTAAGCTGATTTGGAGGTATCATGGGAGAATCTATTAGTTTAAAAGACATATTATCAACGTTAAGAAAACGCATACTTTTGATTATGATTGTAACCGCAGCTGCGACTGCTGCCGGCGGATTCATCAGTTTCTTCGCACTTACACCCATCTATGAAAAGTCAACTCAGATCTTGGTCAATCAATCGAAAAACGACCAAAAAGAAGTCCAATTTAACGATGTCCAAACCAATCTTCAATTAATCAATACGTATAACGTCATCATTAAGAGCCCTGCTATTTTAGACGAAGTGATTAAAGAGATGGGCTTGTCGATGACTTCACAAGAACTGAATGAAAAAATTACTGTTTCCAGTGAGCAGGATTCCCAAGTGGTCAATATTTCTGTCAGAGACGGGAGCGCGGAAACGGCGGCTCACATTGCCAACACTGTCGCATCTGTCTTTAAAGACAAAATCACTTCGATTATGAATGTTGACAACGTAAGCATTCTGTCAAAAGCTGAGGTTTCTGACCATCCGTCGCCTGTATCGCCAAAACCGCTGCTGAACATCGCCATCGCGTTTGCGGCAGGATTGGCAGGAAGCATCGGACTGGCCTTCCTGCTTGAGCATTTGGATAATACGATCAAATCGGAAGAGCAGCTCGAAACATTGCTGGACATACCGGTATTAGGAACGGTTTCCACCATTGCCAATGAACAGAAAACAGAAAAGAGCTTAAAAGGCATTCAATCTGATAAAGCGGGGAGTGGACATTTTGGCGCTTAGAAAAAGCAAGGGCTCATGGAGTCGCAAAAATGTCATTGCGCTGACAGAGCCGAAATCCTTGAATTCAGAACAATATCGAACGATTCGAACAAATATAGAATTTTCTTCAGTGGATCGCCAAATGAAATCAGTAATGATCACCTCGGCATGCCCTGGAGAAGGAAAGTCTACCACAGCTGCTAACCTTGCTGTCGTATTTGCACAGCAGGGAAAAAAGGTTTTGCTCATCGATGCAGATTTGCGAAAACCTACAGTACATACCACCTTTCAACTAGAAAATATGACAGGCTTAACATCCGTTTTACTGAAAAAATACTCACTGAAGCAGGCTGTGCAAACGTCTAAGGAACAAAATCTTGATGTGCTGACGAGTGGCCCGATCCCGCCGAATCCGGCCGAGCTGCTTTCCTCCAAGTGGATGGAAGAGCTTTCGGAGGAAGCGTGTGCGGCCTATGATATGGTGATTTTCGATACGCCGCCTATTCTCCCTGTAGCAGACGCGCAAATTTTAGGGAACGTTGCAGACGGTTCCGTTTTGGTTGTTTCAAGCGGGAAGACGGAAAAAGAAAAAGCCGCAAAAGCAAAAGAGGCGCTCGATTCGTGCAACAGCAAGCTCCTCGGAGCCATTATGAACGGCAAGAAGCGCTCGAAGCACTCTGATTACGGCTACTACGGAAGGGAAGACAATTTCATACAAAAATAAATAACGTGCATGCTGCCCGTTATTTATTTTTGCGAAAAAAGGAGGCTTAGAAATGATTGATATTCACTGCCACATCCTCCCGTCAATGGATGACGGGGCGAGGAGCCTGGCAGACAGCATCGAAATGGCCAGGGGGGCTGTTCGTGAAGGAATCAGAACCATCATTGCAACCCCGCATCATAAGAATGGTTCATATGAAAACGAGCAAACCGCTGTCAGAGAAGCGGCAGACCTGTTAAACAAACGTTTAATGAAAGAGGAGATCCCGCTCACCGTACTGCCGGGACAGGAAATCAGAATCTACGGGGACTTGAAACGGGAAGTGGCTGAGGGCCGGCTGCTGTCACTGAATGACACGAAATATATCTTGATTGAGTTTCCGTTTGATCATGTACCGCGATATGCCGAGCAGCTTTTTTATGATTTGCAGCTGAAAGGATACATTCCGGTTATCGCGCATCCCGAACGCAATAGCGAGATCCGCGAAAATCCGTCCTTGCTGTATCATCTTATAGAAAAAGGAGCGGCATCTCAGTTGACAACCGGAAGCCTCGCAGGAGTTTTCGGGAAACAGATGAAAGCATTTTCGCTGCGGCTGGCTGAAGCCAATCTGATACATTTCTTAGCTTCAGATGCACATAATCTGAAAACAAGAGATTTTCGCTATCAGGAGGCACTCCATGTTCTTGAGAAAGAATTTGGTACGGAATATTCTTATATGCTCACAGAGAACGCTGAGCTTCTTCTGCAAAATCAAGCGATTTACAGGCAGGCACCGCAGCCGGTCAAAAGAAAAAAACGATTCGGGCTCTTTTGATCTGCAATTCTCATTTCCCCACTTTCTTTGTGAGAACGATATAATAGTATATTGTATGATTGAATCATATTTCAGAAATCTGTACAGGTTGATTCCGGGAGATCATCCGCATTCATGTCAGGATGTTCTCATACGATAATACGGAAGCTGTAAAGCAGCAATTTAACTGTTGGAGGGAAACCATGAATATAACAGTCATCGGAACAGGCTATGTCGGTCTTGTGACAGGTGTTTCTCTTTCTGAGATTGGCCATCATGTAACTTGCATTGATATTAACGCTCAAAAGATTGAAGAAATGAGAAAAGGGATTTCCCCCATATTTGAACCGGGTCTT
The DNA here is from genome assembly GCF_020708615.1 of Bacillus sp. LBG-1-113. Taxonomy (NCBI): domain Bacteria; kingdom Bacillati; phylum Bacillota; class Bacilli; order Caryophanales; family Bacillaceae; genus Bacillus; species Bacillus sp. LBG-1-113. Next base: position 84,149 of record NZ_JAJFDG010000008.1, on the reverse strand, counting down.
GAAGAGCTGATGAGAAAAAATATAGCTGATGGGCGGCTGAGCTTTGAAACGAGCTACGAGAAAGGCTTAGACCAGGCAGAGATTATTTTTATAGCGGTCGGCACACCGCAAAAGAACGACGGGCATGCGAACCTGGAGCATATTACAGATGTGGCCAAGCGTATTGCCCGGCACGTGACGCGAGATACGATCGTCGTAACAAAAAGCACAGTGCCTGTCGGAACAAATGATTGGATTTACGAGCTGATTACCAAACATCTTGCGGAGCCTGTCAGCATATCGATCGCATCCAATCCGGAATTCTTACGTGAAGGGTCAGCCATCCATGACACGTTTCATGGAGACAGAATTGTGATCGGAACAGCCGATCAGGACACCGCCAGAACGCTTGAAGAGCTCTTTCATCCGCTTGATATCCCGATTTACCAAACGGATATCAGAAGCGCCGAGATGATCAAATATGCCTCAAATGCCTTTCTGGCTACTAAAATCAGTTTTATAAATGAAATTTCGAATATATGTGAAAAGGTCGGCGCTGATATTGAATCTGTCGCATACGGCATGGGACAGGATAAGCGGATCGGGAGCCAGTTTTTAAAAGCGGGCATTGGCTACGGCGGTTCTTGTTTCCCAAAGGACACAAACGCCCTTGTGCAAATTGCGGGCAATGTCGAGCATGATTTTGAGCTGCTGAAATCGGTCATCAAGGTCAACAACAATCAGCAGGCGATGCTGGTTGATAAAGCGCTGAACAGGCTTGGCGGAGTGACGGGAAAAACGATCACCCTTTTAGGGCTGTCATTTAAACCGAACACGGACGATATGAGAGACGCGCCGTCGATTGTCATTGCTAACCGCCTCGCCGCACTAGACGCCCATATCAAAGCCTTCGATCCCATTGCCGTCAGCCATGCGAAGCATATATTGCCGCAGGCTGTTGAATACAAAAAAACGATGGCGGAAGCCGTTAAGGGATCAGATGCCGTCATGATTTTAACGGACTGGGATGAGATTAAACAATTTCCATTAGCAGATTATCAACATTTGATGGAGCAGCCGCTGATTTTCGACGGCCGAAATTGCTATTCATTAGAAGAGGCTGCTGCTGCTGGAGTGGAATACTACTCTGTAGGCCGGAAAGCGGTTGTTCCGGCAGGTGTAATGTCATAGATGTAAAGGAAAGACTGGCGGGATGCCGGTCTTTTTTTGTATCCATCTTCTGTATACGATGGATATATTCGCTAAGGTTTACCTATTGTGAAACTAGAGGGTGCCGCCTACAGATTTTTCATTCGGTTGGAATACGCGTATAAAGAACATCCCATCATGCTTTTACAAACTGATTCAGACGATGATATTGATTTGTTGTAGGGAGACGTCGGCATCGCAAATTTTTTCATCACACCTGATGATTTAAGGGGAAAAGACTTTTCAAACGTTCTGTACAATTGGGACTGCAGCTCATACAAGCTTTTGATCCAAAGGGTCACCCCTGCCGCCAATAGGGTCAGAAGCGGAAATGAAATAAGCCAAACAATAAAATCAGGCGCGGCTGAGTCAATGCAGAACATAAATATGACCAATAAGCAGAGCACTGTAAGAGGCATTGACCAAAGGCCGTGTTTTCTAAACAATAAAGTGCCTGCCATTCCAAATACAAAGAAGGACAGAAAAGGAAAAACCACGAAAAATAACATCATCGGACTGAAAAAACTCATTGTCATCCCTCCGTTTCACCTCTTAATCTTTACAAGATTTTACCATATAAGAAAATGAGCAGATCATCAAATCTGCCTCTTTCAAGTGTCTTTTTGACTAAGACTTTAGAATTTCTAACCATATAAAACGCTCGCATTGACCTTATAACGAACAAAAAAGAGACTTTAGACCTCCTTATTCAGAGCATTATAAGCCTAAATTAAGCCGTTTACCCTATTTAAGCCGCCTTCCGGCTATTTTAAAATATAATATATGGAAATAAAGTATGGAAAAGTCTATCTTCATCAGCCCCTCCATACGACTTTTTGAGTATTAAGAGGTGATTCAGATGGGTTATGAAAGTATGCTAGCGGATATCAAAAGTTCGCTCAACGGAAAAATTTCCGACGTGGAAGACAAGATCGAAAAGCTGAAAAAAGCAAAAAAGGACATAGACACACTGCAAGAAGAGGCAATCACTGAAATCAAAGAAATTGTGAAACCGGAATTAGGCAAGCATTGGACGGGAACAAAAGCTGATGATTTCGACAAGGGAAGAGAAGAGGCGAAATCGGAAGCTTCTAAGATTGTGAATGATAAATATAACGAGTATATGGCTTCGATTCAAAGCAAAATATTCTGGCTTGAGACAGAGAAATTTGAGCTGAATTTGACAAAAAGTGCAGCGAATGCCGCAGGCGACCTTCTTGCTAAAGGAGAAGATTTCGTAGAAGAAGCAGGAAGACAAATTAGTAAACTAAAATGGTGGTGATCTTTTTTTATGTCAGAAATTAAGCTGAAGTACGACACAGTCATCAAAACATTAGAGTCTGTCAAAGATGCGCTTGCTGACGTATCAATCGGCGCCGCAGGATCCAACGGAAAAAACAGCCTCGATTATACGAAGAAATATCATGAGCGTGAGGAGAACATCAAAACCATGCTCGGAGATTATAAAAAAGCGGTACAGAAAAATATCGAGGATACGAAGGATAATGTTGATTCACTGAAAGAGCAGGATGAGGCGATCGCAGTAAAATAGAAGAGAAAGGGCAGTGCGATGAGTAAAGTATTTGAATCACATTCTTTAATCGATGAAGCGAAAAATAGAAAAAAGCAATATGAGACGCTGGAAGAGCAGCTGAACACGCTAAAAAAGGCGTTTCAGGAAGTTGCTGATTTAGGTGACAGTTTTAAAGGAAAAGGCGCGGACAATATTAAGGACTTCTTTCAGGGACAGGCGGAAATCGTCGACAGCTGGCTGACGCTTGTCTCTGCTCAAATTGCGTTTTTGAACGGCATTTCAGGAGATATTAAAGATCAAGAACTGAATGATTCATATGTGGAAACTTCTTTTTTGGATCATGAGCTGCCCAACGGAGATTTAAAAGCCTCGGAAATTGTCTCCGCTCATAAAGCAGAAATCGATTCTATTTTGTCAGGCATCAGCGATGTTATTGATCTCGATATGTACTCGCTTGATAATTACGCGGATAAGATGGGCGATGCCCAAAAAATCAGGCGTGACACGATCACGGCAGTCGATAACCTTGATGAATCCCTGACCACTGAATATCAAAATTTAGAATCTCTGGACAACGCAGTGCTCAGCAAATATTCTGTTCTTATGCAGGCCACCAGCAACGGGAAAAGCGCATCCCCTATGTACTATGACAAAAAAGCCTTTCACAGCAATGATGTCTACAAAAGCGTGATTGAAGTAGAAAAGCAAGGAACAACCTATATTGACGCAAAAGCCCAGCAAGCCGAAGCAAGACGGCTTCAGGAAAAAGCGGAAGAAGAAGCGAACAAACCGTGGTACGAAAAAACATGGGACGGGATTTGCACCTTTACCGGTGAAGTCTCCGGCTATTATGATTATAAAAGAGCGACGGAAGGCGTTGACCCGGTTACCGGAGAAAAACTCTCTGCCGCAGAACGTGTGACAGCAGGAGCAATGGCTGCAGCCGGATTCATACCGGTCGTCGGCTGGGCAGGCCGCGCCTTCAAAGGCGGAAAAGCCATCTACAAAACCGGAAAAGCGGCTATCGCGGCTGAACACGCTTTGGATGCCTACAAAACCGGCAAATCCTTAGACATTCTCAAAATGTCAGAAATGGGCGCATACGGCCTTGTTGCGTCAAACGGATTCTCTGAAGCCGTGACAGGCAGAGATATGTTTGGAAACAAAGTGTCCGAGGAGAAGCGGAAGACGGGCGCGCTGGAAGCGGCATTGAGCTTGGTTGGAGCTGGTGCATTGGCGAAACATATAGACAAAGGCATACCGCTTGCAACCCATTCAAAAGTCCAAAAGGCAAACAAAACATTAGAAAAAGTAAAACAATTCAAAGTCCCGACAAACGTCCGTGTGTATGCAGAACGCCCAGTAACAACGAATGGCTTTACATTCGGATTCCCGACAGTCCGTGTCGATGTGGAAAAGACAGCTGTGAAGGATCTTGGGATTGTGAAGATGGCGAGTAAATGGAGTAATAATGGTGAATATGATCGGATTAGAGGATATAAAGGCAGAGATCTTTCAAAATACGATGATAAATATTTAGTTGATCCTAGGCTTGTTGTAGAGATGAATTTTAAGGGGAAAGGCAAATCTGGGACAAATGCAGCTGGCTGGGAAAGAAATGCGAAAAAATTCTTCAACACGTTACTTAAAAATAATCCTGAGTTTTGGAGTGCTGAAAATACTGCTAAGATTAAAAGAGGAAGAGTTCCAGTAGTTGATGAGCAATTTATAAAACATTTTCCACAGTATGCAGATTACTTAAAAGACCCTATGAGACATCATCATATTGGAGAAGGAGGTCAAGCAGTAGCTTTACCTAAAAGCTTGCACCCTGGATATGGCGGTATTCATAATATCGAAAAAGAATGGGGAATTACCGGGGTAGATGATCAAATTGCAAATAGGCTAGAAACTTTCAGAAAAGAATCAGGAAGGTGACAAGATGTTATTACCAGAAGAATTTAATAGAAACTGGGATGTTAATAAAAATGGTCCGTTATTAAAGTTTTCATATGATGATCTAATGGAGGTTCCTTTTTCAGAGGATTTTAAACAATTTTTATCTATAGGAGGCTTACCTGAAACACCTCCTCCTTATTTAGATTTTACTTCCTCTCAAGCATCATTTAAACCAATAACGAGTATTTTTGATATGTCTGAAGCATTTCGAAAATATTGGTTGTTGGGATCCACTGGTTCTGGAGATCCAGTATGTATCATTGAAAGTAACGAGAGAATTGTTTATTTAGATAATGGTAATGAATATAAGGAAGTATTTATTAACACTTCAATAAATCAATTTGCTGAATGTATATTACTTTTCTCAGAAATGATTGACAAGGCTATACAAATAAATGGTGAGGATGCCTTTATTGACAATGACATTCCAGAATATGTAATAGAGTGGTTGAAAGAAGAATTCAAAAGAGTAGACTCAAATTGTATAAAAGAAGGAAGCTTTTGGGATATTGAAATAGAAAATTTATATGAATAAGGAAGAGAATTATTACCTTTATAGGCTGATGCCTGTTAAAGGGCCGGGGTATTAAACATCCTGTAAGGAACTCAGCATAAACGATTATTTAGATTAAAGAAAAAGGTTTTATTGAGCTCAGTTATTTATATGATTACTATGATACAGTGTATGAGTGGAATGAATTCCCTAGTGTGCAACCTTTTCACAGTTTAAACTTGCCGTATTCGGCAAGTTTTTTTAGAATGATGAAGCTTACAGATAGATTAACAATGTGGAGTAAAAGGAGAAGCAGGATGGGCAGAGATCCAACTTTTCAATTACAGCCGTTAAAATTCTGTGATGGCTGGTCTGTGATACTGAACAATTTAAACTCAGAAAAAAGAACAGAAGAAGAGAATGAACTACTAATACTACAAAATGAAAACCGTAATGCTATTATTAAGGTAATATATGAAAATGATCAATACCAAATTAAAGTAGTTGGCTTAAAAATAGATAAGATTTATGAAGAAAAATCTTTTGTTGAAATGGAACAATTATTAGAAGAGCTAGAACGTCAAATCTGGAGTGTGGGAAGTGGGGGGTTAGAGGATTTGCAGCCACTAAGCCAACAGATTCCCAATTTCTTAAGACTTAGGATACCAGCTGGTTGGACAGTTGACTATATTACAATAAAAGATACTGACCCTAAAACATTAGAGGCAAGTGATGATGCTTGGTTATTTGACTTTAATCAAGATCTCCTGCAGATTTCTCATAAGACAAAAAACTTGTTGCTTGATGTAGGATGGTACCCAGATGGGGATCCAACCGGAAGTTATGGCATTGAACTTATAAAAAATGAAGATTGGGACAATCCACTAGAGGATGTAAGGTGCAGTAAAATCATTGAGTTAAGCTTCATTTTGGAATCTATTTTTGTTAAAGAAATTAACAACAAATATTAAAACAAAGTTGCTAGTATCGGAAAAAATGGTTGATATACAAACTGGTTCTTTTTATCCGACCAGATTAAAAAGTGATTCCCTGAAAACAGGATTATTAATGAAAAGGTGTTTAATTGATGAAAGTTTATTATTGTGATGAATGGTCGGACATCAAAAAACAGCCGTGGAATATTCTTGATGAACGTACCGCATATTTGCATCATCAAAATCATGAACCATATACTGCGGTGTTAATCGAAGATGAAAAACCTAAGTATATTGTAAATGTAACAAACGAATGGGTTTCGGTTGGTTTTTATGATGACCTGAATCGTAAGTATCTGAATTATGATTTTGAAGTTATAAGCCACGGTAAGATCTTCTTAAGAACAGCAATGTATTGGGAATATGATGATGCAACTGAGATTGAAATCAGCAGTTTGATTTTAGGCTTCCGTGAAGATGGTCATATAGTAATGGAGAAGACAGATTTTAAGACTGGTTCAGTCGAAGAACGTGATACTAGCGACAGTCTAGAGAATAACTGGGATGTGTTCCCTGAGTTTGGTGAATACATCCCCTTGTGCAGAAAGGAAAGATAATGTGGGATACGGGGCAACACATGTCCTCGTAATGGTGAAATCAGCTAACATTGAGAAAAAAGAAGAACATCATGTTATACATCTTTCCTATGCTCAAGATATATTTAGGAGTCATTTTCAAACAAGTCATTCAATGGTATGTGACTGATAAGGAACTATGATTTTTAGATACTGAAAAGTTGGAAAGAGCTTTTTTTATATTTCATCAGATACATAGATAATGAAAGAGCAGGCAGAAAAGGTTACAGGATGATTGAACAGAGAAGACTATTTTAGGAAGTAAAGAGAGGAAAACAAGTGAAATGAAAGTACATCAAATTCACGATTTTCATCTAAAAGATGAATCGGATTTTGTTCAAACACAACAATCCCTTATACATAAAATCAACCTATCACCCTCCATCACCCCAGACTCCATCAAAACCTGCGCAGGCGTTGACCTTGCCTATTGGGAACAGGACGGAGAACCATACGGAGTGTGCAGTATCATCGTCATTGACGCTGATACAAAAGAAGTCATTGAAAAAGTGCACAGCATGGGGAAAATCAGCGTGCCGTATGTGTCTGGTTTTCTTGCTTTTCGTGAGCTGCCGCTGATCATCGAGGCGGCCAAAAAGCTGGAGACAGAACCGGATGTGTTTTTGTTTGATGGCAACGGGTATCTGCATTACAACCATATGGGCGTTGCCACCCATGCGGCTTTTTTTCTCAATAAACCGACAATTGGGATTGCGAAAACCTATCTCAAAATCAAAGGCTGTGATTTCGTAATGCCTGAAAATAAAGTCGGTTCATACACAGATATTATCATTGACGGCGAGGTATATGGCCGGGCGCTGCGGACGCGGCGAGACGTGAAGCCTATTTTCTTGTCTTGCGGAAATAACATTGATTTAGAAAGCAGCTATCAAATTACGATGAGCATGATCAGTCATGGAAGCAGACTGCCGATCCCTGTCCGCCTGGCTGACCTTGAAACACATGTATTGCGAACGATTTATCAGAAAAATCACGGGTAACACTTGGGGCTCTAAGCCATCAAGTGTTTTTTGTATGCTGTGTGCTTTCCTGCTTTATCAAAAAACTTGTCGTCCTTGCAGAGAGGTTTATTTGAATGTATTCCGCGTCAAATCGATAAAAGCCTTTAATGGTGCAGACATCCACTTGTCCTTATGCCATGCTAGTTGAGTAAAAACGGGGCAGTCGCTTTGCCAGTTGAATTCTTTCATCCGACCTTCGGCAATATCGTCTTTTACTGTCATTTGAGGCAATAGTCCAATTCCAAGTCCGGCCATCACACATTGTTTGATGGCTTCTATGCTGACAAATTCTAATTTGTTAGGGTAGACACCGGCGTCATGTAAGGCTTCCTCAAAGAGCGTGCGGTATGAGCAGCCGTCCTCTGTCAGGAGAAGGGTTTCGTTTTGAAGATCCTTCAATATTACTGGTGAGTCTGCTGGAAAAGGATGGTTATTGGCAGCCACCATTTTGATCTCATCCTGAATCAGAGATTCAACGTGCAGTGCGTCTTCCGTCCGGTTCACATCCAAAATGAAGGTAATATCAAGCTGGCCCTGTAAGAGCTGTTCTTTCGCTTGTTCGTTGGAAATATACGGTTTGAATATGAGCTTTACTTGAGGAAAAGCCTGTTTAAATTCTTTTATGATAGGGGGAAGGCGATATGTGCACTGGCTTTCTGTCGCTCCGATTCTTAAGGTTCCCGTTGTTTCAATCACTTGGTTTGACGCCATTTTCGCTTCCTCAGTTAAGGAGATAATTTTCTCTGCGTAGGACTTAAATGTTTTGCCGGCTTCGGTCAGTACGAGCCGCTTGCCGAGCCGTTCAAATAAGGGGGTTCCGATTTCTTCTTCAAGTGATTTGATTTGAGATGTAACACTTGATTGCGCATAATTGAGCATCTTGGCGGTGAGGGTGAAATTGACGTGTTCTGCCGCCGTGATAAAGGTAATCAGCTGCTTCAGTTCCATCGGCCGTCGTCCTTTCTAAATCGGTTTTATCGATTGATTCAATCGGAATAATCATCTGTATTGATTGATTTGTTCATTATATGATAAAGAAAATCATTCGTAAACAAAAGGAGCCGATGACTGATGAAAATAGCGGTTATTAACGGAGGGACACGGACCGGGGGAAATACCGGCATTCTTACGGAGAAAGCTGTTCAAGGATTAGCGGCGGAATCCATTCATTTACGAGAATATCACATTCAGCCAATAGAAGATTTTCGTCATGATTCAAATGGCTTTCGGCCGGTGATGGATGACTATGATTCTATCGTTGAACGGATTTTGCCTTGTGACATTCTCATTTTTGCCACCCCCATTTATTGGTTCGGCATGTCAGGAACGTTAAAGCTATTCATTGATCGCTGGTCACAGACGATGAGAGATCCACGATTTCCTGATTTTAAAGAGCAAATGTCAGCAAAACAGGCATATGTGATAGCAGTCGGAGGAGACAATCCTAAGATAAAGGGGCTGCCGCTGATAGAACAGTTTGGTCACATTTTTGATTTTATGGGAATGTCATTTGAAGGCTATGTGCTGGGAGAGGGCAATCGTCCCGGCGATATTATATTTGATCAGCAGGCGATAGAAGCTGCGGGCAGACTATTGAGAAGAAGTGATGCCGTGTGAAGCTGCTGTTGTCCGTCATTGTTGGGATGCTTATTCTAGGATTCTTTTTATCTTGGAAAATGCCGCGGTCTGAGGAATGGATACACGTCAAAACAAACTCATCTCAAGAGAAGCAATTTGCCAGAATGTCAGGAAACACGCTGCAAATCAAAAACGTGATCAAAAATGATGCAGCCAAAGAAACAATTTATATGACAAATGGCATTTCTGGCCCAAAATAAAAAAGCACCCCCTGAGGGTGCTTTTTTCTATAAATGAGGAACTACAAGCCCCCCATATAAAAATGCCGAGATAATCAGGAAAGCCGGATGCAGTTTGAATTTTGTCATGCAAAGGAGGGAAATGCCCGCAATCACTAAGGATTGAATCCAGCCGATGGCTTTGATGCCGTCTGCGCCGATTTGCCAAGTGAGAATGAGCATCATGACAGCGATAACAGGCTGGACAGACAGCGTCATGCCTTTGATCACAGGTGATTGGCGAAAACGCTGAATGATGCGAAGCAGGACGATCAGCGCGAACGCGGACGGTACAACAGTTGCGATCAGCGCAATCAGAAAGCCGGGCCAGCCGCCTGCGCTGTAGCCGACATAAGCGGCGATTTTGGTTGCGATTGGGCCCGGCAATGCGTTCGCAAGTGCGAGCATGTTAGAGAATTGGTCGTTTGATAGCCAGCCGTACCTGTTTACGACTTCTTCAAACATCAGCGGGATAGAGGCTGGGCCGCCGCCATATCCCAGAACGTTTGCGATAAAAAATGCTGTGAATAAAAACATAATGATCATGAGGCGGACATTCCTTTATCTTTTGAATGTTTATTCGTCACTTTGTCTTTCAGTTTAAAATGAAATGCGCCGTATGCTAAGAAAATGATAATAACGATACCGGGGTTGATCTGTAACAATTGCAGTCCGATAAAAGCGATGATAAAAAACAGGATTCCGGTGACCCAGCCAAATCCTTTGAGCGCTTTTTGCCCAAACTCGTATGCCATGATACCGAGCATTACGGCGATAACCGGCGTTACTGCGCCAATCATGCCGGCAACAACTGCCGAGTGGCTTAAGACGTTTACAGCCGCAAATAAGGCAACCATTGCAAGGCATGTAGGCAGAATGTGGGCCAGAGTGGCAACAATCGCGCCTAGCGTGCCTTTTAGTTTGAATCCCAGATACGCCGCCATCTTGGTAGCGATCGGTCCGGGGAGTGCATTGGCGATGGCTAATATTTCTCCAAATTCATCATCATCTATCCATTTATACTTATTCACCGCTTCATGGCGGATCAGCGGAATCACCGATGGCCCGCCCCCGAAGCCTAAGATTCCGGTGCGCACCATTGCGGCGGTCATATCCCGATAAGGATGGTTTTTCATCAGTTTCTCTCCTTTACAGCTTCATTCCCATACGGCTTTTGTACCGTTTGATCAGCATTTGGCAATCAACGCTGACGACGCCCTGAAGCGGATACAGCCGTTTCGTTAAAAACTCTTCCATTTCCTGATCATCCGCGAAGATCCCGTGCATGTGAAGCTTGCTCGGACCAGTCATGTGATAAAGGCTGGTGACCGCAGGTTCTTCTTCAAGCTTTAGGGCGACTTCTTCTAGGAATTGCGGCTCTACCTCCACATTAAAAAACACGGATACATGAATGCCGATTTTAGCTGGATTGATCACGGCTGTGAATTTTTCAATAACACCTGCTTCAATCAGCTGATTAATGCGTGATTGAACCGCAACACGTGATAATTCAACTCTTTTGCCAAGATCCGTATAAGAAATCCTCCCTTCCTCATGCAAAATGGTAAGAATCTGTTTGTCTATCTCATCAAGAACAAGGTTAGGAATTTGATATTCATTGCCCATTTGTTGCACCTGCTTTCGTTTGACTTTTAGTCAATATTTTATCATATAAGTTTCATTTCGTAAGAGAAAATTTATATTTATTTTCGCAATGAATATAAAAATATTTTTATGTTTACGAAAAGGATAAAGTTCGTCAGCTTTTCTTCCGGATCAGTAGATGCGAAAAAACAGGGTCTCTATAATGAAGAAAATCTCTTGCAAAGGGGACTTGTGATGAACAGATCTATTATCGGCACTAAGCAAATGGTCGTCAGTCCGCATTACCTCGCATCACAAGCGGGAAACCGCATTCTGGAGAAGGGAGGAAACGCATTTGACGCCGCTGTCGCCGTGAGCGCTTGTCTGGCGGTTGTCTATCCGCATATGACGGGGCTTGGAGGAGATTCCTTTTGGCTGACCTTTCATCAAAAAACAAAGGCGGTAAGAGTGTACAATGGCAGCGGCCGTTCAGGAAAAAATGTGACGAGAGACGTGTATAAGGGGAAAAATGAGATTCCGCTGCGGGGGATCGACAGCGCAATTACCGTACCGGGAATGGTCGATAGCTGGGATGCCGTGCTGAAGACATACGGACGGATGTCGCTTTCTGACGTAATGGAGCCTGCACTCCATTATGCTGAAAATGGTTTTCCTGTATCTGCAGATCAGTGCCGGCATACAGCGACGAATCTTGAATTGCTGGCGTCAACACCTTACACCGCTGATATCTTCACGAAAAGCGGCAAAGCACCGGTCCCCGGCGAACGGTTTGTGCAAAAAGAGCTTGCGAACAGCCTGAAAATGATTGCTGAAAAAGGAAGAAACGCATTTTATGAAGGTGATATCGCACAGCGGATTGTCTCATATTTACAGCATAATGGCAGCTATATGACAATGGATGATTTTACAGCACACAAGGGTGAGTGGATGGAGCCTGTATCCTGTGATTACCGGGGGTACATTGTGTATCAGGCGCCGCCGAATTCCCAAGGTTTTACGGGTTTAATGACGCTGAACATTCTGGAAAACTATGATTTCAGCCAAATTGAACATGGTTCATTTAACTATTATCATGTGCTCGTGGAGGCACTGAAAAAGAGTTTTCTAGATCGGAATGCCGTTCTGACTGATCCGGCGTTTGCTGATATTCCGCTGGAAAGCCTCTTGGACAAAAGCTATGCCAAGCAGCTGGCGGAAGAAATTGGTTATATAGCTGAACCGGTGGAAAGCAGACCGGTAGGCAGTGATACCGCCTATGCGGCGGTGATGGATTCGGATGGCAACGCGGTGTCGTTCATTCAAAGCCTGTACTTTGAATTTGGCTCGGCTGTTACTGCCGGGGATACAGGCATTCTCATGCAAAATCGCGGCTCATTTTTCTCATTGGATGAAAACCATGTCAATACACTTGAGCCGAGAAAGCGCAGCTTCCATACGCTGATGCCGGCTATGGTCTGTAAGAATGGGGAACCGAAGATTCTGTACGGCACGCAAGGGGGCGAAGGCCAGCCGCAGACTCAGACGGCAATCATCACCCGGATGCTGGACTATGGAATGCATCCACAGCAGGCAATTAGCGAGCCGCGCTGGGTATGGGGCAGAACGTGGGGCGAGGATTATGAAGGTCTCAGAGTTGAGAACAGAATTGCAGAGAAGACGGTCGAAATGCTAAAAGAAAGCGGCCATCTCGTGGAGACAGTCAGTGATTATGACCCGCTGATGGGCCACGCCGCAGCAATCGCAGTGGATGAGGAGGGCTTTCTCCAAGGAGGAGCCGACCCAAGGGGGGATGGGGCGGCTGTTGGGATTTAAGATACGAAGAAGAAGAACATACTCATATAAATAAAAATGACCAGAAACAGTGCAGCACCAAATAATGAGTGTACATATTGTTTTTCTTCACGCTCATATTTCCATTCCATAAAAGCACGTAAACCATTAATGACGAAAAGATATAAAATGAGCATATACTCTGGCGGATAACGCAAAAGAGAAAATCCCAGTAAAATGAGCAGAACGATTTCCAGCACGCCTTGTATACTGTTCACCGGTTTATACCACCAACGGGGTTTGGGAATGCCGCGTTTACTGGCGAAAATATAAAAAGATGTACTGAAAGCAGCTGCAATCAGTATTAAAATTAAAAAATGAGTGCCTGTCATACCAATCCCTCCTAAACTCATCTCTTTATACGTTTGTGGGAGAGAAAATGTTTCATAGAAAAACACCCGGGGGGATTACTCCGGGTGTTGCATTTTTATAGGGTGTGTCTGCTGCTGGAAAATGGTTTTCATTTTATTCCATGCGATTTCTGTGTTTTCATCGAGGTCAAAGAGGCCTGAATTGCCGATGATAAAAATGTCATTCCCAGCCTCTGCAAGCGTGCGGAAGGTTTTTTCATTACAGGAGCCGTCAACTTCAATGGCATACGTATAATGATTTGTTTCTCTCCATTCTCTGGCCGCCCGGATTTTTTCCGTCATTTCTGCGATAAACGGCTGCCCGGCAAAACCCGGATCAACGGTCATAATCGTCAGTTTATCAATCAAATGCACATAAGGGCTGATCCACTCTAGCGGAGTGGCCGGGTTCAATACAATCCCGACCTTTGCGCCATGATCTTTGATTTTGTGTATCAGCCGAAATGCCGCCCGGTTAATCGTTTCGGCGTGCACGCTAATGTAATCAGCGCCGGCCTCTGCTGTCATATCGATAAAATCCTCCGGCTTCTCAACCATCAGATGGGCATCAATCGGGAGAGCTGTCACTGTTCTGAGCTGGCTGATGAAAAATGGGGACAGCGTAATGTTTTTGACGAAATGGCCGTCCATGATGTCAACATGATACATATCGGCACGGCTGTTTAGAATGGTGATCTGCTCGTTGAATTTTGTTAAATCCATACACATCAGAGAAGGTGAAAATAAATGTTTCATGACGCAGCATCCCTCACTTTAATTACATAATTGTATGATCCAGCCAAGAAGAATCCCGATAATGCCAAAGTCTGAATCACCGTAAGTTGTGCCTTCAAATCCGAGCGAGCCAAGAACCGGCAGAAGAAACGCAGGCAGAAAAGAAATGAGAATCCCATTGGCAAACGCACCGAGTACAGCACCCCGAACGCCGCCGGTTGCATTTCCGTAAACTCCCGCCGCCGCTCCTGTAAAGAAATGCGGTACAAGTCCCGGGACAATAACGCTGAGACCGAAGACCGGAAGAAGAAAAATGGACACAATACCTGCCAGGAAGCTGGATAAAAACCCGATAATCACAGCGTTGGGCGCAAAAGGAAAAACTGTCGGACAGTCAAGAGCGGGTTTGGCGCCTTTCACTAGCTTTTCTGCGATGCCTTTAAAAGCAGGGACAATTTCCGCGATTACCATCCGAACCCCCGCCAAGATGACATATACCCCAGCAGCGAACGTAATGGCCTGCATAAAGGAATAAACGAGAAAATGGCTTCCGCCGCTCAACGATGCTTCAATATAGTCCTTTCCGGCGAAAGGAGCGACAATAAAGAAAAGGAGTGCCATCGTTAAAGAAATGGAGACTGACGTATCCCGCAGAAATCCTAATGATTTCGGAACTTTGATATCCTCAGTGGAATGAGATGGATTGCCCGCATGTTTGCCGATGAATCCAGCAATAAAATAGCCGGCAGAACCGAAATGGCCGAGAGCAAGATCATCGCTTCCTGTAATTTTTTTTGTATACGGCTGAAGGATGGCGGGTGACAGCACCATCAGCCCCCCAAGAATAATGGCGCCCGCAGCAATGAGAGGAACACCGCTGATGCCGCCGGTAATTAGCACAGCCGAAATCAATGAAGCCATGTAGAGAATATGATGGCCGGTTAAGAAAATATATTTAAATGGCGTTAGACGCGCCAGCAATATGTTAACAATCATTCCGAAGATCATAATGAGTGCCGTTTCTGTACCAAACGTTTTTTGAGCAATGGCTGAGATTGCATCTGTATTGGGTACGACGCCTTTAATGTGAAATGCTTTTTCGAACATGCTGCCGAATACCGCAAGTGAATCTGAGACAATCGCCGCCCCGGCGCTGAGGATGACAAATCCCATGGCCGTTTTCAGTGTGCCCGATACGGTATCCGCAGCATTTTTCTTTTGCAGAAGCAGACCGGCTAAGGCAAAAAGTCCAATTAAGATAGCAGGAGTTCCCAGGAAATCGTTTATCAAAAAATCAAGCATCAGATGCACCCCCGTCGTCTATGTTTTTTTGTGTTACAAGTTGGTAAGGATGGCTTCTTTGATTTCTTTCTGGTCCAGCAGGTTTTTGAGTCCGACCACGTTACGCGTTCCATCGTCTAGGCCTGACACAATATCGGCTGATCCTAAGTACAGATCCGCTTGCTCTGTTTTGCTTGAGGTGAGGTCTGTATGTGTCACATCAGCGCTGATGTTCAGTTCATCAATGATTTTTTTTACATTCATTTCAACAATAAAGCTCGATCCGAGTCCATTTCCGCAAACAATTAAGATTTTTTTCACTTGAATCACTCCTAATTTGAGTATTTTTGAATCATTGGCAGCACATCTTCCGCCGATTGAGCGTTGATCAGCAATTGAATGTTTTCCGGATCACCCAGCATATTCGTGAGCTGGGTGAGGGCTTTCAAATGGGTGTCATTGTCGATTGCCGCGAGCACGATAATCAGCTGGACTGAATGCTCGGGCTTCTCTGAAAAGGAAACGGCTTGTTTCAGTCTCAGAAAGCTCATACCGATTTGATTCACACCGTCTTCAGGCCTTGCGTGCGGGATGGCGACGTTCGGCGTAATGACGATATATGGGCCCAGTGTCTGAATCGTGGCAATCATGGCATCGACGTATTGCGGGGTAACAGACCCGTCATCCAATAGCGGCTTTGCCGCCATGCGGACGGCATTTTCCCAACCGGGGGCAGAGTCGGCCATCGTTATATGGTTAGGTGTCATTAATTCAGCAAGCATTGGTTTGCGGTTCGCCTCCTTTTCATGTTTGCGCGGCTCTCCTAAATACTCGGTCAGTTCGCGCATCAGCTCTGTTTTATGAATGCCTTCTGCGTGTTTTTCGATGATGCTCATGATGTCATGAACACTTGGATGGAAAAGGGCAGCGCTGTTTGAGAGTGCATCTACTTTTTTCAGCAGGCTGATCTTTTCCCTGCTGTTCAGTATGGGATTGACGATGAGTACAGGCACCCCTCTGTCTGGGAGCGGAACGGTAGAGATTAGGACATCCGTTTCAAGCGTCATTGTTTCATAGACACGGCTTGACACGGTTTCCAAAATATCGACATTCGGCAGAAGATCTTCAATTTGGCTCTGTAAAATTTTTGATGTGCCGATGCCGCCCGGACAGACAATAACCGCTGTTTTTCTAAGTGAGGGCGCGACCCCTTCGCGTTTCATCCAGCCTCCGAAATGCATGGCGATAAATGCTGTTTCTTCACTGCTGACAGGAATTCTTAATTCTTTTTGAAGGTGATGAACGACTTTTTTCGTTAAGCAGAAAATATCACTGTATTTCGTTTTGATGGAGGCAGCTATCTCACTCTCATGAGGGGTGATATCATATTTAATCCTGTAATATGCTGATTTCAAATGAAGCACCAGATGTTTTTTTAGATTTTCCGGGTCCTGAAAAAGCACGCAGGCGTAACGCTGGAAATCGACAATCATTCTGTCCGCAATATCATGTACCGCACCCAACTCACCTGCAATGAGACTTGAAGCGGGGAACTGACTGATTTTAGCCCCTAGCAAATGGATCGTGAAGTAGCACATTTCTTGATCAGAAATAAAGGCTTTTTCCGGCAGTTCCGCCGCTTCCACCGCTCGAACGGCCGCTTCATATTCCTTCGTTTGCCTGATGGCGTATTGCTCTTCTTGTTCTAGAGTGATTTCTTTTCCCGCCTGTATTCTGATCAGAAATAACGTAAAGTGCACACTTAAGCCCGCGAGAACATGATCAGCAAATTTCATGTGAAGAAGTTTTTCGAACGTCAGCAGCATAGAGCGCATGATTTGGATTCGCTGCTCACAAGCAGCTGGATCGGGGCAAAGATCTGTTACCGCCGCAGTGCTGCTCTTTTGCATGAGCTGATTTGCATATTCAGCCAGCATTTTTCGCTTTTGCTGCTCTAATCCTGAGAAAAAGTAACCCTTTTCTTTGGTAAAGCAAAGAATGATACCGAATGTCTTCAGCTTTTCGCGAATATGCTTCATATCCTGAATGGCGGTGTTGCGGCTAACGTGATTTTCGTCAATGAAGTGTTGCAGAAGCAACCGTCTGTTTCTCGTTAAAATACGTAGGATCACTCTTGCCTGTCGCTCTGAAGGAGAATATTCATATCTTGAATTTGTCGGCGTTTTCATTTCGGATGTCAGCATTTTTTTCGTTTGGTCTTCTAAATAAAATCCTGCTGAACGCCTTCTTTTGATCGGTGTCAGTCCTGTCTCTTTCAGCCAGCCATTAATTTTTTCAATGTCATAATACAGCGTTCTCCTTGAAATGTTTAATTGCTCCGTTAATTCGCCGCAAGTAACATAGCTTTTTGTGTTGAGAACCTGGTGAAGTATGGCTGATCTTCTTTGGTCTAAAGGCATGCCCATCAGCTCCTTATGTGCAGGTGATATCAGTCTGCCGTCCTTCTCTTCGTGCGGGCTTATTTTAATTGTAATGGGCAACATCTGAATTTATAAGACCAAATCAGTGCAAACGATTTGTGCAACTATCATTCCTTCACATAAAAAAAAGCCAGGCACATGCTGTGCCGGCTTTTAATGACAGTGTCTTTTTGACTAGTTTCTTCTATATAAATAGTCCTTTTATGAACTCGGACGAATCAATGTAAATTCTTCACCGAGCTTTGCATAATGGTTTCCGGCTAATCTGGAAGCCGGCTTTAATTCGTCCGTTAAAATATACCCTTTATCTGCGTCATACACCTTCTCATCGAGGTGAAAACAGACAACTCTGCCAATAAGCAGATCAGCCGTGGTTACACCATGATCATTGTCGAATGTGATATGCCGTTCGAGTTTGCATTCAAAACGAACGCGGGCTTCTTGAATGCCAGGCACCGAGACAGCTGTGCTCTCTACAGAATGGAGAGAGGTGCGTGTCATTTCACTTTCATCCGGCCCTAAACTTGCCGCCGTTTCATTGATGTCTTCAATGATGGCTTCATCACTGACATGGACGACAAATTCACCGTTTTCTATCGCGTTTCTGGCTGTATCTTTTTGCCGTCCTTCTGACCGGTTAACAGAAATACTGAGTAGCGGAGGATCTGAGCTGACCACGTTATAGAAACTGAAAGGCGCCGCATTGATTGTCCCGCTTGAAGAAAGTGTTGTAACAAATGCGATCGGGCGCGGAATAACGGCTCCTGACAGCAGCTTATACGTGTCCTTGGAACTAAGCTCTTCTGCTTGAAATATGTACATAACAACACCGCCTTTATTGTAAGGATACCATGAGTATAACGAAATCCATTCAAAGAAACCAAATAATGCGGGTTGCATATGCTATGTCATGACATATAACTGATATAGGGGAATTAGAAAATAGGCTACCGTACGTATGCCGGAGCCTATGACAGTTTTGTATTATTTATATTTCTTTTTGACTACCCAGCAATTGCCGTCTTTCCAGAATTCTTTTTTGCTGTCGTAATCATCTTTTTTGTGGTGCTGAAATTTTCTGCCGTGTTTTTTGTGAGATCTTTTCTTATGAGAACAGAACGATTTTTTGTAGCTGCGTGATCTTTTCTTATGAGAACAGAACGATTTTTTGTAGCTGCGTGATCTTTTCTTGTGAGAGCAGTAAGACTTTTTGTAGCTGCGTGATCTTTTCTTGTGAGAGCAGTAAGACTTTTTGTAGCTGCGTGATTTTTTGCGAGAACAGAACGATTTCTTGTAGCTGCGAGACTTTTTGTAAGAACGGTATGATTTTTTGTGGCTGCGAGATTTCTTGTGAGAACAGTAAGATTTTTTATGGCTGCGAGATTTCTTGTGAGAACAGTAAGATTTTTTATGGCTGCGAGATTTTTTGTGAGAACAGTAAGATTTTTTATGGCTGCGAGATTTCTTGTGTGAGCGGTAAGACTTCTTATGGCTGCGTTTTTTTCCACGAGGCTCTTGGTATAAATAAGTTTTTAAACCTTCTTTTTTTGCGGATTTCACCGCTTCTTTGATATCAGAATGGGAATAGTGGCCCAATTGAAATCCTCCTTTTTGTAATTGGTTTAAGGATGAAGATCCTTACTACACACATAGTACGCACGATTGTAAAAAGTGTATAAGTGTTCCGCTGAGATCTCACAAAAATAAAAGCCTAATTTTGAAGGGGGACTACGGATGAAGAATCAATCAAATTTGCCTCTGTATCAGCTGTTTATTCATCCAAAAGACTTACGGGAATTAAAAAAGGATATATGGGATGATGAACCGGTTCCGGCTGTGCTGAAAGTGAATCAGAAAAGATTTGATATCGACATCGCTTATCGCGGATCTCATATTAGAGATTTCAAAAAGAAGTCGTACCATATTTCCTTTTATCAGCCGAAAACATTTCGCGGCGCCCGCGAGGTTCACTTGAATGCGGAATATAAAGATCCTTCTATGATGAGAAACAAATTGTCTCTCGATTTTTTCTCAGAGCTGGGGACGCTGTCTCCGAAGGCAGAATTTGTGTTTCTAAAGGTAAATGGGAAGAATGAAGGAGTGTATCTAGAGCTTGAATCCGTCGATGAATATTATTTAGCGAAAAGGAAGCTGGCGGACGGAGCCATTTTTTACGCGGTTGACGATGATGCTAATTTTTCTCTCGTGAGTGATTTGGAGAGAGAAACGAAGACGTCGCTTGAGCATGGGTATGAAAAGAAGACAGGGACCGAGGAAGATGATTTTTATTTACAGGATATGATTTTTAAAATTAATACTGTCCCTAAAGCTCAATTTAAATCAGAAGTGACAAAGCATGTGAATATCGATAAGTATTTGCGCTGGCTGGCCGGCATTGTGTTCACCTCAAACTATGACGGGTTTGTCCATAATTACGCTTTGTACAGAAGCGGGGAAACCGGATTATTTGAAGTGATTCCTTGGGACTATGATGCGACCTGGGGCAGGGATATCCATGGAGAGCGGATGGCTGCAGATTATGTAAGAATTCAAGGGTTTAATACATTAACCGCTCGCATTTTGGATGAACCCGATTTTCGCAGGTCCTACAAGCATCTGTTAGAAAAAACGCTCCAATCTCTCTTTACCATTGAATATATGAAACCAAAAATATTGGCGCTTTATGATCAAATCAGGCCGTTTGTCCTGATGGACCCATATAAAAAGAATGATATTGAACGTTTTGACCGTGAGCCGGAAGTGATTTTTGAGTATATTAACAATCGTTCACAATATATTAAAAGCAATTTAAGTATTTTGTGAATGCATGATTATAGGTATTCGCTGAAAATCAGTCAATTAGGCTATTCAATTAGTTCAAGAAATAACTGTGACACGTATATATGCAATATATTTATCATCTATGTATAAATGACTAGGAGGGTAATGAATGAGCAAGAGGAGAATGAAAAATCATTCAAATCATGATATATCTTACTATAATTTTTTGCATTCAATGCAAGATAAAATTGTCACTGTATATCGAGGAGGTCCGGAATCTAAAAAAGGAAAATTGGTAGCTGTAAAATCAGATTATATCGCCTTACAAACTGAAAAGAAAACCATTTATTATCAATTGGATCATGTCAAAAGTATTACAGAGGATACCAATAATAGCACAACAACAATTGAGACGGCAGAAATGGCTGATGCTGATGATTTTCACAGCTTAATCGGACAGTTAATGAACCAATCAGTGCAATTAAATCAAGGCGGTCCGGAATCAAAAAAAGGAAGTTTGGTATGGCTAGGAGATGATTTCGCTGCGTTAGACACAAATGAGGATGGAGTAGTTTATTTTAATATTCATCACATCAAAAGCATAAGTAAACATGAGGACGCTATAAATAAAGAAGGACATACGCCAGGTGTCTTGGAAGCTGATCATTTAAACGAAGTTTTTAAGAGTTTAACTCATAAATGGGTTTCGATTAATCGAGGAGGACCAGAAGCAATTGAAGGGATCCTCGTAGATAATGCGGATGGTCATTATACTTTAGTGAAAAATCAAGAAGTGCTTCGGATATATCCTTTTCATATCAAGAGCATCAGCTTAGGCCCAAAAGGCTCTTACAAAAAAGGTGATCAAAAGAAAGAACATGATGATAAAGAAGAAAGCAAATATGATATAGACCAAAAACAAAAACACGAAGAAGAGGGGGACAGCAGTTCGTTAACCTCTTCAACATCATATAGCTCATCAAGTTCGTCCAAATCATATCGGTCACCAAGATCTTCAGATTATCAATCGTCAACATATGATCGTTCATCAGATTCCAAAAGTTCGTCCAAATCATATCGGTCACCAAGATCTTCAGATTATCAATCGTCAACATATGATCGTTCATCAGATTCCAAAAGTTCGTCCAAATCATATCGGTCACCAAGATCTTCAGATTATCAATCGTC
>NZ_JAJFDG010000008.1:0-62220 GCF_020708615.1 Bacillus sp. LBG-1-113 | reverse complement strand
CGTCAACATATGATCGTTCATCAGACGCCAAAAGTTCGTCTAAATCATATCGGTCACCAAGATCTTCAGATTATCAATCGTCAACATATGATTGTTCATCAGACGCCAAAAGTTCGTCTAAATCATATCGGTCACCAAGATCTTCAGATTATCAATCATCAACATATGATCGTTCATCAGACACCAAAAGTTCGTCCAAATCATATCGGTCATCAAGATCTTCTGACTTTCATCGTACCGGAAGCCAAAAGGAAGATTATAGCTATGAAACGATTGTTAAAACAATAGACTATCATTGGAAGCGCAAATTTTAATAGATAATGAAGGTGCATCAGATAAAGTGATGCCCTTTTTCATTCAATTAAAGGGGGAGAATGGTGAAAGGTTTGAATCAATTTCTTGACACAGATGTTGAGGTTGTCATTTCAGGAGATACAAGATTTGTTGGCACACTTATAGATATTGGACAGGATATTTTTGTTATATTTGATGGTTGCAATTATCTTTATATTCCCTTGCTGCATCTTCATCAAATGAACAAAGCAATAAATACGAATACTGAGAAACCAATTTTAATAGATCCGGAAGATACAATGATGGAGGCGGAAAATAATAGTTTTTCTTATAGAAACACATTAAACAAGGTGAAAGGCAAATTTATTGAAATTTATGTAACGGGGGATCGGTCAATACATGGCTATGTTACTAGTGTTTTAAATGATTATATTGTATTTTTTTCACCTGTATTTAAAACACTTTTCATATCTATGCATCACTTAAAATGGTTTACCCCTTATTCAACAGAACAAACGCCGTACACTCTTGATAACTCTCAATTGCCCGTCGTTCCTTCCAGTGTTTCACTTGTGCGTAATTTCGAGGAGCAGATCAAAAAATATGTTGGCCAATTGGTCATATTTGATATGGGGGAAGTGCCAGAGAAAGTCGGTCTATTAAAAGATGTGTCTAATAATATAATTGAGCTTATTAACGCAAGTGGAGAGTCAATCATTTGGAAGTTAAATCATCTAAAGACAATGCATCTCCCCTAGCGCAGCCTATACTGAAAATAAACTGCCCTCGAATAGCAGAAGGCAGTTTTTTGTTTCATCATACTCTGCTAAAGAAATAACCAACTGATCCAAAAATATAAACATGTTAGTGTAAAAAGAACAGTCAGCGGAATGATTAATATGGTCGTTTTTAAATATTCACCCCAGGAAATACTTTCATCATGCTGTTTTAATATATGCATCCAAATAAGTGTTGCTAATGTTCCTATAGGTAATAATAAGGAACCAATATCACTCCCAATGATATTTGCCAAGTAGATGATTTTTGCTGTTGAAGGATTCAGGCTCATTTCCGTTAAAGTAAAAGTACTGATCATTAAAGCCGGATGGTTGTTGAATAGATTCGAAAAAACAGAGGTAGAGATACCTGATACGAAAGTAGCGTAGGAGAGGCTTCCAGAAACCATTGGTTCAAAATAATTGACAAGTAATTCAGTAAATCCAATATTGTGCAGCCCATAAATGAGGATATACATAGTAAAAGCAAAAATAAAAATGTGCCAAGGTGATTTGTATAACAAGTCTTTAGGAGAGGTTTTGAAATAAACCCATCTCCAGGCCAAAAGGATAATCGATCCGATGACAGCGACAAGAGGAACGGAGATACCGGTATATGACGCGGCAAATAAGCTGATTCTGACGAGAAAAACAAATGCGAGTACAAATAACATTATTTTTGTTTGATTTCGTTTTGGTAATGGAGCTGATGGCGAATGAAGGGGATGGTACCTTCTATGTTGCAGAGACTGAAAATGGTTCGGTATATCCGGCAGGCTTTTAGGAAGACGTTTATAAAAGAAAATAAACAGTAGACAAGCCATAAAAAGGAGTCCCATCATACTAGGGACAAACATCATGGCAGTGTGCAGATATAGATCCATTCCAATCATTTTGAGAGAAATTAAATTTACAATATTACTTACGCCGATCGGTGCGCTGGAGGCTGTAGCTATTAAAACGCCGCTTATTAAATAAGGGGTTTTTTGATGTTTTTTCAAACCTAAATATTTTAAAACCAGCAAAAGGATGGGGGTTGTGATCAAAACGCTCCCATCATTATTTAGGAAAATAGTCATTAAAAAGCAAAGTGAATTGGTTAACCAAAAAAGCTTGATGCCTGATCCCCTGGATTGTTGGAGCAGCTTGGCAGCCACCCAATAAAAGAACCCAAAACTTTCCAGTGCGATAGCCATGATCATAGTGGCAAGAATTGTGACCGATGCACCTGTGACTTTTGATCCTATTTCTCCTAAGTCTGTCAATGACACACTTCCGCATAATATCACCATGAAAGCGCCTATTGTTGCGGGGATAGCTTCATTTAATCCTTTCGGTCTCCAGAAAATAAAAAGCATAGTTATGAAAAAAGCGAGCAATGTTAATATACTCGTGAACTGTGTAATATATTTCACCTCTCTATCTATCATTCTAAAATCAAACGATTGTCATGCGCTTACTAGTATCCTTGCCAACTATTTGTACTGTATGTATACGTATACCGATAAGAAGTTGTACTAAGCGATTATATTATATTAATTAAAATTCCATGAGAATCCCAAAAGAAAAAAGAGTTCGCAAGTATCATTTCAGGTACTTGCATCACTCTCTTTAGTTCTTAACTGCTGACAATTTGAAATATTAATAAATTGCTTTAAAAGCGGATTTTGATTGTCTTTGCGATAGGCGATAACCCATTCGGCATTCAGCTGTATTTTATCTATTGTTCGATAAGTCACATCCAAATTAAATAACTTTTTAGCTGAGGAGGGTACAAATGTAATCCCGATGCCGGCGCTGACTAACCCAATGACCATTTGATATTCAGTCGCTTCTTGTACAATGTTTGGCTTAAATCCAGCCTGTTCACAAAATTGGATGAAATCAATGTATAAAGTAGGCCATGCTTCCTTGGCTACAGTAATAATCGGTTCATCTCTCAAATCTTCAATTGTAATGGCTTCCTTAGATGTTAACGGGTGTTGTTTAGGCAAAGCTAGAACACAAGGACTGCTTTGGGCGATTTCAGTATGTAATGCTGTATGCTGCAACGGAGGATGAAGTATACCAATATCAATGTTTCCCTTTAGTAGCTCATCCTGCTGCCTAAATGAGGATATTTCCCGTAATTCAATTTTTACTGATGGGAATTTTTTACGGTATTCCCGGACAATTGGCGGCAGAAATTCATATGTAGCTGATCCGACAAAACCGATAACGAGATGGCCGTGCTCGCCGCGAGCCGTACGCTGTGCCAGTTCAATCGCTTGATCAATTTGCATCAAAGCCGTACGGCAGTGAGTTAAAAATATTTCTCCGGCTGCGGTTAGTTCCACAACTCGTTTTGTCCTCTTCAGTAGCGTCACCCCGACTTCTTTTTCCAACTGTTTAATCTGCTGGCTGAGGGGAGGCTGTGTCATGTTCAGCCGAAGTGCAGCTTTTCCGAAATGAAGCTCTTCGGCAACTGCGATAAAGTATTGAAGGTGGCGAAGCTCCATCAATCATGCATTCCTTTCGTAGGTTAATAATTCGTAATACATATTAATCATAAGTCGAATTGATATTGGAGGTCAATTTCCAAAGAGTGTATAGTGAAACGTATCACAAGATTTATTTAAATTTTTATGTTTAAAATGCATAATAAGGAGTGAGGGTGTTGACAAAAGCAACAAAAGAACAAAAATCCCTTGTGAAAAACAGAGGGGCGGAGCTTGTTGTTGATTGCTTAGCGGAGCAAGGTGTCACACATGTATTTGGCATTCCAGGTGCAAAAATTGATGCGGTATTTGACGCTTTACAAGATAAAGGGCCAGAGATCATTGTTGCACGGCATGAACAAAATGCAGCATTTATGGCGCAGGCTGTAGGCCGTTTAACTGGAAAACCGGGAGTCGTTTTAGTCACATCAGGACCGGGTGCTTCTAACCTGGCAACGGGACTGCTGACTGCAAACACTGAAGGTGACCCTGTCGTTGCGCTTGCTGGGAACGTGATCCGTGCCGATCGTTTAAAACGGACTCATCAATCATTGGATAATGCGGCGTTATTTCAGCCGATTACAAAATACAGTGTAGAGGTTCAAGACGTAAAAAACATACCGGAAGCTGTTACAAATGCATTTAGAGCAGCGTCAGCGGGTCAGGCTGGGGCCGCTTTTGTGAGCTTTCCGCAAGATGTTGTGAATGAAGTCACAAACACCAAAAACGTGCGTGCAGTGGCAGCGCCAAAACTTGGTCCTGCACCTGATGATGCAATCAGTGCTGCTATCGCGAAAATCCAAACAGCAAAACTTCCTGTGGTTCTAGTCGGAATGAAAGGCGGAAGACCTAAAGCGATCAAAGCGGTTCGCAAGCTTTTGAAAAAGGTTCAGCTTCCATTCGTAGAAACATTTCAGGCTGCCGGCACTCTTACGAGAGATTTAGAGGATCAATATTTCGGCCGTATCGGTTTATTCCGCAACCAGCCGGGCGATCTGCTGCTTGAGCAGGCTGATGTTGTTCTGACAATCGGCTATGACCCAATTGAATACGATCCGAAATTCTGGAATGTCAATGGAGACCGGACGATTATCCATTTGGATGAGATTCTGGCTGACATTGATCATGCGTACCAGCCTGAGCTTGAGTTGATCGGGGATATCCCTTCTACTTTGAATCATATCGAACATGATGCTGTAAAAGTGGATTTTGCGGAACGTGAGCAAAAAATCCTTTCTGAATTAAAAGAATATATGCATGAGGGAGAGCAGGTGCCTGCAGATTGGAAGTCAGACAGACTGCATCCTCTTGAGATCGTTAAAGCATTACGAAATGCAGTCGAGGATAACGTCACAGTGACATGCGATATCGGTTCACACGCGATTTGGATGTCCCGTTATTTCCGCAGCTATGAGCCATTAACATTAATGATCAGTAACGGTATGCAAACACTTGGTGTTGCGCTTCCGTGGGCAATCGGTGCTTCATTAGTGAAACCGGGTGAAAAAGTCGTTTCTGTCTCTGGTGACGGCGGTTTCTTATTCTCAGCAATGGAGTTAGAGACAGCGGTGCGCTTAAAAGCTCCAATTGTACACATTGTATGGAACGACAGCACATATGACATGGTTGCATTCCAGCAATTGAAAAAATACAATCGTACATCTGCAGTCGAGTTTGGAAACATTGATATCGTGAAATATGCGGAAAGCTTCGGGGCAACCGGTTTGCGTGTCGAATCACCAGACCAGCTGGAAGGTGTTCTGCGTCAAGCCATGAATGCTGAAGGCCCTGTTATCATTGATGTCCCAGTTGACTACAGTGATAATGTTAATTTAGCGAGTGACAAGCTCCCAAAAGAATTTGGAGAACTGATGAAAACAAAAGCTCTCTAGCACTCTGCGCACCAAGATACTGTTTTCGAAGAACAGCACATTACTAAAGGAGTGAAGGGAATATGAAACACGAAAGCAATATTCAAATGCTGAGCCGCGGCAAAAAAGAACAGCCCGTGAGCCAAATTTATCAAGTATCAACAATGACTTCTCTTTTAGACGGAGTATATGACGGCGATTTTGAACTGTCAGATATTCCGAAATACGGTGACTTCGGTATCGGAACCTTTAACAAGCTTGATGGAGAGCTGATTGGGTTTGACGGCGAATTTTATCGTCTTCGTTCCGACGGCACTGCGACACCGGTGCAAAGCGGAGACCGCTCTCCGTTCTGCTCATTTACGTTTTTTACACCGGACATGACGCATAAAATTGATGCGAAAATGACACGTGAAGAATTTGAAAAAGAAATCAATAGCATTCTGCCAAGTAAAAACCTATTTTATGCCATCCGTATTGATGGATTGTTTAAAAAAGTGCAGACAAGAACGGTAGAACTGCAAGAAAAACCTTATATGCCAATGGTTGAAGCGGTCAAAACACAGCCGATTTTCAACTTTGACAACATCAGAGGGACAATCGTTGGTTTCTTGACTCCTGCTTATGCGAACGGAATCGCTGTTTCTGGCTATCACCTGCACTTCATTGACGAAGGACGAAATACAGGCGGACACGTCTTTGATTATGTGCTTGAGGATTGCACGGTGACAATCTCTCAAAAAATGAACATGAATCTCAGACTTCCAAATACAGCAGATTTCTTTAATGCGAATCTGGATAACCCGGATTTCGCCAAAGATATCGAAACCACTGAAGGAAGCCCGGAATAAAAAAAGAAAGCCCGCACATGTGCAGGGCTTTCTTTTCATTTGGCACTTTACCTGATTTTAGTTAAAATAACATTAAAACGATAAAGGTGTGGGTCTCCTTGAAAGTACTGGTTTTGGCTGTTCATCCGCAAATGGATACCTCAGTCGTCAATAAGGCGTGGGTAGAGGAATTAAGTAAACATGACAATATCACTGTACGGGAGCTTTATAAGGAATATCCGGATGAAGCCATCGATGTTGCCAAAGAGCAGCAGCTGTGCGAGCAATACGATCGGATTGTTTTCCAATTTCCGCTTTATTGGTACAGCTCTCCGCCGCTTCTTAAAAAATGGCAGGATCTTGTGCTGACATACGGCTGGGCCTTCGGGTCAGAAGGGAAAGCTCTGCATGGCAAAGAGCTGATGCTGGCTGTCTCCACAGGAAGCGAAGCAGAAAAGTATCAGGCAGGCGGAGGGAACCATTATTCGATCAGTGAGCTCCTGAAGCCGTTTCAGGCGACAAGCAATCTGATTGGCATGACATATCTTCCGCCATATGTGTTTTATGGTGTGAAATACGCAAATGCTGAGGATATTGCAATCAGTGCAAAACGGTTAGCAGATTATATCCAGCAGCCTTTTTCTTAAAAAGAAAAGCCCTGTCCGGTGTGGGACAGGGCTTTCTCTATTAAAAATCAGGTAATTCAGATAGGTTGTTATCCTTAATGCCGTCTGGCTCACTTCGTAAAATGTCACGTCCGTATTTATGAAATACATCAACGTGAGCGAGCTTCCCGGCTTTTGCTTCTGATAGCGCAGTGGGATAGTCCAGTTCTCTTCCTGCGTTCGTTTTCACCGCGATAATATTGTCTTCCTCATTTCTTCTGACCGCAATAATTTCTTCTTTTCCGGACGTATCAACTGGCTGATCGATATTTGTTTGTTTGGATTTATACGAGTCATATGCAGCTTCAAATTGATCCATTTTTCCACCTCCATCCCTTAACGTAAACAAAAATGCTGTTGATCATGTATAGGTTTCGACATAGCAGACGACAATATTTCCTGAGAAATATTTTGAATGCGACAATTCAATCCATAATTAGCGAAGAAAAAAGGGATTCCGTTCTGTAAACGGAATCCCTTTTGGTTATTTTGTCATTTGCAGGTCCTTTGTTTTGATATAACCTGTCTTACCGCCGTAATCTACATAGACCCAATCAAAGTCAAAGCCGCCTTTTTTTGTTTTACTCCAGCCTAAAAAAGATACGCTTGTATTAGCCGGGAGTGTCTTGATGCTTTTTCCTTCAGCAGATGTATATGCTTTCGTTTTTGTTTTGGTTTTTACCGTTGTTGCTGCCTTTACAATGTAATGAGTGGAGACAAAGCCTGTCTTTCCGTTTTTGTAATGAACCTTTGCCCAATCAGCGTTTGAAAACGAAATGAGCTTTAAGCTGTCGCCCAGGTGAAGTGTATCGGCTTTAGAGCTTGTAGCGGAGGCCTTTGTTCTGACATTCAGAGCCTCTGCTGAAACCAAGTATGAATCAATCGGGTAGCTGTATAAATCATCAATGCTTACGTTTGTTACTGGCTGTTGTGCATGAATTGTGTTTGCACCGCCAGCAGAAGCGGCAGTTATTCCAGCTGTAAGTGCAAGTGTAGACAATATTTTCGTGGATTTGTACATTGCGTTCCTCTCCTCACATAAGAGAAATAATCATTTCTATTATCCCTTTCACGTTTTGGCCGGTTGCTAAACATAAAAAAGGATCAGATAAGATCTGATCCTTTGCATTATTTTTTCGTTTCCAGCTTAAGCGGCGCTGATATTGTTTTCTTTACTTTCTTTCCATGTAAAATCTGATCTGCTGCTTCCGTTGCCAGTTTACCGATTAATTCAGGCTGCTGAGCGACAGTGGCAGAGAGCTTACCGTCTTGAATCGAAGAAATCGCATCCTTATTTCCGTCAAAACCGACGACTAAAATGTCTTTACCGGAGCTGTTAATCGCTTCGAGAGCTCCAAGCGCCATTTCATCATTATGAGCGAAAACCGCTTGGATATCCGGGTGTCCTTGAAGTAAGTTTTCCATGACGGTCAGCCCTTTAGTGCGGTCAAAGTCAGCTGATTGTTTTGTGATAACGTCCAGCTTTTGATCCGCGATTTTGTGAAAGCCTGAACCGCGTTCCCGTGTAGCGGATGCACCCGGAACGCCTTCAAGCTCCGCCACCTTAGCTCCATTTCCAAGCTTGTCTGCGATGAACGCTGCGGCCATTTCTCCGCCTTTTACATTGTCTGAAGCCACGAGGGTTTCCACTTTGCCTTGTTCAGCGGACCGGTCGATTGAGACGACAGGCACACCAATCGAATTTGCAGACTCTACTGCCGTTGAAATAGCTGATGAATCAGTCGGATTAATTAACAGCGCATCGACGCCCTGCTGAATTAAGTCCTCCACATCACTTGTCTGCTTGGAGGAATCATTTTGTGCATCCACGATGATGACCTTCATTCCGCGCTTTTCCGCTTCTTTTTCAATTCCCTTTTTTAAAGAGACAAAAAAGGGATTGTTAAGCGTTGAGATCGACAAGCCGATGGTAAATTCCTTTTTATTATCTGAGTTTGACGGCTTCGCCCATTGGGGAGGCTCAAGCGAACAGGCGCTCAATACAAACAGTGACAGTGCCAAAATGACGGATACAGCCTTTTTCATGTAAAACCCTCCTATGCTGACTTTTTGCGGTCTAATAATACCGCGATTAAAATGACAATCCCTTTAACAACCAGCTGATAAAATGATGAGACGCCAAGCAAGTTGAGACCATTATTGAGTGTGCCGATGATCAGCACCCCAATTAACGTTCCGATAATGCGCCCGCGGCCCCCGGATAGACTCGTTCCGCCTAAGACAACCGCCGCAATGGCATCCAGTTCATATGATTCTCCAGCTGTCGGCTGTGCTGAGTGGAGACGGGAAGTCAAAATCGCGCCGGCAAGGGCGGATAATAGACCGGCTAAAGCGTAAATCATGACTTTTACACGTGTGACTTTTATGCCTGAAATGAGTGCCGCTTTTTCATTGCCGCCAATTGCGTATGTCCTGCGCCCGAACGGCGTTTTGTGTAGCAGCACCCAAAGGATAACAAAGGCGAGAACCATTGTAATTGCCGGTACAGGAATTCCTAAAAAATAACCGCGGCCGAACAGCTGAAAGGCATAATGAGTGCCAAGCCCTGTGATCGGGTTTCCGTCTGTATACACAAGAGTAAGTCCGCGGAACACAGTCATGGTCGCAAGTGTCGCAATGAAAGGGGCCATTTTCCCTTTTGTGATTAACAATCCATTGATCATCCCGAGCAGAGCGCCAATCAGGCAGCCTATGATGACGGCGAGTATCGGGTCGACACCAGATACAATCATACCCGCGACTAAGGCGCTGGACAGGGCGAGAATAGCCCCGACAGAAAGATCAATGCCCCCAGTTAAAATAACGAAGGTCATGCCGAATGCGATCAATCCGTTAATCGCCACCTGCCGAAGCAGGTTTAAAATATTTAGAGGCTCTAGGAAGCTCGGGTTTAAAATTGATACGATCATAACGAGAATAAATAAACCGAGAAACGGGCCGAGCTTCTGCATGACGCCATCGAAGTGAATCTGTTTTTTTTCTGATTGCTTCAGTTGTTCCGTTTTCATGTTACCGCCCTCCCGTGGCAAGTGTCATAATTCGTTCTTGTGTCGCTTCACGCGCTTCAATGTTTCCGCTGATTCTGCCTTCATGGACAATGATGATTCTGTCACTCATTCCGAGTATTTCCGGCAGCTCTGATGACACCATGATGATGCCGACACCGCGGTCAGTGAGCTCATTCATCAGCGTATAAATCTCCCGTTTCGCGCCTACATCCACGCCTCTTGTCGGCTCATCCAATATGAGCACTTTTGGGCCGATGCCGATCCATTTTGCAATCACGACCTTTTGCTGGTTGCCGCCGGACAATTGTCGCGCGTGCGTTTCCGGTGAAGCCGTTTTGATGGTCAGGCGTTTTATGAGAAGGTCTACAAACTCTGCTTCCCGCTTGTAATCAATGATGCCCTTTGGAGAAAAACTGGCCAAATTGGGCAGCGCAATATTTTCACGAATGGATGTGTCGAGCAGCAATCCTTCATCTTTGCGGTTTTCCGTAATGAAGCCGAGCCCTTTTTTCACAGCATCATACGGATTCTTAATAGCAGTCTTTTTTCCTGCAATCCAAATTTCTCCCGAATCGAGCCGGTCAATGCCGAACAGCCCTCTCATCATTTCTGTACGTCCGGCTCCCATTAAACCGGAAACGCCGACAATTTCACCGGAACGGACATAAAAGCTGATATCTTCAAAGCGCCCTTTTGAGGAGGCGTTTTTCACCTCGAATATTTTGTCTCCGAGTGAAGGGACGCGTTTAGGGTATCGTTCCGTCAGCTCACGTCCGACCATTTTTTTCACGACCTCGTCAAAATTGGTTTCTGAAATGTTTGTTGTATCGACCGTTTTACCGTCACGCATGATGGTGATTCTGTCGCAAATCGTGAAAATTTCTTCCATTCGATGTGAAATGTATACAATGGAAACACCGTTCTTTTTTAAAGCCGTAATGACGTCAAACAGCTTGCTGATTTCCCGTTCAGTCAAAGCCGCGGTAGGTTCATCCATTATGATTACCTCCGCATTTGTCATGAACGCTTTTGCAATTTCAATCATCTGCTGCTGTCCGACGGAGCATTCACCTGCTTCTTGATCAAGAGAAAGAGAGACGGATAGTTTATCAAATTGCTCTTTTGCTAGCGCTTTCATTTTTCTTGTTTGTAAAATACCAAATTTCGTTGCCATTTCTTTTCCGATAAATAGATTCTCAAGAACGGACATGTCCGGCCAAATATTCAGTTCCTGATGGATGAAGGCGATTCCGTGCTGCTCGGCTTCCTTTGGGTTGGAGAAATACGTCTCGTTGCCATTTATGGTGATCCGACCTTTGTCCAGTTTGTGCAGACCAGTCAGGATGTTCATCAGGGTGGACTTGCCGGCGCCGTTTTCTCCCATCAATGCATGAACTTCGCCAGGCTTGAGCTGGAAGGATACACCTGAAAGCACCTGGTTTTTCGCGAATGCTTTATGAATGTCATTCATTTCGATTTGCATATCGATCCTCCTTTCTAGAAAAGCACACCCGCCTGCAGGATGCAGTTGGCGTATGGTGTGAATTCTCCTGTTCGTATGACAGCTTTAGCTTCTTTGGTCAGCTCCTTAAATTCCTCGTGGGGAAGGCAGTCGACTGCCTCTTCAGAAAAAAGGGTTTCTATAAAACTCGCATTCTCTGGATTGGACACCTTTATTTCGGATGCGACAATCACCTTTTCAACCGCCATTTCTTCTGCCAGCACTGCGGCTACATCCCGGAAAGCCGGGAAACCCGGCTTCAGTGAGAGATCAATTTTCAGAACGCTGTCAGGAACGGGCAGCCCTGCATCAGCGATAACAATTTTGTCAGTATGTCCAAGGTCAGCCAATAGCTTGGCAAGATGACTGTTCAATATACCGTGTTTTTTCATGACAGCAGCTCCTCTACTTCTTTTCTGGATGGCATTCCGCCTTGAGCGCCGAAAGAACATACAGATAGGGAAGCGGCGCGGTTTGCGAACCGTAATGCAGCTTCAATATCTTTACCCTCCGCCAGTGCCACTGCAAGAGCCGCGTTAAACGTATCACCTGCTCCGGTCGTATCGACAGGCTCAACAGGGAAGGAAGGGATGATCCGCTCTTTGCTGCCGGCTGAATAGCGCACGCCTTGTTTGCCTTCAGTGATAAAGAGCTTCGCCGGATAAAGCGCCAATGCTTCAGAAACCGTCAGCTCCGGGAATAAGATCGCCGCCTCATGTTCATTCGGCGTAAGATAGGTGGCATGGTCAATGGTTTCCTGCTTCAGCGGGCGGGCCGGTGCCGGGTTAAGCATGATCGGGATGTCGTGAGAATGGCAGTATCTGCATACCTCATCAACTGTTTCTTCCGGGATTTCCTGCTGAATCAGGACCATATCGATATTTTCAAGCTTTTCGAGTGCGTCTATCGCATAAGATGGGGTGATCTCATCATTTGCGCCTTTAACGACGACGATGCTGTTATCACCTTCGGCAAGCACGATGTGGGCGGTGCCGCTTTCTTTATGTGTAACCGGTTCCATATAGTCGGTGTGAACACCGTTTGCTTTTAAATTATTCATGATGGCTGTTCCATAATGATCGTTACCGACCTTGCCAATCATAAAAACATTTGCGCCAAGTCTGGCAGCGGCAACAGCCTGATTCGCCCCTTTACCGCCCGGCACAGTTTGAAATGAAGTACCCAGTACAGTTTCGCCCGCGTTTGGGCGTTTGTCTGAGGTGACCACCAAATCCATAGAACAGCTTCCAATCACACAAATATTACGCATCCTTTTCTTCCTTTCTTGTCGTATTTCTTCTTATATACATGACGGGCATTTGAATCGCCGTTCCTGCGAGCGGCTGTTTTTTTATGATGCTCAAAAGCAGTTTAGCCGCTTCTTTACCCATGTCATATGCCGGCTGTTTAATTGTTGACAGCGGCGGAAACAGCAGCTCGCTTTGGGGAATGTCATCGTAGCCGATAATTTGAATATCCTCAGGCACTTTTTTTCCGCGCCGCAAAGCTTCATGCAAAACAGCCGCTGCTTGAATATCATTACTGGCAATTATTCCGTCTGTCTCAGGATATAGGGCAAACAGCTCCTTTGCCATTGCTTGTGCATCCTTAAAAGAAAAGGACGCTGTCTCGATGATCTGAAAATCAACACCAGCCTGCTGTAATACCTCTAAAGCGCCGTGAAAGCGGTCTTGGGCAGTCGGCAGGTGAGCAGGACCCTTCAGGAGCGTAATGTGTTTGCTTTTTCCATGAACGATTGCTTCTGCTGCTAATTTTCCCCCGGTATGTCCGTCACTGGATACAGAAGGAGCGCCTTCAGGTGTTCTGTCCAGGAAAACGACTGGCTGATCAATCCCGCTGTATTGTTCAAGATGAGGATAATTTGTTGCAGCAATAATACCTGCGACATGATTTTGTTTAAAGGTTTGAAGGTATTCAAGTTCTTTATTTAATTCCTCGTCACTGTTGCCAAAAATAAGCCGATAGCCTTCCCGGTTCAATTCATCCTCCGCGCCGCG
Organism: Bacillus sp. LBG-1-113; assembly: GCF_020708615.1. Lineage (NCBI taxonomy): Bacteria > Bacillati > Bacillota > Bacilli > Caryophanales > Bacillaceae > Bacillus > Bacillus sp. LBG-1-113. Next base: position 48,759 of record NZ_JAJFDG010000008.1, on the reverse strand, counting down.
GGCAAGCTGGGGGAAGAAAGGGTTCGTAATATCCGGAAGCAAAAGCCCGATCAGCCTGGATTCTCTTTTATAAAGAGACCTGGCGACTTCATTCGGATAATAGTTCAGCTTCTCCATGGCGGCCATCACACGTGTTCTCGTTTCTTCATGTACATAGCCGTTGTCATTCAGGACGCGGGAGACCGTTGCAACCGAGACGCCCGCTGCTCCCGCGACATCTTTAATTGTAGCCAACACAGCTCCTCCTTGTTTGTGTAACCGTTTACATAGATAGATTATCATGACATTTCGTTATTGGCAATAAGAAAAAAATAAACCATGGCGATATAGCAAACCAAACTGTAAATGGTGTATAAATACGAGAATGTAAAGGTAATCACGGTTTTTTTTGACAAAGTCTTCACAAATCTGGATGAACTTTTCATGAACGAATATTAAGTTTTATTAAAATTGTTTCAAAGTCATGCGTTTAGACCTGTAAATAGGATAAAACAGAAAAGACTATCCGCCCAGAAAATGTTTAATTATGTTAGAGAACCTGGACCTGTTTGTTTGCCGTTTTTATTGCCGGGTCCAGTAGTCAATTTGGTATGGGCCTAATATTGTCTATTCCGTGCAGAAAGGACGACATTATGACCTTATCCTTAAGAAACAGGCAAATATAATTTTGTGTTCATAAGAACCGGAAACATGCATTGTATCAACAAAAGCTTGATATACCGGGCTGGAAAAAAGATTGATTTGAAATGCATATTAAACTGAACATTCAAGCTGTGACTAAACGTCTAGAAGGAAATCATTTGGTAAATGAAAGCGCATTCCTTTTTAGTGTTAAAAAAATCGATAAGATGTAAGTCCTGTCAATTTCCAAAAAAAGAAAACGGCTTGTGGGTATAAAATCTCTTTCAAAAGAGAAGTTTGGCTTAGTAGATTAGGGGAGATTATGTTACATAATGCCGATTGAGAATTCATAGTGATTCTATATACTGATGAATGAATTTACAACAATATAGAAGGAGATGTCGATAAGCAATGTGGTTACTCATTATAGCCTGTGCTGTCATACTGGTCATCGGAATATTAGAAAAACGGCGACATCAGAAAAACATTGATGCCCTCCCTGTTCGAGTGAATATTAACGGCATCCGAGGAAAGTCCACTGTGACAAGGCTGACAACCGGAATATTAATAGAAGCCGGTTACAAAACTGTCGGAAAAACGACAGGAACGGACGCAAGAATGATCTATTGGGATACACCGGAGGAAAAGCCAATTAAACGGAAACCTCAAGGACCCAATATCGGCGAACAAAAAGAAGTCATGAGAGAAACGGTAGATAGAGGAGCCAACGCCCTCGTCAGTGAATGTATGGCCGTTAATCCGGATTATCAAATTATCTTTCAGGAAGAACTTCTTCAAGCCAATATCGGCGTCATCGTAAACGTGCTGGAAGATCATATGGATGTTATGGGGCCGACGCTTGATGAAATTGCAGAAGCGTTTACGGCTACTATTCCTTATAATGGCCATCTTGTCATTACAGATAGTGAATATACCGAGTTCTTTAAACAAAAAGCCAAAGAGCGTAACACAAAAGTCATCATTGCTGATAACTCGAAAATTACTGATGAATATCTTCGTAAATTTGAATATATGGTATTCCCTGATAATGCTTCTCTCGCACTGGGTGTGGCTCAAGCACTCGGCATTGATGAAGAAACAGCGTTTAAAGGAATGCTGAATGCGCCGCCAGATCCGGGAGCAATGAGAATTCTTCCGCTGATCAGTCCGAGCGAGCCTGGGCACTTTGTTAATGGGTTTGCCGCAAACGACGCTTCTTCTACTTTGAATATATGGAAACGTGTAAAAGAAATCGGTTACCCGACCGATGATCCGATCATCATTATGAACTGCCGCGCAGACCGTGTGGATCGGACACAGCAATTCGCAAATGACGTATTGCCTTATATTGAAGCAAGTGAACTGATCTTAATCGGTGAAACAACAGAACCAATTGTAAAAGCATATGAAGAAGGTAAAATTCCTGCAGACAAACTGCATGATCTAGAGTACAAATCAACGGAAGAAATTATGGAACTGTTAAAGAAAAGAATGCACAACCGTGTCATATATGGCGTCGGCAACATTCATGGTGCCGCAGAGCCATTAATTGAAAAAATCCACGAATACAAGGTTAAGCAGCTCGTAAGCTAGGAGGAAATGCAGACATGTTCGGATCAGATTTATACATTGCACTAATTTTAGGTGTACTACTCAGTTTAATTTTTGCGGAAAAAACAGGGATTGTGCCGGCAGGGCTTGTTGTACCGGGATATTTAGGACTTGTGTTTAATCAGCCGGTCTTTATCTTACTCGTATTGTTAGTCAGCTTGCTCACCTATGTCATTGTGAAATTCGGTTTATCTAAGTTTATGATTTTGTATGGACGCAGAAAATTCGCTGCCATGCTGATTACAGGGATCGTCCTGAAAATTGCCTTTGATTTTCTATACCCGATTGTGCCATTTGAAATCGCAGAATTTCGAGGAATCGGCATTATCGTACCGGGTTTAATTGCCAATACCATCCAAAAACAAGGATTAACGATTACGTTCGGAAGCACGCTGCTATTGAGCGGAGCGACCTTTGCTATCATGTTTGTTTACTACTTAATTTAATGTAAGGTGTGTCAAACGATGAAAAAAGAACTGAGCTTTCATGAAAAGCTACTGAAGCTGACAAAACAGCAAAAAAAGAAAACCAATAAGCACGTATTTATCGCGATTCCGATCGTTTTTGTCCTCATGTTTGCTTTTATGTGGGCAGGCAAAGCAGAGACGCCAAAGGTTAAAACCTATTCAGATGACGTTCTTTCTGCCTCATTTGTAGGCGATATTATGATGGGGCGCTATGTTGAAAGAGTAACGGAACAAAAAGGGGTAAGCAGTATTTTTCAATACGTTGAGCCTATCTTTAAAGCATCAGACTACGTAGCCGGAAACTTTGAGAACCCGGTAACCTATAAAAAGAACTATAAGCAAGCAGAAAAAGAAATTCATCTGCAGACAAACAAGGAATCAGTAAAAGTCCTGAAGGATATGAACTTCACGGTCCTTAACAGCGCGAATAACCACGCCATGGATTACGGCGCACAGGGTATGAAAGATACACTTGAAGAATTTTCAAAACATAACCTCGATATCGTTGGGGCTGGATACAGCTTGAGCGATGCGAAAAAGAATATCTCATACCAAGAAGTTAATGGGGTAACAATCGCAACCCTTGGATTCACGGATGTATCCGGCAAAGGTTTTGCGGCTAAAAAGAATACACCGGGCGTACTTCCCGCAGATCCGGAAATCTTTATCCCAATGATTTCAGAAGCGAAAAAACATGCGGATGTCGTAGTTGTACAGTCACACTGGGGACAAGAGTATGATAATGATCCGAATGACCGCCAGCGCCAATTGGCAAGAGCTATGTCTGATGCAGGTGCTGATATTATCGTCGGCCATCACCCGCACGTCCTTGAACCGATCGAAGTCTATAACGGCACCGTCATTTTCTACAGTCTGGGGAACTTTGTGTTTGACCAAGGCTGGACAAGAACGAGAGACAGTGCGCTGGTGCAGTATCATTTAAAGAAAAATGGAACGGGACACTTTGAGGTAACGCCGATTGATATCCATGAAGCGACACCAGCCCCTGTTAAAAAAGGCAGCCTGAAACAGAAAACAATTATTCGCGAACTGACGAAAGACTCTAATTTTGCATGGGAAGTAGAAGACGGAAAACTGACTTTTGATGTCGATCACAGTGACAAACTAAATTCTAAATAATGGAGTGATATAAGATGAAATTTGTCAAAGCCATCTGGCCGTTTGTTGCCGTTGCAGTCGTGTTTATGTTTATGTCAGCTTTCAAATTCAACGATCAGCTGACTGATCAGGAAAAGCAGAAGATCGATACGGAAATTCATAAAATTCAACAGCAGGAAGAAACGGCAAACGCCGCTAAATAACAAACAAAAAAAGAGAATGTCTTTCGAGACATTCTCTTTTTTTATTTGCCATTTCAAAAGCCAGCATATTCATTCTGTGAAAATATGAAAAAGTCTCTTAACATATCTAGAAAAATACCGATGTTAAAACTGCAAATAGAGGAGGAGATAATAAAAGTGAACACACTGGCAAACTGGAAGAAGTTTTTGCTTGTGGCCGTTATGATTTGTTTTTTGGTTCCTATTATGACAAAAGCGGATATTGCGGAGGCTGATACAAAATTTGATCTGGTCATCAGTGAAGCAAAGAAATGGCTTGGGTATAAGTATAAATACGGCGGTGAAACACCGAAAGAAGGCTTCGATTCGTCTGGATTGATTCAATATGTTTTCGGTCAGGCTGATATTCATCTGCCGAGATCGGTGAACGACCAGTCAAAAGTGGGGGCAGCAGTAAAACCGGCAGATCTAAAGCCAGGTGATATTTTATTTTTCAAAAAAGCGGGAAGCAGCGGGACTGCACCGACACACGCCGCTCTTTACATTGGAGACGGGCAAATGATTCACAGCACGCTATCAAAAGGTGTTATTGTCACAAATTACGAAAAAAGCAGCTATTGGAGCGGCTCTTACATTGGGGCGAAACGAATTGCCGCCGATCCGGCAACTGCTGATGTCTCTGTTGTGCAGGAGGCCGAAAAATACCTCGGCATTCCGTACGTCTTTGGCGGAAGCACACCGTCAGAGGGCTTTGATTGCTCAGGGCTTGTGCAATATGTCTTTAAACAGGCGCTTGGCATATATCTGCCGAGATCAGCAGAGCAGCAGTGGGCAGTGGGCGAGAAGGTGGCGCCACAGAACATAAAGCCCGGCGATGTCGTCTATTTCAGCAACACGTACAAAAAAGGAATCTCACATGCCGGGATTTATGCTGGCGGAGGAAGATTTATTCAGGCGAGCAGGTCAGAAAAAGTAACCATTTCCTACTTATCAGAGGATTATTGGAAATCTAAGATGACAGGCATTCGCCGCTTTAACAACCTGACGATTCCGAAAGAGAATCCGATTGTGTCGAAGGCGACGCTTTATATCGGGGAAGTTCCTTACAAAAAGGGCGGGGTTTCTCCGGAAACAGGATTTGATACTGCTGGCTTTGTCCAATATGTTTACCAGAAAGCGGCGGGCATTTCACTGCCCCGATACGCGACTGGCCAATATAAAGCGGGAACAAAGGTTGATAAGGCTGATCTGAAACCTGGCGACATTGTCTTTTTCCAATCAACAAGCTTAAACCCGGCCATCTATATCGGAAATGGGCAAGTCGTTCATGTCACATTAACAAATGGTGTAACCATTACGAATATGAATACGAGCACGTATTGGAAAGATAAATACGCGGGAGGTATTCGGGTGCAATAAAAAAAGGCTCCAGTTTCTCTGGAGTCTTTTTTTTATGCATATTGGCCGGATAGAAGCTGGTCTATAAAATAGGCCACGCCATTTTCATCATTGCTTTTCGTCACGTAAGTGCTTTTTTCTTTCAGTTCATCAATCGCATTTTCCATGGCAATTCGGTGTCCTGCCACTTCAAACATGGATAAATCATTCGGGCTGTCACCAATCGCATAGATATCTTGCGTCTCAATTCCGTATTTGCCGGCAAGCTCAGTCAACGCGCGCCCTTTGCCGGAAGAGGCTGGGAGAATTTCGATAATGTGCTTTCCGGAAGAGGTTTGCGCCAGTTTTTTATGATGCTTCAGTTCTTCCTTTGCATGTCTCAGTTTTTCCATATCAAAAGAGAAGCAAAGGAGCTTGTAAATGTTTTCGCTGCCGTCAAAAATCGATTCGATATGCGGGATTGGTTTGATGCCAAACTGCTTGAACTGAGTCATGGCCCCTTGCCACAATTCATCCGTGTTTTCATTTGGGTTTGCGCTCTTTAAAATATCAAGCTCTGCTTGAAGCTTAGATTCGCCGTCAAAAGGAGAAAGCAGATGGTCGTCAGTGTATACTTCAAAGTAAATATTTTTTGAGAGCAGGTAATCAGCAATCGCTTTGCCGGCCTCTTGATCCATTAATGTCCGGCTGATCAGGCGGTAGCCTTTGTCATGAACCGTTCCGCCATTTGCCGCGATGATAGGGATATCCAAGTCTTCCAGCAGCGCTTTAACATCAAACGTTGCTCTCCCTGTGCAAATGGTAACGAGGATGCCTGCATCAAGCGCCCGCTTGATAGCCGCTCTGTTTTCCTCAGAAATAATGCTTTCTTTATTCAGTAATGTACCGTCTAAATCAATCGCTATTAATTTCATATGTAGGGGAAACCTCCTTAAAAATGAAACTGCTTCGTGTAGTATGTTCAGCTTTCATACGAAACATAAATCGTATAGGTCAAGGCTAAACCTTACGATCCTATTTTTCAACAATGAAATATGTAAAACGGGATGGCTCATCGCCATCCCGTTCATTATACACCTAAATCGTTTTGCAGCTCTTCTTTCACTTCCTGCAGATTTTCCTGATTCAACCTGAAATAGTAGACACCGCCAGGCTTATAGTCATAGCCTGTCAGCTGGATGGACTCAACCGACTTCAATGAAGTGATAAACGGGAATAAGCCGATGGCATCTTTAAGAGAAAGATTCATTTTTAAATTTTCTCCCATTGTATCCACAATATCATCATAAGCCGGAATGGAGCTAAGTGATTTTGATTTATCGATAATGGCTTTCAGCACTTCCATTTGTCTTTGTCCGCGTAAAAGATCACTGTCGGCTTTACGTGTTCTTACGTAAGCCAGCGCTTCTTCCCCATCAAGCGTGTGTGTGCCTTTTTGAAGGACTACTTTTCCTTTTGTATCCTTTTTGATTTGCTGGATGACTTTATCGCTTTTCACATTAACGGTGACGCCATTCAGCTCATTTACCACGTCTTCAAACGCTGTGAAGTTGCTTTCGACTACATAATCAACGGGAATATCAAGCATTTCTTCTACTGTTTTCACACTTAGATCTACGCCGCCATAGGCGTGAGCATGCGTAAACTTATCATAGCCGTGGCCTGGAATATTCACATAGGCGTCGCGCGGAATGCTCAGCATTTTGGCTGTTTTTTCTTTGCGGTTAAAGGTAACCAGCACATTCGCGTCACTTCTTGCCTGATCGACACTCTCGCCGTTTTCCTCTCTGGCATCAATTCCTAAGAGCAGTACAGAGAAGGAATCCTTGCCGGGATCAAATTCTTTAATCCGTTTTACCGATTGTTCTCCGCGGGCAAGACTGACGTGAGCCTCTTTAGAAGCATTGTTCAATTTTACATAGGCGTATGTGCCGACAGAGCCTGCGGCAATAATAAAAAAAGCCATTACACCGGCTAATAATTTCACCCATTTTCTCAGACGTCTCTTTTTCTTCTTACGCTGTGATCGTTCTTCCATATCCATACCTCTCGTTTCATTAATAGTTGAAGCGTACCATTCATTTTGCCATACGGCAACTCCTGATAAGACAATATTCGATAAAAATTCCTATATTTATATGTTTTTGTTTTTTAAGATGAATGATAATGTGCTGAATCACCTTATATTGGACGCCGCTGGGGAAAAAAATGTTTCGGTAAAGTTGAAAAAAACGCCAGTAAATTAATGGATATGTGATGTTTGTACGTCTGCATAGGTTTACTTGTCAGAAAAATAGGCTAATAGATTTCTAAAAAACTCCGTGGACAGTACCAATGGATCACTGATAGGAGAAAGGGAGTCATTCTATGAAGAAGCAGTCAAATATATGGCTTTATTTTTTCGGCGCTCTTGGTGGCGCTTTATACGGCTATGATACCGGCGTCATTTCGGGAGCCATTCTATTTATGAAAAAGGATTTAGGCCTCAATGCCTTTACAGAGGGACTTGTTGTCAGCTCCTTATTAATCGGAGCGATACTCGGTTCCGGAGCGGCTGGCAGGCTGACGGACCGCTTTGGCAGAAGAAAAGCGATTATGGCTGCCGCGCTGCTGTTCTGTATAGGCGGCTTGGGTGTTGCGCTTGCACCAAATACAGGAGTGATGGTGCTGTTTAGAATCCTTCTGGGACTGGCAGTCGGAACATCGACAACGATCGTGCCGCTGTATTTGTCTGAACTTGCGCCAAAAGAGAAACGGGGTGCGTTATCGTCCCTCAACCAGCTGATGATTACGGTCGGCATCCTGCTTTCCTATATCGTCAATTACATATTTGCCGATGCGGAAGCGTGGCGCTGGATGCTTGGACTTGCTGCCGTGCCATCATTGCTATTGCTGATTGGTATTTTGTTTATGCCGGAGAGCCCGCGCTGGCTGTTTACGAATGGCGAAGAGAATAAAGCGAAAAAGGTTCTCGAAAAATTGCGTGGCACAAAGGATATTGATAAGGAAATTCATGATATTCAAGAAGCGGAAAAAGAGGACGAAGGCGGTCTGAAGGAGCTGTTCGATCCATGGGTGCGTCCCGCTCTGATTGCCGGCCTGGGACTGGCGTTTCTGCAGCAATTTATCGGTACGAACACAATCATTTATTATGCGCCGAAGACCTTTACAAATGTTGGGTTCGGAAACTCCGCCTCTATTTTAGGAACGGTCGGAATCGGAACAGTGAATGTTCTGATGACTCTTCTCGCCATTAAAATCATTGATAAAGTCGGCAGAAAACCGCTGCTGTTATTCGGGAATGCCGGCATGGTAATCAGCTTGATCATCCTGGCTATGGTGAATCTCTTTTTCGATAACACTCCGGCCGCATCATGGACGACAGTCATTTGCTTAGGCGTGTTTATCGTTGTATTTGCCGTCAGCTGGGGCCCGGTTGTCTGGGTGATGCTTCCTGAGCTATTCCCGCTTCATGTGAGAGGTATCGGGACTGGGGTATCCACCTTGATGCTGCACGTTGGAACTTTGATTGTTTCATTAACCTATCCAATTTTAATGGAAGCGATCGGTATCAGCTATTTATTCCTGATTTATGCTACGATTGGCATTATGGCGTTTCTATTTGTCCGGTTTAAGGTGACAGAGACGAAAGGAAGAAGCCTTGAAGAAATCGAGCAAGATTTGCGCGATAAAAACGGCGGCCAGAGAGAATCGGCAGGTAAACAGCAGACAGTGGAAACGTAAATCATATTCAAAAGGGTGCTGCCAACAGGCGCACCCTTTTTGCTGCTTACCTCCCAACTGTTCCAAAATTAATGATTTTGAAAGAAATATCGTATGTGAACTCCGCCTCAGTGAACGTTTCATCCCAATGCCCTTTTACTTTATTCCAGTAATCCGGGTATTCAATCCGAATATAGTCAGATAAAAAGATAGGGTCTGCTTTATACGTATGCTGCAGCTGATCCATAATCTGCTTGATATCGTGTTTCAGCTGTTTCTCAAAAATGTTTTCCAGTTTGCGCAAATAGCTCTCGCTAAAAGAGTTTTCCCTTGAACTTTGATCTTCTGTCAGAATGCCTGTTGTTTTGACAGAAATATGAAAGACAGGCTTTCCATTCTGAATGGCAGGTTTGATTTTTGATTTGGACTTTTTAATCTCAAATGTAATCGGACGTCCTTTTTCTTCCGCCGGCATGACGCCGCCTTGGATTGTCCCCATTACCCATGTCAGTGTTTGTGTTTCATCCGCTGAAAGAAATCCGACGAGTGTATTGCTGCCGCTTTTAATAATGCCAGCCCCGTCATACTTTGCTTTTCCCTTTTGGTTTTTTACGGCTTGAATGAGAAAACTGTGGCCATTTTGGCAATAGATAGAAGCTCTCCCGATCCGAAGCGGCATCATAATTTTCCCGTTATATCCGCTGTTATTTGTCAGATCAATCAGCTTCTCGGAAGGCATCGTCAGCTGCTGCTTTGGACTTCCTTTCGTGAAAATTTCTCCCGCTTTCCCTCTAGCTGCCATCAAATAGCTGCTTCGCCTCAGCTCATCGTCCCGGATAAAATGGTTGAACACTTGATCTATATTTTGATTTTTCAGTAGCTTTTCTCCCAAAAGAATCACTTTTAAATGGTCACTATAGATAGGAGGGTCCTTGATGGAAACATCACTGACCGCTTCGAGAATGGTTTTCCCGTGGGATGTCACATTGACAAATTCCGGTTTTCCTGATGATTGGCTGTCTTCACTTTGGGGAAGAAGGTTTTGATAGGTTAATTTATACTGATGGTCATCAGTTTCATCGATAGCAAGTCCCCTGGCGAAAGACAGTTTTTCAATATTTTTGACATCCCAGCATCCGTAGAGTAGCTGCAGCATCAGAACCATTGCTGCAAGCTTCATCGTTGTCTTCATTGTAGCTGACCCCTCCCCAGCTTCTTCTGTACCCAGCTCAAAAACCAAATGAGAAAGGGTATGAAAATAACACCTAAAAATGCATATCCGAGAAGTGAACCGTAATAAAACACGGCATTCAGATCGTCAGGAAACATTGTGAAGAAAAATGTAACAGCCAGCAATGCAGCAAGCAGCCACGGATTGTTTTTATTTTTTAGATGAAAAACATCTGTTAATCCGATATGCGCGCCTTTAAAGGAACCGAGCATACAGGCGAATTGCTGCGCTGTCCAAGTCAACTGTAAAAACAGGTCAAATCGTTCAATAAAAATCCCTGGGATTTCTAATGCATGGATGAGTGAAATGGTCGGCCACGTCACTGTTTTAGCCTCAGCCACACTCATACAGCCAATGACAATAAACAAAGTAACGCTGTAGAAAACAGTTGAGGTTGCAATGCCCAAAGCGACAGCTTTTTTAACCTTCTTCGGATCTTTCATAAAGGGAATGAGGTAAAAAATGACTTCAAATCCTGAAAAATATAAAAGGGTTTTAGGAAATAAAGAGAAAAAGCTTTGATAACCGCCTTCAAAAACGGGCCGGATAAAATCTAACTGAAACAAACGAAAGCTAAACATCAGAAGCATCAGAAAAATAATAATAGTGATAGGAAAGATATACGCATATACCTTCGCAATGGGGTAAACACCTCCGGCCACATGATAGATGGCAACCGCCAGAAAAATAATGACGACAACCGCCATCGGCGTGTTTTTTAATAGAAAGAATGCGACAACCTCTCCCAAGACCCGGGCTTGAAAGCATACGATACCGATAAAATAAAGGGTAATAAATACATTCAAAAAGAAACCGATAAATTTTCCGGCAGCAATACTGTTGAGCTCAAAAATTGTTTTTCCGCTGTTTCGTTGAAGAAAAGGCAAAAAAAGCAGTGCAAAAATAATAAAAATAACGCCCTGCAGCAGGATCATAATCCAGCCGCTAGGACTCTCGGTTTCAGCTGCTGAGCGGGGAAGGGTTAAGACGCCGGCACCGATCATTGTACTGCTTACCATAATAAGCGTCTGCATAAATGTAAGCTTGTCCTCTGATTGCATCATAGCCATCACCTTTGTCTGATTTTATCTTTTGTGTCTTTGCGGGTCGGCCTTCTTTTTAAAAATAGGGTAGGGACGCGAATCACAGTGTCCTTTAAATCTTGTCCGGGCTGTGCCATTATGGGAATAATGTAATCTTGGCCAAAGCTTTTCAGTCGCATCAAGTGGCCGATCACAAACAGAAAGACCATGATGACGCCATACATGCCAAGCATCGCGGCACTTATCATACCCGCAATGCGAATAATCCGCAGCGGAAAGTTATAGGCGTATGAAGGCACAGTAAAGGATGCCAATGCGGTAATTGATACAACTATGACCATCAGTGCGCTGACGATTTGCGCCTGTACGGCTGCCTGTCCAATGACAACGCCTCCAATAAGCCCAATCGTCTGTCCGATCGGTTTTGGCAGTCTTAAACCGGCTTCCCTGATCAGTTCTATCGTAAATATCATAATAAAAGCTTCGACAAAAGGCGGAAAGGGTACATTCAGCCTGCTGCCTGCAATCGAAATAGCCATTCTCGTCGGCAAAAGGCCGGTGTGGAAGGAAACGAGAGAAATATATAAGCCGGGCAAATAAATGGTAATCAGAATGCTTGAATAACGAAGCAATCGAATAAGAGACATTGTAATCCAGCGCTGGCTGTAATCATCCGGTGAATGAATAAATTCATCCACCGTTGCCGGTACAATCAATGCAAATGGTGTACCGTCCACTAATATAGAGACCCGTCCTTCTAACAATGAGCTTTCTACACGATCAGGACGTTCTGTGCTTAAAATCGTGGGAAAGATTGAAAAGGGTTCATCTTCAATGAGCTGTTCAAGTGTGCCTGACTCCGGCAAATCATCTGTCGTGATGGATTTCAGCCGTTTAAACACTTCTTTTACGACATAATCAGGGGCAATATCCTGAATATAAGCGACAGCTATCTTTTTTTTCGTCCTTTTGCCTATTGTCATTTCTTTTATAACGAGATTTGGGTCACTCGTCCGCTCTCGCAAAAGCGCCGTGTTTGTCCGCAGTTTTTCAATAAAGCCTATTTTCGGCCCGCGCTCCACGATTTCAGAGGAAGGCTCTTCAAGGTTGCGCGACTTTAATGTTTTTGTGTCAAATGCCAGCCCCGCACTGTAACCATCAGCCAGCAAAATGGTATGTCCGGAAAAAATCAGCTGCTGTATTTCTTTTATTGTAGAAACAACGCTGTGATGATAGCCGAAAAAGAAAGCGGATAAATCCTCAATTAAGCCATCTTTTTGAGCTAACGATTCTTTTTGTAAAGGAGAAATGACGTATTGCGCCAGAAGCTTATTTTCTGTCAAACCGTCAATATACAGCAGGCAAGCCTTCTGTCTGCTGTCTCCGAAAGAAAACGTATAAAACATGATATCGTCGTTTTGCCCCAATTTTTTTTTCAATGTTTCTACATTACGCTGGAGATCAGAGTCGATTTGCATAGTTTCTCCCCTTTATAAAACATATTGACGGTTTTTCTTAATTTGTATCAAAAAAGGAGAATTATTCTTCATAAGGAAAAGGCTGAAACAAACCTTCTTTTCAAAGTGATATAATAAAAAGGAAGCGTTTTCTCAAGGGGTCATGGATACATCATGCTTTGTACATATGTTGTCATTGAAAAGCAGACAGACATACGGGCGTTTGTAAGGGGCACGCACCGGGAAAATAATGATCAGCCATTTAAAGGGGAGGGGTACGGATCATGACGCAATCACCGATTTTTTTCAAGCCAGTGTTTAAAGAAAAGATTTGGGGCGGCACCGCTTTACGCGATGTCTTCGGGTATGACATTCCATCCAAAACAACAGGGGAGTGCTGGGCCATTTCCGCTCATCCAAAAGGACCGAGCACTGTTGCGAATGGCCCGTATAAAGGAAAGACATTGACCGAGCTTTGGGATGAGCACCGGGAATTGTTCGGAGGCGTGGAGGGAGACCGATTCCCGTTACTGACGAAGCTGCTGGACGTAAAAGAAGATATGTCAATTAAAGTTCATCCCGATGATTATTACGCTGGAGAGAACGAACAGGGAGAACTCGGCAAGACGGAGTGCTGGTATATTATTGACTGCAAAGAAAACGCAGAAATCATTTACGGACATACGGCCCGCTCAAAAACTGAGCTTGTCACAATGATTAACAGCGGCGACTGGGAAGGCCTGCTGCGAAGAATCAAGATTAAGCCAGGTGATTTCTATTATGTGCCGAGCGGTACGATACACGCTTTATGTAAAGGGACACTTGTGTTAGAGACCCAGCAAAATTCAGATGCCACATATCGGTTCTACGACTATGACCGTCTCGAAACAAGCGGCAAGCCAAGGGAGCTTCATTTTGCAAAAGCCATTAACGCGGCGACCGTTCCCCATGTGGACGGATATATAGACGAATCAACCGAAACAAGAAAAGGAATAACAATTAAAACGTTTGTCCAAGGGGAATACTTTTCCGTCTATAAATGGGACATTAATGGGGAGGCTGAGCTTTCGCAGGATGAGAGCTTCTTGATATGCAGTGTAATAGAAGGAAGCGGTTCGCTTACCTATGGAAAAGAAACATGCCCGTTTCAAAAGGGCGATCATTTTATTTTGCCTTACAATATGTCCGACTTCACAATTAAAGGCACATGCACACTGATTGTGTCTCACATGTAAACTTAATCTCACTTTGAGATTAAGTTTTTTTATTTTTCAAAAATGGAATGGATTGACCTATAAATAGAGCATACGTGTGCCGATAAATAAACTAGTTTTATATACTCATTGAATAAGAAAGAGGAGAAGGAATGAAAAAGAGATTAATCGCACCGATGCTTCTGTCCGCCGCGTCCCTTGCCTTTTTTACCATAACCGGCTCAGCACAGGCTGCAGCGTATACGGACTACTCGATTTATAAGGTGGAGCCGGCAAAAACATTCAGTACAGAAATCCAAGCCTCTCAGGCTGCCGCCAAACTCGAAAAAGACACAGGCTGGGATGCATCCTATCAGGCTTCAGGCACAACAGCAACTTATCAGATTACCGCTACAGGCATACATAGCGAAGCAGAAGCTAAAACTTTGCTGAGCGGACTGACAAAGCAGACAGCCATTACAGGCACATCCAGTCCAGTCGGCAGCAAACAGCCGTATATGACCATCACGTCCGGCGCAATATCAAGTGAAAAACAGGCAAACATTCTGCTGGCCAAGCTTAAGCAGGAAACAGGTGTCGCCGGCGCTGTGAAGATGTCCGGCACAGCCCAGTTTTACATGAACGTGGTTACCTCGGAAATAGCGGATGAGAAAAAGGTCAAGGAGCTTATCCAAGGCCTGTCAAAGAAAACGGGGATAAAAAGCACGTACCAGCCTGTCACACATGAAGTATCTGTGACAAGCATTCAATCTGGCGCTATGATCGGAGACAGCAAGGCTGCGCAAGTTAAAAATGCATTCCAAAAAGAATCGGGACTGAAGGCATCGTTAAAAGAAACAGTGAAAGGCCAAGCCTATTACACGTTTACAACAGCCCCTATATCAGGCGAAGCAAATGCAAAGACTTTGTTACAGCAGCTGAAACAAAGCACCGGAATTACGGGAAGCTACAAGTCAATCAATCAAAAAACAACAGCAGACGTATACAATGTCCAATCGGCTTATTTCAAAGGGCTGAATACAGTGAAGGACGCCGTCAGCCAAATCAAGAAAAACACTGGGGTGTCCGGATATTATCAAAAGGTTGGCAAAAGCACATCATATACTGTAAACATGAAAAATTTGACGAAGCAGCAGCTACAAAAGGTCCATGCATTCTTCAAAAAGAAAAAATGGCATTACACATCATCTGCCGTGAAAAAAACGACAACGTCATCTGCCTATCAAATTACGACTGCACAGATATTAGGTGAGCAGCAGGCCAACAAAGCTGCGGCCTTCTTTACACAGAAAAAAGTAAAGGCAACGAAAAAAGCGACTGGAAAAACAACCGAAAACCAATATCAGCTCATTTCTGAAGAAACAACTGACCAAGCAAAAGTTACGAAAGGTTTGAACGTTTTAAAGAAAAATAAGCTGAGTGCTACAGCCAAAACAGTAAAAAAACAAATTGCTAACACATTTAAAATTACAACTGAATCTCTGCTGGAAGCGGCAAAAGTCAATGAAGCCATAACGTTTTTTAAATCGAATCAGATTTCAGCCGCAAGCAAAAAAACGGGTCAAACAACAGGAAGTAAATATCAAATCACCACTGAGGCGATCATCAACAAAGAGGACATCGATCATGTACTTGCTTTTCTCAAAAAAAATAACGCCTCTGGCACGGCCGCGAAAACAGGCGCGACAGCATATACACAATACAAAATCCTGACATCTCAGCTTAGCAGCAAAACAGCATTGAACAATGGACTGAACTATTTTAAAGCTCAACAGTTAAGCGCGAACTACACAACCAAAAGCAACACGCTTTATAAAATTAGCCTTAATGAGCAATTCACAGGCAATAGTGCAGCCTTAGCGGCATCAGCGAAGCTGAAGCAATTATATGGATGGACATCATCCACTGTAAAAATCAAAAATGGTCCGCAAATCATGAAAACGAATTATAATCTATCGCTTCGTGATATGGTTCAAAAACAAATGAAAGTCAGCCCGCAAACCGACGGTGCAGCTTACGTATCACTCACATATATCAATACTGCAACCTCAACGGTCACAGCTGATGTACTCAACATCCGGTCAACACCGGCAGTCAGTCCGACGAACGTCATTGGCCAATTAAGAAAAGGTGATAAAGTGAGAATCATCGGCCAGACAAACGGCTGGGCTAAAATCAATATGGGGTGGAGAAATGCTAGCAGTGATGAAGTAGGACAATACGTTGACCCAAACAACTTTTCCATGGACAGCAAATACTACTTCCAATTTCTTAAGCTGTCACAGACAGCCGGCCTCAGCGTTGCCGAAGTCAATCAGAAAGTGCTTGCGGGCAAAGGCATCCTGACAGGGAAAGCAAAGGCATTTATCGATGCCGCAAATAAGTACAGCATCAACGAGCTATATTTAATCTCACACGCTCTCCTTGAAACAGGCAACGGAACATCCGATTTGGCCAATGGTTTAACCTATAACGGAAAAACCGTTTATAACATGTACGGAATCGGCGCATACGATAGCAACCCGAACTACTACGGCGCCAAATACGCATACGAGCAAGGCTGGTTCACTCCAGAAGCCGCCATTATCGGGGGCGCCAAATTCATAGGCACATCCTACATTCATAACACAGCCTACAATCAAGATACGCTATACAAGATGAGATGGTCAGCCACAGCTGCGCACCAATATGCAACAGACATCGGCTGGGCATACAAACAAGTAAACCGCATGTACAGCCTGTATTCATTGCTGGATGGATACACGCTGTATTATGATGTTCCGGAGTATCTATAAATAAAAAAACACCTTTTGCCGCAGCAAAAGGTGTTTTTTTCATTATCTTTTAAGAACTTTATCCTCTAAGGGTTCCTCTTCCTGAGGAAAAACAATTTGATCAATGACACGTTCACTTGCTTTACCATCCAGATCATCAAAGAAATAATGTACAAATGAATCAATTTGATCGAAGTTATACTTTTCTTCTTTAATAATAGAAATCATTTGATCAGACGTTTTTGCAAGCGGACCCGGAATAAAGTCAAAGTAATCGTAATAGAAATCACGTTTCCGAATATAATCATCAACATCGTAGCTGAAGAAGATCATCGGTTTATTTAATAAAGCATATTCAAAGCATACTGATGAATAATCCGTAATCAGTACATCCGTCACAAGCAATAGCTCGTTGATTTCTCTGAAAGAAGAGAAATCATAAAAGAAATCGCTATACTGATAAGGGATATTGGCGTCGTTCCGCACAAATGGATGTATTTTAAATAAGAAGATATATTCATCCTTTAACTCATGATACAGACGGTCAAAATCAAGCACCTCAAAAGGATAATGAGCCGATTGCTGCCCATTTCCGCGGAAAGTAGGCGCAAAGAGGATAACCTTCTTATCTTTAAGGAACGGATATTCCGTATAAAGACGTTCCTTCACAAATGCTTTTTTCGCTTCATCAAAGAAGAAGTCAGTTCGCGGAACACCGGTAGCAATCACGTTCTCAATGTCCACGCCAAAGCCCTCTGCATAGTGCTTCCGTATATTTTCAGAGCTGACGATAACCTTCGTGTAGTTTCTGTGGTTTTTCGAATGCGGCGACGGTCCTCCCGGCAGTCCGATTCGGCTGTAGCCAAACGTTTTAAATGCGCCGACAGCATGCCACAGCTGGACAAGTTCGGCCTTTTTCCGAATTTTCAACGGATAAATAATTGGATAAAAATCATCAATGAAAATGATTTTGCTAGTCGCAAAATGATAAGCCATTGACATGAGTTCAGACAGGCTTTTTCTGTCACGTATGCTGCTCTTTAAGAAAAATTTAAAATCAAAGTTTTCTTCCCGCTTCAGCAGTTCCTCGTAAACAAATTCAAAGTTGCCTGTCAAATCAAGACGGCTGTCAGAAGCAAATACGATCTTGTTCGGCTTAATTGGAAGCAGGCGGAACACATCATAAGCAAAATGGAACAAGCTCGTATTCAGCTTGCGTAAAAAGCGGTTTGCTTCTTTCCCCGTATCGAGCTCTAACAGGCTTGGATCAATTTCCTGAAGCTTGTTGCAAGACAAATTAATCGTCTTTTCGCTCTCATCATAGTTGACAATCAAATTGAACTTCATCAGCTTTTTAGCTGAATGAAATTCCATCTTTGTCGCATACACATCATTAGAGAGGAAACTGCTGACATTTCCGACCGTATGCACTTCCTGGTGTTTGATATTTTGGTCATCGACTGCCTCGATTTCAAGAAAGAGCTTATACTCGCCTTGGGGAAGAGGCTTGTCATTCATCAATTTAGAAAAGTTAATTTGCTGTGAAAATCCTGCCCATTTATAGGCTTCAGGCACATTTGCAGTATTGATGGATAACTGTTCTACAGGACAATCGCGCAACGAAACAGCTGTGAATAAAACACCGTTGTTCACCAATAATAAACGTTTGCGAACCTGATCCTCTTTTTGCAGAGGCAGACCCTTAATATACATATAACCCGCAATCTTAAGGATCGACCCATTCCAAGAAAACTCAGAAATTTTTCTGACAGGCACTTGCTGATTTTCTTCGACACGCTTCGTTTTATCAAAAAGAGAAAAAACTCTGTTATCTGTTGGATGAACAATCAGAGCTGTATTTTCTTTTTTCACGTTTTTTCTTGATCTGAAAAGTCTGTTCTTAATCTTTCTGGCAAGCTTCACTTTGTACCTCACTTTCTCCTAATCGGCACCAGATGTTAAAAATGATGAAATAAAATCGGCTACCCGCTCTGAAGATTTGCCGTCTTGATGGGTAATAAACTTCTGTGAAAAAGCTTCAATCCGCTTCGTATCAGCTTCGTGCACATTCTCGATGTCTCGAACAAGCGATGTAGCGTCCCTAGAAATCGGCCCAGGCACAAATGATTCAAATGGATAGTAGAAATCACGTTCTTCTAAATAGTCTTCTAAATCCGGGCAGTAAAAATACATCGGACGCTTCAGCAGGCTGTATTCGAAAATGACTGAAGAATAATCGGTTATCAGTCCATCAGAGATTGCCATCAAATCATACAAAGAGTACGAATCGGATAAATCCAGCACAAAATCATCCTCTTCCGGACGCGCGTGCTGGCGCATATACGGATGAAGATGGAGCATGACGACATAATCTTTATGGTTTAGCGCTGATTTTAATTGTAGCAGATCAAGCGGGGTAGCGTAACCCTCTTGATGATGTCCGCTGCCTCGAAAGGTAGGAGCATACAAAAGCTTTTTCTTATGCTTTAGTTCAGGATAAGCCCGATCAAACTCATCTTGAACAGTGCGAATATGTTCTTGATCATAAAAATAATCCGTTCTAGGTATACCAAGCGGCAAAATCTGCTCTTGCTCCATTTGAAAAGCTTCAGCAAAATGCGGAACAGCAGCGGGTGCGCTGACAATTGCATAGTCATAGTTAGAATGCACAGGAACGATCTTCAAGTAATCGGAAGAAGGCCCAAACGGCTTGTTCACAATGCTGTAGCCAAACTTTTTAAACGCACCGCAAGCATGCCAAAGCTGGATGGCGACTGTTTCCTTTCGTTTGGGCACAACGTACAAAGGAAAATAATAATCATCCAATAACAGCACACGGCATGTGGCAAGATGATATAAAGAGCTGAAAAGATGAAGCAAATACGAAGCTCGTCCGATCAACCCTTTATCCATCTTACGAAAAAGCAGGGTAATGCGAAGAGACGGATCTTGCTTCAGCTTTTCATAGACTGCTTTAAAATTATCACTTAAATGATCCTCACGATAGGAAGCTATGACAACTTTGTTATGCTGTACTGGTAATAAAGCGCTCAATAGTTTATAAGCAGTGCCGAATACTCCTTTTATAATTCGTGTAAGGAATGTTTTCACTGTTTAAATATCCCATTCAATAACAGTTTTTCCCCAAGATGAAGTCAAATCTGCTTCAAACGCGTGTGTAATTTCCTCAATACTGCGTACCGGGAAGCGTCCGCCGACTAATGTTTCTAAATAATCAACCACTTCTGGGTATTGAGCTAAAAAGTCTACAGTACGGGCAAAATCCTCGCGTCCGCTGCGGCTGCTGCCGATCAGCGTAATCCCTTTTTCAAGCACCATTCTGGTTTCGATTTCAACTGGGTATTCAGATACGCCTAAGAGCGCTACACATGCCTCAGGATGGACATGGGTGATGATCTGTTCAATAGCACTTTCACTGCCGCGTCCGCCTACACATTCAAAGGCATGATCGATTCTTACATCCTCAGGAATGTCGTTAATTTGATAAGCCGCGTCAACAAAAGAGAAGTGTTCAAGTTTATAAGGCGTTTTTCCGAAAATAAATACCTTGCTGTCCGGGTACTTCTTCTTCAAAAGAAGCGTCATGATAAATCCGAGGTTTCCGTCCCCCCAGACACCGAATGTGTCACGCTTATTATGCGCCATTCGTTCAAATCGGGAAAGCGCGTGAACTGCAATGGTGATTAGCTCGGTAAAAGCAGCTACATGCGGGTCAATGCTGTCCGGAAGTTCAACGAGCCGATCCGGGGCCATAAACATGTAATCCTGCATGAAACCGTCATAGCCGCTGGAACGGAATCTGCTGGATCGCAGATAATTTTCCGCAATCACTTCATGCTCTTCAACCGGTGTATTCGGAACCATGACAACCCGTGTTCCGACTTTAAAAGTGCCGGTCGGATCAAACATCACTTTTCCGATTCCTTCATGGATCAGGGCCATCGGCAGTTTTTTATCCATAGCTTCTTTGCCGCGGGAACCAGTGTAATATCGCTGGTCGGCAGCGCAGATGGATAAATGTGTTGGCCGGACAACAACCTTGTCTGAATGGACAACTTTATCTTTATACGTCACTTCAAACTGTCGGGCAGAAACTAAACGATACGTTTGATTAATCATTGTGAAATTCGCTCCTGTAAAATGGCATTTGCCACTTTTAAGTCATATGGTGTCGTTACTTTAATATTAAAGACTTCACCGCGAACCAGCTTCACTTTTTCACCTGCTAACGAACAGATCTTACAAGCGTCAGTCAGGACGGCTTTTTGATCATCTGACAGCTGATTATAAAGCTCGACTAATTTGCTGATGCGGAAGCTTTGCGGTGTTTGTCCCTGATACATATTATCGCGTACAGGGATATCAGAGATAAACTCTTGGTCTTCTGAAGCGATAATTGTGTCAATAGCTGATATGACTGTATCGACAGCGCCATATTGAAGAACAGCATCAATGTTTTCCTCGATAATGCGATGAGTCAAAAACGGGCGCACAGAATCATGCGTAATAATCACGTCATCATCTTGAATGCCAAATTCTTTTTCAATATAACGGATGCCGCTCATAATTGATTCATTGCGGTCGCTTCCGCCTTCCACCACGACCAGGCGCTCATCGTTTCCAATGAATTTTTTTAAAATGTCTTTTGTATGGTTAATCCACTCTTTAGGTGAAACGATCAAAATCTTATCGAAACGGTCATTTAATAAAAATTTTTCAACCGTATGAATAATAATAGGGCGTTTATTTAACGGCAAAAACTGTTTTGGCATATTGACATTTCCCATGCGGGAACCTTTTCCACCGGCTAGAATCTCAGCATAAATCATAAAATGACTCCTTCCTTACCACAACTCATAATGTTTTATAAAGGGTTTTCATATTATTTGCAATAACGATCTCTATTATATATAAAGATCAGAATGATTTCTTGTTTATATAGCTTAAAAGCTGCTTGCTGGCATTCCCTTTAGAGTACAAATTCCATTCACGGGAAAAACGCTCCACTTCAGATTGAAGATTGTTTATATCTTTTATCTGTTCTAGGAGCATTTCTGAATTACTGCAAGGCACCCCAGGTATCACCTCTGCATAATTTCTAATCAAGCCGCGTGTTTTGTCGTAAGCATCCATATCATACGCATAAAACAGAATGGGTTTGTCCAACAGAGCAAATTCAAAAGGAACTGAAGAGTAATCCGATATTAACAGATCGCTCATTTTTAATAGGTCTGCAAGAGGGAGATCTGATACATCTTTTATCCACTCATTATTGACAGGTAAATCTGCAGATTGTTTCATAACAGGATGCAATTTTACCGCAAGCAAAAATTCTCCTTTTAAATCATATGCCAGCTGTTTTTCTGAAAACGGCAGCGAAAAGCTTTCAAACTGATGATCCCTGAAAGTCGGGGCATACAGAATGATTTTTTTCCCTGCCGGCAGATGGTGTTTGCATTTAAGTTCATGACCGTTTTTGCCGGCCTCATAGTAAGCATCAGTTAATGGCACGCCAAATCTAAGAAATTTATCCTCTGTGATATCGAAAAATTCCTTAAATATGTCAGCCATGTGTTCAGAACCGACGACAATCCGGTCATATGAAGCATATACCTTACGAAAGCGTCTCACGTCAGACCGGGAACGATTCTGAGTATTGATATCCTTTAATCCAAAGCGCTTAAACGCTCCGTTCGCATGCCAGACTTGTATGCACTCAATATCCGGCCGGCTGGCCAAAACAATTGTTAAAACAAAATAATTATCAACAACCACGGCTTTACTGCTCAGCATAGAAAAGACCGCTTTACATAGATGAAGCGGATGTTTTTCATTAATAACTGAGACAGGGAGTGCCGGGAATTCATCTGCCAGTGATTTGGCGTGCTGGGTAAGCAGCACATTAATGTGAAATGAATAATGTCCCTCCTGATATTCCTTTAATAGGGCACGGGCATTATCAGGAAAAGAGACAAGCAGTGTCATTTGATTCCCCGGTTTTATCCAAAAGAGTGAAGCGCCAATGACTTTTATGGCCAAAGAATAAAAAAACGCAAACATCGATTGAAGTTTCATCCTGCCATCAGCTCTAATCTGCTGTCAGAGATTGTCCGCAGATACAGCGAATGATTCTTATATTTCATTAAAAACATAGCTCCTTTAAAGACCGTTTACAAATGGCGTGATTGATCTTTAATCTGCCCTGTATATTGCGGCTTGGCTGAGGCTCGTTCATGCTTCAGCACGGCTGTAACATATTTAGGAATGCTAAGCATTCTTCTCCAGCGCGATGGATTGGTGATCAGCCTGTACATCCATTCAAGGTGAAAACGGATAAAAAACGACGGCGCTCTTTTTACATTGCCGCTAAACACATCAAAGCTGCCCCCGAGCCCTACTGCTACAGCTTGAGGGAATAAATGCCGGTATTTATGGATAAAGAACTCCTGAACAGGGTAACCTAACGCGACAAACACCATATCCGGCTTTGCAGCAGCAATCTTGTCTGCCACTTCACTTTGATCCTTGACATAGCCGTCAGAGTAGCCCGCAATTTCAACTCCAGGATAATCACGGCGGATTCGTTCGATTGTTTGCTCAATAACATGTTTGGCTGCACCGTAAAAGAAAACACGCTTTTTCTTTTGATGAGCCTTATCCAACAAGGACGTAAACAAATCATAGCCGGCTATTCTGGATTGAAGTGGCTTTCCGATCAACTTGGAGACCATAACAACACCAATGCCATCCGGCAAAATAAAATCAGCAGACGAAAGAACTGTTTCATACCGCGGATTCTGCATCGCTTCAAATCCAATTTCGGGATTTGCCGTAACAATAAACGCTCCTTTGGCCTGATCCAAATATGAAGTTTCCAAATGGGATACAAATGAATTTAGTTCACCGTCTACAAAATCTAATTGATTAATGGGTTTCGTTTGCATTATGTCAACCCTCCTTTTCATCTATATGTCTATAAAAAACATGTGTCATTCGTATAGTTTAAGTAAAGACCATAATTCATCACTTTACCTGAAAACATCTTACCCTATCATACCACAAAAATCTTTAGGAACTTTTAACATTCACATTACAATTCCTTCACGTTTTGACGATGAATTAATGTGAGGAGGGTTTACAAAATAAATGACGTAACACAAAGCAAATCGTTTCACTAAAAATCATGACAAAAGAATCAATTTTTCCATGAACGAAAACTTGGTATAATGAAATGAGATAAAGCATTGGACCTGTAAATTTTATACATCAACATATATTTATCCCAAAAATTATTAGCAATTGACATTTTTAAAGAGCCTTAACTTTTATAGGAACTTATGCTATTATTGTTCATTATTAATGGTACGTAAAATTTATGTCGAAATTATAAACAGTTTGTTAAGTTTTTTGTTTTTTTCTGGCACTCTCAGTTGAAAACGGTTGGAAGGGTGATGTTATCTAATGAAGAAAGTGATAACGTACGGAACATTTGATTTATTTCACTACGGACATATGAAGCTGCTTGAACGAGCAAGAGACCTCGGTGATTACTTAATCGTAGGCTTGTCTACAGATGAGTTTAATTTGCAAAAACAAAAAAAATCGCATCACTCTTATGAACATCGAAAATTCATTTTAGAAACAATCGATTTTGTAAATGAAGTCATTCCAGAAAAAAACTGGGAACAAAAAATCTCAGATATCAAAAAGTACGGGATTGACACGTTTGTCATCGGTGATGACTGGAAAGGGAAGTTTGACTTCTTAAAGGAATATTGCGAGGTCATATACCTTCCAAGAACAGAGGGCATTTCAACTACTCAAATCAAAAAAGACATGGCTAGTCTATAGAAGTACTAATTAAAAGAGGCTTGAAGTAATGTTCAGTTGCTTCTTTTTTTCTTGTTTACGGAGAGAAACATTTAATTGTTTTATATTTAAGGAGTCTAAAATGAAATCAATGATTTTTAAAAAATATAGAAGTCTATTGGTCGTAGTATACTCAATTGTTTTTAGAATAATTGGGCTATTGCCCAGAAACGAAAGGCTAATAATTTTCGAAAGTTATTCGGGAAAGCAATTTAGCTGCAACCCAAGAGCAATATTTGAATACCTTGAGGAAAATAAAGATAAATATGATTACCAATTATTCTGGAGTATAGATAAAAGAAACAAGGACTTATTTGAGAATTTGGATGTAAATTATTTAAGGAGATTCTCTCTAAAATGGCTATGGTATATGGCTACAGCGAAATACTGGATAACAAACAGCCGCTTGCCATTATGGATCCCAAAACCGAGAAACACCACATATGTGCAGACTTGGCACGGAACCCCCCTAAAAAAACTCGCAAATGACATGGATGAAGTACATATGCCAGGCACGACGACTGAGCAATATAAAAAAAACTTTCTAAAAGAGGCTAGTAAATGGGATTATCTAATTTCGCCTAATGCTTACTCTACAGAGATTTTTAGAAGTGCTTTTCAGTTTAAAAAAGAAATTATTGAGTCTGGTTATCCTAGAAACGACATATTATATGCAAAAAATAGAGATGTGATTATCAAAAAAATTAAAAGAAAATTAAATATTGACGATAATAAAAAAATCATTTTATATGCACCTACATGGAGAGATAACGAGTTTTATGGCGTAGGTAAATATAAATTTAATTTACAACTGGATTTAGAAGAATTAAAAAATGAATTTCAGAACTCTGCTGTTTTTTTATTGAGAATGCATTATTTGGTCCGAGAAAACTTTGATTTACAAAAATACAGTCATTTTGTTAAAGATGTTTCGTTATATCAAGATATCAGAGATTTATACTTGATAAGTGACATTTTAATTACTGACTATTCGTCTGTATTTTTTGATTTCGGTAATCTTAAAAAGCCGATGTTATTCTATACGTATGATTTGGAGAACTATAGAGATAAACTGAGAGGTTTTTATTTCGACTTGGAGAAAAATGCTCCAGGTGAAATAGTAGAAAATAAAGAAGATCTATTTTTAAAGTTGAAATACGTTATAAATAATACCTCTTTACCAAAAGACTATAATCATTTTTACGAGGAATTTTGCTCTATGGAAGATGGTTTTGCGGCCAAAAGAGTTATTGAAAGTATTTTATAGAGCGGGAAGGAGGTAAGTGGTATATTCTCATTAATTATTCCAGTATATAATGCAGAAAAGTATTTACTTGAAACTATAGATAGTGTCATCAATCAAACACTTGACTTCGAAAAGTATATTCAATTGATTTTAGTTGATGATGGTAGCACCGATAATAGTAAAAAAATTTGTGAAGAGTTACAAAAAAAGTTTCCTAATAATATTGATTATAAAAGAATAAATAACGCTGGTCCATCTGCTGCGAGAAATATTGGACTAAGATTAGTGAATGAATCATCTGATTATATCGGATTCCTTGACTCTGATGATAAGTTATCAAGTGGGGCGCTCCACCATATAAAGGATTTTTTTGAGACAACAGGTCGTAATGTAAATATTGCCGTATTACCAATATACTATTTTGGCTCCAGAGAAGGCGAACACAAGTTAAATTACCGTTTTCTTAAAGGGAATAGAGTAATTGACATTTTAAATGAATATGATGCTCCTCAATATTTCATAGGTGGGAGCTTTTTTAAAAAAGCTCTTTTAAATAAATACGGCTCAACATTCGACGAAAATTTAGACTTTTGGGAAGATGCCCTTTTTATGAATAAACTAATATTAAATGAATCATGTTACGGGGTTGTAGCAAATGGAAAGTATTTTTATAGAAAAAGAACTGAGAAAAATTCATTAGTTGATACTTCTTGGCTATCACAAAAACGTTATACAGCTTTTTTGAAAAATTCATACTTTGTTTTGTTTAAATGGTCTAAACAAATCTATGGGGAGATACTTCCGTATGTACAATATCTAACAGCTTATCATATTAAATTATACCTTTATCCAAATAATAGAGATTCAGCTATTGAAATAATGGATACAGAAGATTTTAATCAGTTTATTATTGAGTTTAAAAATATTTTGTGCGAAATAGAATCTAAGTATATTGTAGAACAGGACATGAATAGTTACTATAAAGAACTTTTGTTAAAGTATAAACAAGAAAAATATTCCTTCTCTTCTAGTATTGATAAGTTAGCAAATAAAAACGTAACAATCAATGATGTTAAATTTAGAGGGATTTATTTAGTTTTACAAGGTCACTTTGTTAATGAGCTTTATGAAATGAAAAAAGAAGACAGAATTTATCTTAAGTATCTTCATAAAAAAATATATGCCAAGCAAATCTTACTTGATGAGAAAATAGAAATATGGGGCAATAAAGTTAGAGATTATAAATATGCTGGTTTTAAATTAAAACTTCCTATTTGGATATTAAAATTTTCAATAGGCTTAGAGGGGCAAAATTTTAATATTATTTTAAATGAAGTCAATATATTTAAATCCCTCGGTAAAAAAATATTACGTACTAAAAAAGCATATTTCGGAAAGGCGAAATGACATGAACATAGTAGATGTAATATATGACGAAAAAAGGGGAAGTTTGAAGATTCTTTGTGATCGTAATGGGTATGAAGGTTCTAACGATTTTTACTTCGGAAAAAAGGAAAATAGTCGAGATACGGAGCTTCATGAACAGATTAAACTTGAATATGAAGACATAAATAAAAGCTCTTTATGGTTATACGTTAATCTTAACGAAGTTTTTACTTCTTGTAATGTAAGTGAAAGCTATTGGTCAATTTATATGGCAACCACACTAGAAAATATACCATTGAAATTTAATAGCTCTGAAAAAACTACTTATGCCTATTTTGTTCCTCATCAACATTCTATATTTAAAGTCAGGCCCTATATTGCTAAAGACAAATCTTTAGCGTTTTTTATAAGGCCTATCGAATTTGTACCCGTTTTAAAGAATCTTAAACAAGATGCAAATCATTTTCATTTGAAAATTGAGTGTACTGGGGCAGACTATGATCGTTTATCAAAAAGACAATTGTCGTTATCTCTTCTAAAACGGGATCAACCTAGTCTATATTTCTATTCAAATGAAATAAATATAGCAAAAGAAGAAAACATATCAGAAATGCTATATTTCTCTATCCCAAAAGATTTGTTAATAAATGATGAACTTCTTGATGTTTTTATAAAAGCAGAAATTCCTAAAGATAATGATAATAAGTTGTTATCGAATCAAAAAGAGATATATTTAAAAGTTAATGTAGATAGCTCTTTAATAGAAGTGCTCCTTGAAAATAATTATAACATTAACGAGTTTTATACTTTAAAGGCTAATATAAATCCTAAAAGTCAACTTTCCTTTGAGACAATAATTAACAACTTCAGTCCAACTTTAATTAGAGTGGAAAACACTGGGGATGATTTGAAGTTTTTTATGGAAGTGGGAGAAGATAGCTTAGCTTACAACTTGCATTCAAATCTGTCTTTTGTATTAAAAAGAAGAAGAGTCCTAGGAAAAGAAGTTGAATATTATGACGAGATAGCTCTTCCAATAGAATTTAATGAAGGTCAGTTTATATCTAAAATAATAAAATCGAATATTTTGTCTAAGTCTTACCTTAAAGGAAACGACGTTTGGGATGCTTTTATTAGGTTAGACAAAGAAAGTAACATTATAGAAAATGAAGTTAAAGTAAATAAAGGCACATCTTATTCATTTAGCTATTTTAAAACAAATTCAAGGTGCTTAAAAAATTCCGAGGCCAAGTTTTTTGTTAATGGGAAATCTAATCTTTCGCTTTTTATTTCAGACCGGCAAACAGTAGGGACTAGACCGATACGAATTGCTGTGATGGGTACTTGCTTCAGCAGAAACCCTTTTAACTCCAGAGAGTATTTCAACCCTGGATATAAGAAGATTTATGAGTGTGTTTATACTCAGTTCCACTCATCAATAGTAAGCTTGGTTTCTAAACCGATCGCCTTTAATCAGGAAGAATTTAAAGATATAAAAGATCAAGATATAAACTTTGTTGAGACAGATTTCAAAAAAGATTTTTTTGAAAAACTAAAGGCATCTCAGCCTGATTACTTAATTATTGACCACTACTCTGATGCTGCAAAATCACTTATTCAGTTCAGTGAACACCAATATGCTAGTGCAAGTTTTATAATTGAAAAAAGCCATTTTTTTAAGAACTTAAAAAATGCAGTTATTATTAATCATAATGATAATAGCAAATATTTTGAAGTTTTTAAAAAAGCACTTAACGATTTTATTGCTAAAGTGACAGAGATTTTACCTGAATCTAAAATTATTCTAAATAAAGGGCGTTTTACTTATAAATATAGAGATATAAATGGTGAAATTAAATTTTTTGGAGATCAGGAACTAATTGAAAGAAATAATTATTTTTGGGATAAAGTTGATAACTATTTTGAAAATATGTTACCCAATGTTAATATTATTGACCTGACAAATACACCTTTTATTGGTGATGAGCGATACCCTTTCGGAAAGTCGTTTTCTCACTATGAATCAGCATATTACAAAAAATTTATGGATAGATTAAATTCAATTGTGCTTGAAGATATTCAAACTGAATTAAAATCTAAACAATAAATGAATTTAATAAGGAGAAATTAAGTTGGATTATCCATTAATCAGTGTAGTTTTACCTGTTTACAACGTAGAAGCATATGTAGAAGAATGTCTGGAATCTATAATTAATCAGACATTAGGATTTGAGAAGATAGAAGTTATCTTGGTCAATGATTGTTCAACAGATGGCACCGCCGCCATTTTAGATAAATATGCGGAACGGTTTAAAAATATAAGAGTGATTCACTTAAACGAAAACTGCGGAGCGCCAGGAAAGCCAAGAAATATTGGGATTAACGAAGCTAAAGGTGAATACATTATATTTTTGGATCCTGATGATTACATTCCAGCAGATGCTTATGAAAAATTATATAAGGTCATGGAAAAAAATAATTCAGATTTCGTTATGGGCAAAATGCTAAGCTTTAATGACGAAAATGGAAAAACACATGAGCACATAACATTTAAAAATTATTTTATGCACAAGCATTATAATGATGTAAATATAGAAACTGTTCCGTTCTTCCTTCAAGTGAAAACAGCTGTCTACTTAAAATTAGTAAAAACAAGTTTCTTAAGAGAGCATAATATATTATTTCCAGAGGGTATGAGGAATGGGGAAGATAAAATTTATGATATGGCTCTCTTCACAAAAGCAAAAAAGTTTAGTTATATACCTGAATATATTTATTACTATAGAACAAGAAATGATGCAAACAATCTATCCCTGACACAGCAAAATATTAAAAAAACCCTTCAAAATGATGTAACAGCTGCATTAAAAATAAAAAAATTTCTAAATGAAAAAGAATACTCTTATTTTCAAATAAATGCTTTCAGGTCTCTTTTGTGGAAAATCTGTGATCCTGAATTTAACAAAGTTCCTGTAGCTGAAAGACTTGAAATATTAGAAATGATTAGACCTGTTGTACAAGGATTTAACCCTGATATTACTGAAAAATATTTTTCTATTGAAAAACCTTTGCTTAGTTTGATTGAAAAAAACCTCTTATTAGAAGCTTTGGAATACAATTCTATGATCGTCTCGAGACGATGGTGGTATAGTACAGGAATAGAATTGCAAAAAATGTTTAAGCGGCAGCAGGCCATAAAAAACTCACTTTCATGGAGAATAACTAAAATTTTTAGAAGCAAAATTAAAACAAACAAGTTGAAATATAAAATTAAGGAGAAATTGGTTAGTGATTGAGACTACATTATTGATTCCAGTTGGCACTCAAGATAACAGCTTAATACAAACATATATTGACTTTGTTAAAGGTCAAAGTATGAATTGGAATAGTTTGGAGATATTTTTTGTTGTAGAAACTGATATACCTGATCAAAATCCAGATGAAAATGTATATTTAATGAGTAATAAAAATTTTGATATTTCACTTAGTAAGGGAAAGTATGTATTTCTTTCAAACATAGAATATCGTTATGATTCAGGTTTATTGAAAAGTCTTACTGAAAAGATGAATACAAATGGAGTACCTATAATAAGTGCAAATAAATTGTTTAATAATCAATTTGAAAACATTATTGCTTCGAGGATAATGAAAAAACAATATTTGATTGATACTTATTTCTTTTCAACAAATATTTTTAATCGTGACAACTTAATTCAATTCTTTTTTGAGCAAGATACAATGAACATTGAAATGGATTTTTTAGGCGAGTGTTTTGTAGATAATGAATTAATAGAATATAGTTATCAATGCAATATCAATTCATTAAAAAACATTGTAAGCATAAAAAATAAGCAATTTTTAGAGACATACGGATTTTTGATACTAGAAACATTAATGTCTTATGCAGATTCCAATGTTTTTTTGAATAATTTATTAGATAAAGATCACAGTGATGCATACGATACAATAAAAAAGGTAAGTGAAGTTGTTAGTGTAGAAGATATTTATGACTTCAATGAAGTAGGTTATGGAACTTTTTTTAAATTGATCCAGAAGGACTGTTATTATGAAGCAACAGAGTTTATGAAGTTGTTAAAAAGTAAAAGACACTGGTTCAATCAATCAAGAACTTATAAATCTTATTTTGCGAGAGTTCCGTTATTTGAAAAATCGTTATCTTGGAAATTAACGAAGCCATTGAGAGATTTAAAGTATCAATATCGTCATATAAAGCACCTGATAAATAAATATCTTCTTATTTTTCTTGCATATATAGTGAAGCAGATATATAGAAAAGATGTATGGTTAGTCGGGGAGAGATATGATCAAGCTGAAGACAATGGATTTTCCTTTTTTGAGTATTGCAGAACAAATCACCCAGATAAAAAGATCTTTTATATTATTGATAAAGGATCTCCGCATGCTGAAAAGGTAGAACGATTAGGAAATATACTTTATCACTCTAGTTTTAAACATAAATTATTTATGTTTTTAGCAAACGCATATATAAGTGCATGGACGTTTCAGGAAGGTTTATATCCATGGCCTTCAAAAGTGTATAACAAATATTATAAAAGAATTTTAAATGAAAAATATAATATCTGTTTGCAGCACGGCTTAATCATGTATAACATTTCACCCTATTTGCATAAAGAAAAGTATAATCAAGATCTTGTTATTAGCAGTTCAGAAAAAGAAAAAGAAATTATCCTTAATACTCTAGGTTACAACAGTGATGAAGTTATCGTCACCGGGCTTTCAAGATTCGATAAATTAGCGAAAAATAAATCGAATAAAGACCAGATTTTAATTATGCCGACCTGGAGAAGAAGTTTAGTTCAAATGAATAAGCATAACTTCTTGAAATCTAAGTACTTTCTAGCATACCAAAGTTTACTTAAAAATGAAAAATTTCTTAATATGATAGAGGGAAAGGGTATTAAGGTCAAGTTTTATATGCATTATCAAATGCAAAAGTATATAGAAAATTTCAATGTTGACCATCCGCAAATTGAAATTTTAACAAAAAATAATGCAGTAGTATCTGATTTGATTAAAGAAAGCTCATTATTGGTTACAGATTATTCATCCGTTTCTGCAGATTTTTTGTTTATGAATAAACCAGTTGTTTTTTACCAATTTGATCCTTATGACAATCATTCTATCAGAGTAAATGAAATTAAATCTGAAGACATTGGTATAGTGGCATCAGAAGAAGAAACTGTTGTTAATAACATAATTGAGATTTGTAATCGAGATTTTATAATAGATAAGCAATATAAAGAGAGCTCTAAAAAGATCTTTAAATTTAAAGATGATCAAAACAATGAACGAATCTTCAATACGATTCTAAAATCTGTAAAAAGAGCAAATTGATGAGAACTATGAAAAAGACCGATGGAGTATATCTGTCGGCTTTTTCTATACATTAAATTTTAGATTGCTGCAATGTGAAAAAAAACTTATTATCTGTTACAATATTCATCGGTGCTTTCAAATTTCTTTAACCGAAAGATCCCAAAAATCATTTAAGTCTAAGGAAGATAAACAATGAATGCATTAGTAAGAATCGTAAAAGAGCAAGTGACATCGTTTCCTTTAATTTTGCGCTTGGCTTCGTATGAGACAAAGTCTCAGTATCAGATGAATTATCTTGGTGTATTATGGCAGTTTTTAAATCCCCTCATTCAAATGCTGGCGTACTGGTTTGTATTTGGTATGGGAATTCGTAACAGTAAGCCGATCATAACGGGTATCGGTGAAGTGCCTTTTATTGTTTGGATGCTGGCTGGTTTGATTCCATGGTTTTTTATTAGTCCGACGATTCTTGATGGATCAAACAGTGTGTTTAAGCGGATCAATATGGTCGCGAAAATGAATTTTCCGATCAGTTCGCTGCCATCTGTCGTGATTGCTTCAAATTTATTTAGTTATTTTGTGATGATGGGTGTTTATGTCATAGTTCTGTTAGCAAGTGGTATTTACCCAAGCTTGCATTGGATACAATATATTTACTATTTAATCTGCATGATTGTATTTATGTTTTCGTTTAGTTTGTTTAACTCTACAATCAGTGTGCTTGTCAGAGATTATCAATTTTTGCTGCAGGCCGTTACCAGATTATTGTTCTTCTTGCTTCCGATTTTTTGGAATATATCAGAGCAGCTTGGAAAAAATCATCCGAACCTTCTGCCTGTGCTTAAACTAAATCCGATTTATTATTTGATAGAAGGATTCCGGAACAGCTTCTTAGACGGGAAATGGTTTTTCCAAGATATGAAATACACGCTGTATTTCTGGCTGTTCACTTTTCTTTTATTAACAGTAGGTTCTATCCTGCATATGAAATTCAGAGACAAGTTTGTTGACTTTCTTTAATACGTAAGGAGATTGTACGATGAAACTAAAAGTTTCGTTTCGAAATGTTTCAAAGCAATATCATTTGTATAAAAAACAATCGGACAAGATTAAAGGATTGTTTTTTCCGGCTAAGGATAATGGTTTTTTTGCTGTGCGGAATGTCTCCTTTGACGTGTATGAGGGAGAAACAATCGGCTTTGTAGGAATAAACGGGTCAGGGAAATCGACCATGTCTAACCTGCTGGCTAAAATTATTCCGCCGACCAGCGGTGAAATTGAAATGAACGGCCAGCCGTCGCTGATTGCGATCGCGGCCGGTTTAAATAATCAATTAACGGGCCGGGACAACGTCCGGCTCAAGTGTTTGATGATGGGTCTAACAAATAAAGAAATTGATGACATGTATGACAGTATTGTTGAATTTGCGGAGATTGGAGATTTTATTAATCAGCCGGTTAAAAACTATTCCAGCGGTATGAAATCGCGTCTCGGTTTCGCGATTTCCGTGCATATAGATCCGGATATTTTAATTATTGACGAAGCGCTCTCCGTAGGAGACCAAACGTTTTATCAGAAATGTGTAGACAGAATTAATGAGTTTAAACAACAAGGAAAAACCATTTTCTTTGTCAGCCATTCCATCGGCCAGATTGAGAAAATGTGTGACCGCGTTGCTTGGATGCATTACGGCGAGCTTCGGATGTTTGATGATACAAAAACCGTTGTGAAAGAGTACAAAGCGTTTATTGACTGGTTTAATAAGCTCTCGAAAAAAGAAAAAGAAACATATAAAAAAGAGCAGACGGAAGAGCGCAAGAAAGAAGATCCTGAAGCTTTTACCCGTTTCCGCAAAAAGAAGAAAAAGCCAAAATCACTGGCCAATGCAGTACAAATTGCGATTTTGTCTTTCTTGACAGTTTTTATTGCGGGCACGATGTTCTTTGATGCCCCGCTTCGAACGATTGCTTCGTTTGGCGCAATTCCGCAGAATGAAGTCAAGAAGCATCATAGCGATGCAAAGGGCAAGATGGAGGAAAGCCTAACTGTAATGAATAAAAAAGGCTTTATAGCTGATGAAGAAGTGACAGTCTATAAAGACCAAGATCTGAAAAAGAAGGCCAGTGTTACACTGCCTTTCGGTACTGCAGTGACGGTAAGCGCAAAAGGCAAACAAGCAGCAAAAGTTAAGTTTGACGGACATTCATATTTTGTGAAGAAGAACGCTGTTGTGACTGATGTGAGGAAGGCGGAATTGCCGGCTTCTGCTTTTACACCTCATGTCCAGCAAAACGCAGCAGCTTCCTATGAATACTTCCTGAAGTTCCTCGGAGACAGCAGTGACAGTATTCAATTAAAACTGAACGGTTTTACAGAAGGAGAAACAGCTGACGGCAGAAAGACTTTGGATTTTGATTATGAAAAAATCAGCTATGTGCTGGAGAATGATAAAGCATCAGAGCTTATCTTTCACAACATTTCTCCTGTTACTCCAGCGTCATTATCATTAAGTGACAGTGATGTATTGTATGACGACGGCAGCAAGAATCGTTTTCTTGTGAATACAGATGATCAGACCTTTGCAGTTGATAATGAAGAGCATACGCTGACCTTGATGTTGAAATAATAAAAGGCTATTGGATGAATGTCCAATAGCCTTTTTTATGTTTAGATTTCTTCTTTGTTTAATAAGTTTTCCATGAATGGAATGAGCTGTCCGCGGAGTTCTTTATCCTGCATCGCAAACTCAAGAGTGGTTGTGATAAAGCCGAGCTTTTCGCCGACATCATAGCGCTTGCCTTCAAAATCGTAAGCAAACACTCTTTGAATTTCATTCAGCTTTTGAATGGCGTCTGTCAGCTGAATTTCTCCGCCTGCGCCAACCTGCTGCTCTTCTAAGTACATAAAGATCTCAGGCGTAAATACGTAACGACCTAAGATAGCAAGGTTAGAAGGTGCTGTGCCTTTAGACGGCTTCTCAACAAAGTTTTTCACCTGATAACGGCGGCCTTCACTTGTCAGCGGATCGATAATACCGTAGCGGTGAGTTTCTTCTTCAGGCACTTGCTGAACACCTATAATAGAAGAAAGTGTTCTTTCATATTCATCCATTAACTGGCGCAATCCTGGTTTTTCTGCCTGAACGATATCGTCTCCAAGCAGAACCGCAAAAGGTTCATCGCCGATAAAGTTACGAGCGCACCATACAGCATGTCCAAGTCCTTTAGGCTCTTTTTGGCGGATGTAGTGGATGTCAGCCAGATTAGAAGATTTTTTCACTTTTTCGAGAAGTTCAATCTTTCCTTTTTCTTCAAGGTTTCTTTCAAGCTCAGGAGAGTAATCAAAATGATCCTCAATCGCACGCTTGCTTTTGCCTGTTACAATAATAATGTCCTCAATACCGGACTCAACAGCTTCTTCAATTATGTATTGAATGGTTGGTTTATCTACGATAGGAAGCATTTCTTTCGGCATTGCTTTCGTAGCCGGCAAAAATCTCGTTCCGAGACCGGCTGCAGGGATTATGGCCTTACGTACTTTTTTCACTTTCAAAGCACCTTCCTTAATTATGATTTTGACCTTCAGATTATTCTGTCCAATCTGAGTCTTGTTTCTTTTCACTTGATTACCCAATTTTCAATTTAGTTAAACATATTTAATCATATAAGAAAAAACCAAATTAAACAAGGAATAACAGGAACGTTTTAAAGCTTGAAAAGTGTCATGATGAATTGATAGTGTTATTTTAAAGCAGCATTCTGCTTATAAAATACATAAAGTACTGTAACAAAAAGGATAGTAATCAAAACTAAATTGTATATAATATTACTAATGGACTTTACTATTGGAGGATAAATACATGGACTTAAAAATGAATGTGAGACTCCCTGAAGCACAATATATCTTTACAACATCTTCGGTGAGGGAAACATTTGGCGGACTGACTGAAGCGATGCTTCAGCGAGGAAGATTATTTTCAGAATATGCTGGTCAGCCTACGAAAGTCGTTAGCTTTAATTATGATCCAAATTATAAACATATTATTTCAAGTTTAAAGCAAAGAGAAAAAATTAACGATGATATCTCTATTATTAATATTTACGAATATTTTAAAGGAGATGAGGAAGAAAAACTGCCCGCTATCAAACATCCCATTGAGGAAGATGGGTTAAAACATCATAAGGATCCGGAGAAAAACGCCTATCGTTATTATAAGAATGGACTTTATGTACATTATAAACGTTTTGCTGATGACGGAAACCTGATTTTGGCTGATTATTTTAATGAAAATAGAAAAAGGACAAAACGTGAAGAGTACACCCAAGACGGTTATGTACACCGTGTTACATATATGGATTTAGAATATAACAAGCCAAGACAGGAACTGTTCTTGCGAAATGATGGTACTTGTTACATGAGCAAATGGCTCACCATGACAAAGGATAAGAAATCAGTTAAGGTGGAGCGTGTTAACCTGTTTGACAGAAATGGAGATTTTCTTGCTGTCTTTTCTTCTAATATGGAATTGCAGCATTATTTTCTA
Organism: Bacillus sp. LBG-1-113; assembly: GCF_020708615.1. Taxonomy (NCBI): domain Bacteria; kingdom Bacillati; phylum Bacillota; class Bacilli; order Caryophanales; family Bacillaceae; genus Bacillus; species Bacillus sp. LBG-1-113. Next base: position 11,496 of record NZ_JAJFDG010000008.1, on the reverse strand, counting down.
GATCAAATTATAGAAGAAAAACGAACTTTTCTTATTGGAGAAGAGCGGGGAACAGATCCAATTACAATGGCTTATAAAAATCCTCATATTTATAAAGTATTTTTAACTCACAATATTCATGTGAGAGCTCCACATCATTATGATTCTGTCTTGAGACTCGGCAACAGACCTGTTATGGAAAATATGAGCCATCCTGATGCAGTAATATTCCTGACTGAAAAACAAAAAACTGATATAGTTAAAAGATTCGGCGACCGTTCGAATTACTTTGTGATTCCTCATGCCCACAAAAAGCCTGATACGCTAGCGGATTTTAGTGAAAGAGATCTTAAACGTGTGGTCATGCTGGCTCGTTATCATGAGCAAAAAAATCTCAGCCATGCAATTAAAGCATTTCAAATCACTGCAAAACAAGTTCCTGACGCGCGTCTTGAGATTTACGGATTTGGTGAATTGGAAAAAGAACTGCAAAAATTGATTGAAGAATTAAATCTTCATCAGAATGTATTTTTAAAAGGATTTACGGAGAATCCCAAAGCTGAATTTAAAACAGCCGCTTTCTCGGCTTTGTCCAGTGATTATGAAGGCTTTGGTCTAGTAGTGCTGGAGAGCTTGGCAAATGGATGTCCGGTAGTTTCTTATGATTTAAAATATGGTCCAAGTGATATGATTAACGATGGCGAAAATGGATTTTTAGTAGAGGACAAAAATATAAAACAGCTGGGTCAAAAAATGGCAGAATTGCTGCAGCAGCCCGAACTGATCAAGGCTATGAGTGAAAATGCGTATAAAAGCGCTGATAAATTTAGTGAACAGGCGTTTATGCAGCGATGGAGAGATATGTTTTACAAAGTTATAGAGAACAAACCACTAAGAAATAATTTATCAAATATGGAGTTTCATTTAACTGACTACGATTGGGAAGATAAAAATCAATTTCAGGTTAAAGGATTTGCCTCATTTACAGGTCAGGTTCCACCTGAATCATTACAGCATTATCATGTATATTTTAAGGTTTATAATCGCGATACGAAAGAATTTGATGTGGTTGCGGCAACAGCAGAAAGAGATCATGATAATCGTCTATTGGTAACTGGTATGTTTCATCTGGAGAATTTGGTGAGTACATCGGGCGTTTTGGATGTATCATTAGGGATCGAATGGGATAACAGTTATTTTGAAAAAAGAATCGGCTATTCAAAAGACAATCTGAAAAAACTTACCGCTCACAAAGTGAAAGGTTTTCATGTTCAGCCTTATTTCACTGAAACCTATCATAATTTAAGCTTTCGGGTGAAACAGCCGGCGGGCTTAGCTATTTTTAAAAGATAATTTGTAAAGATAAGTTCCGCGGAAAGAGAGGAACGGGAATGAGAAGGATTTTTTCACTGCTATATGAAATCGATGTAGACAAAGGCGGGATTACAAGTGCAATGTTATCCCGCTCTTATGTGTTGACAGAGAAGGGGTATCACATTGACTTAGTAACACTTGATAAAAAAAATAATTATCCTGAGATCGAACAGCAGCTTAAACTGCAGGGAAGAATGCATCCCAATGTACGTATTCTAAACGTATATCAATTTTATAAGGATCAGCATCTGGATGTTAAAGCTGCTCATGATTTAAAAGAGCATATTCAACTCTCCTCGCTTGTAAATGAACCGAATTTTAACGTTGACTCAACCCATTATGAACAGAAAAAAGAAGCTGATTATTTCTTAAGGGGCTTGTTAATAAAACAGAAAAAATGGGATGAAAATGAGAATCTGATATCAATCGACTACTATAATGAAAATAGATATAAGATCAGGAAAGAAGAATTTGATAAAGATGGATGGGTAGATAGAGAAATTATTTTCTCTCCAGAAACAGGTAAACCTAATCAAATAAGATATTTGGCGCGTGATGGATTCTGCTATTTAACTGAATGGTATAATGCAGAAAAACTCGAAGGTATTTCGTTATTCAGCCGCCAGTCACCTGAAGTGAAAAAATTTAAGGATAATCATGCTTTTCATACATTTTGGTTAGAACAGCTTTGTGAAAAAGAAAATATGCCGATTATTATTTGTGATGGAGTAGGTAGCGCGTCAAAAGTGAATGCAATGAAAGCGGGTATAGCGAAAAGGCTTTACTGTGTTCATTCAAATCATCTGGATTTCCCGCATACCTTGGGCAGTCCGGTAAGAAAAAACCATAAGTATGTAATGGAGCATATAAAAGATTATGATGGATTAATCGTATTAACCCATGAACAAAAAGAAGATATTCTAAAAGATTTCGAAGCAAAAGATAATATTTTCGTTATCCCCCATGCGCCGAGAAAGCTAAATATACCTGGAAAAACGAAAAAGAAGGAAAATGAATTTGTAATGATTGCTAGGTATCATGAGGAGAAAGGTATTGAAAAAGCAATTGGAGCAATGGACATTGTAAAAGGAACACATCCTAATATCGTGTTGAATATTTACGGTAGCGGCCCGCATAAACCTCAATATGAAGAGCTTATCAAAAAGAAAAAACTAACTAATGTGGTACTTCATGAATATACTTCAGATCCGGCCAAACAATATAAACAGGCATTGGCAACATTATTAACTTCTAAATTTGAAGGGTTTAGCTTAGCTATTTGTGAATCTTTTTCTTGTGGAACACCGGTTATCAGTTTTGACGTCAAATACAGTCCAAGAGAATTGATTGCACAAAATAGTGCCGGATTAATCGTTGAATACGGGAATGTAGAGCAATTAGCAGAGAGTATCATTTATTTGTATGAACATCCTCAAAAAGCACTTGAATTTGGTGAGAATGGGAAAAATACCATTGAATCTCTTTACAGTCAAGACCGGCTAATCGAGAGATGGGAGCAAGTATTCGAGCATATTGGCTAATAGTTCCGGCCAGATACTGCAGTGATTTGTTCTCCATATGAGTTCATTATGCCAAAGAACATGTTATCATAGAAATAAGACAGCTAAGCATATGAACTTGTAAGGATGATAGATGATGTTAAAAATATCTGTAGCAGTCCCATGTTATAATTCAGAACCTTTTATTGGCCGTTGTATTGATAGTTTAGTCAACCAGTCTCTAGCTGATAATGAATACGAGATTATTTGTATAGATGATAAATCAACAGATAGAACAGCAGAGGTCCTTAAAGAATACGGCCGGCAATATACTCACGTTAAAGTGATTGAAAGAACTGAGAATTCTGGCGGACCTGGGAAACCGAGAAATCAAGCAATAGATGTTGCAAAAGGTAAGTATATTTTCTTTGTTGATTCTGATGATTATTTGGGTGAGGAAGCACTTGAAAGACTGTATAATTATGCGGAGGAAAACCATTCCGATATTGTTCTTGGAAAAATGAAAGGGGTTAACGGAAGACCTGTTCCTGTCTCTATCTTTAAAGAAACGAATCCCAATGTAGATCTTGTCGATTCCAATCTTGTTTACTCTATGGGACCGACTAAACTTTTTCGAGTTTCTATGCTGAGAGAGAACAATATTACATTTCCTTCTGATATTCAAGCAACAGAAGATCAGGTATTTGTCATGAATGCTTATGTTCATGCTCAGACTATTTCTGTATTAGCTGATTATAACTATTATTATGCTGTATCACGAGAAGGAAATCATATGACGTTTGCCTATGTGCCACCGAAAGATTATTACGGAGCTATGGAAGCGATCATTAGTATTATTAAAAAAAGCAGTCTGAGTGAAGAAAGAAAAAAGCAATTAACTGCTAAATTTCTAAACCGTCATTTTCAATTTTCCAGAACAACAGATTTTACTTCTGTTATTGAAAGTGAAGAAGAACAAAAAAATTGGATGCACCATTTACATTTATTTATACAAAAAAATATTTTACCTTGTATAGATAACCTTTTATTGAATCACATAAGATTAAGATTATTCTTTATAAGAAAAAATGATTTTTATGGTTTTAAACAGCTAGAACAAGAAGAAGCTAATATTCATAAGTTTACCCAAGTTGTAGGTAAGAACATTATTGTAAATTACCCAAGTGTCTGGAAATATAATCTTTCTAAAGAAGCTCTTGTTATGAATTATAAAAATACACTTATTCATTTCGTGAATGAAATGAAAATTCAGCAAGAGTACTTCGTCATTAGCGGCTCCATTTATCATTCGGCGCTCAAGAATCAATCAGATGAACAAAGATTAGTGGGAGTATGGGTTCATCGCAAAAGTAAGGAAGAGAAAAGATTTATACCCACAAAAACAGAGGGGTCTCATTTTGTTTTTTCCTTTCCTTTTAATGATATGGCAAAAGATAAAGCAGATATCGGGATTTGGGATTTCTTTATTGAATCATCAATTAATGGATATACAAAGCGTGCTCGAATAGGACACAATAGAAATCCCTACCCTTATGAAAATCATGCTAAATATGTCGGTAATAACGGTTTATATGCGTATAGCATGCGGCCATATTTTACGAAGCACTATGACAATTTGTCATTAGAGTTAAAAAGGCAAGGAGCTCTTCAAGTTGAATTTACAAAAGAAGATTGCAACAAACTGCTGGCGATTGATTTTCCAAATCAACAGCTGTTTTTCCCTTCAAGTTCTAAACTATTGTTTGAAGTAGATCATCAGGAATTTTTGGTGCCGGTCAAAGAAATAGTAATTGATGAAAACAGAACGATAATCAAAGTTAAACGCCATCATATTCAGCATAAATTTCAACCAGGTGAGATGAAGCATGGATATATGAAAATCTTTATCAATTCATATCAGACATTATTAAAGCCGCTTGATAAACGTTACTCCGCTTTCTTTTGTTCTGGGGAAGTGGAAAAGAAATTGCTTTTCTTTAAGCTGAAAAAGAAAGTTGATTATGTAATCATCTCAGACCAATCCAAATTCTATCTAACAGCCCGTTAAACAAAGAAACCAGGTGACAATTATGAAAAAACTAAAAGTCATGACCGTCTTCGGAACCAGGCCGGAAGCGATAAAGATGGCGCCGCTTGTGCTTGAATTAAAAAAATATCCTGAAATAGAGTCCTATGTAACGGTGACTGCCCAGCACAGACAAATGCTCGATCAGGTGCTTGAAGCGTTTCGGATTAAGCCTGATTTCGATTTGAACATTATGAAGGAGCGGCAGACGCTGGCAGAAATTACGTCCAATGCGCTTGTGAAATTGGATGAGCTGTTTAAAGACACCAAGCCTGATATTGTGCTTGTCCACGGTGATACCACGACGACATTTGCCGGAAGCCTCGCCGCGTTTTATCATCAAATTGCTGTCGGGCATGTTGAGGCCGGTCTTCGCACAGGCAATAAATATTCTCCGTTTCCGGAAGAACTCAACCGCCAGATGACCGGTGCCATTGCTGATTTGCATTTTGCGCCGACAGGACAGGCAAGAGACAACTTGTTAAAAGAAAACAAAAAGGCCGATTCTATTTTTGTAACGGGCAATACAGCGATTGACGCACTCCACACAACAGTTAGGGAAGGTTATTCACACCCTGTCCTTGACCAGGTGGGGGAGGATAAGATGATTTTGCTGACCGCTCATCGCCGTGAAAACTTAGGTGAGCCGATGGAAAACATGTTTAAGGCCATCCGCAGAATTGTAGAGGAATATAATGATGTACAGGTTGTTTACCCTGTGCACCTTAACCCTGTTGTCCGGGAAGCGGCTCAAAAGCATTTTGGCGACTCTGACAGAGTGCATCTGATTGAGCCTTTAGAAGTGATTGATTTCCATAACTTTGCGGCAAAATCCCATTTCATTTTAACTGATTCCGGCGGAGTGCAGGAGGAAGCACCATCGCTCGGGAAACCGGTGCTTGTGCTTCGTGATACGACGGAGCGCCCTGAAGGAGTGGAAGCAGGGACGCTTAAACTTGCGGGGACAAATGAGGAGAACATTTATCAGCTTGCAAAAGGGCTCTTAACTGACGCCGATGAGTATCAGAAAATGTCCTATGCTTCAAATCCGTATGGTGATGGACAGGCCTCCCGCCGGATTGTAGAGGAATTGCTGTTTCATTACGGATATCGGAATGCACATCCGGACTCTTTTACGGTTAAATAAAAAAGAAGCTTTGCACATAGGGTGCGAAGCTTCTTTTATTTTAGCTTTCTAAGCTTTCTTTCAGTTCATTTGAGATGTCAGCTAGCTGGCTCTCATCTGCTTTATAGTAATAGACGTCATTGATTCTTGTGCCTTCGCCTTTCAGTTCGTGCTGCTTGATATGTTTTCGAGCGCCTTTGTAATCAGACTGGATATCCCACATATTATCGAACGTCAAATTGGTTTTCACATTATTTTCAACGACCTTAAACATATCTCCAAACTTTGTAACGGAAGAGATATTTGCCCCTTTGTTAATAATGCCTTCGATCACTTGGCGCTGACGGTCCTGACGTCCGAAATCTCCTCTTGGATCTTCTTTTCTCATTCGTGTATACGCCAATGCTTCTTTTCCGTTCAGCGTGATTTCTCCTTTGCCGAATGAGTAACCGTCATAGCTGAACGCAAATGTGCTGTTAACTGTGATGCCGCCGAGTGTATCAACAACGTCTCTAAAGCTTTCCATGTTGACTTTTACAAAATAATCGACCGGAACATCGAGGAAGTTTTCAACTGTGTCAACTGTCATTTGTGTACCGCCATATGCGTACGAATGGTTGATTTTATCCATCGTGCCTTTTCCGATAATTTTTGTATATGTGTCACGCGGTATGCTGACCATGTCGGTTGTATTCGTTTTGGGGTTAACAGTCATATAAATGAGCGTGTCGGCACGGCCTTTATCGCCGTCACGTTCATCCACACCCATGATTAAAACGGAAAACGGGTCCTTTTTATTGATATTGACCTCTGTATCCCTCTTTTTGGATTTATCAATACTTTCATGAATACTTGCAACGGTTGAAGCGGCTTTATGCCATAAGTAGTATGCATAACCGCCTGTACAGAGGACGAACACTGCCAGTATGGTTAAAATGACAAGTAAAACCTTTCTCTTTTTCTTTCTTTTTTCAGCTCTCATATAAAGTCCTCACTTTTTTGTAATCTAGTTCGATTATAAGTTTCTTAATATTTGAAAACAACTAAAATTTGTCTGATTCTTTACAATAGACGACAGCTTGTAACAAATGTTTCGGTAATTTAAGAAAATCCGCAAAAAATTTTCGTTGTTTTGAAAGAAATCTTAAAATAAGCTTAAAATTGTCGATAAAAAGATGAGAGGTGATATAGAAATGAAAAAAATCGCTATTTTAATGTTCTCAATGCTGCTTCTTTTATCTGCATGTGGCACAGCTGAGAACAAAACAGGTTCAGAGACAAATTCAGAAAGCCAGGATGCGGCTGCTGAAGAGACGGTTACAAAGGAAGGTACGTTTGCCGGTTTAGCAGACAGCCATACGATTGCAGTCACTATTGATGGTAAAGAAACTTCGATTCAGGTTGGTTCAGACCTTCAGGACAAAATGAACAGCATGTCAGAAGGACAAAAAGTTGTTGTCAAATATACTAAAGGAACAAATGGCGTCTTAGAGCTTAAAGATTTAGAGACGAAGTAATTTAACTTCTTAGGGGGTTACATATTTTGAAGAAAATGAAGCTTTTGCTTCTATCGTCAGTCACTGCAGCTGCTATTGCATGTCCTGCATTTATGCAGTCTGCAAAAGCAGCTGATAAAACCATTTCGGTAAAGCTGAGTAATTATGTAGGCAGTAAGTCAAGTCTGGATGTGGATATCACAGGCGGTTATGAGATCTCTGGCTCAAGAATTGCAGATACAGAGCGGTATGGGGGAGCTACCCGTTTTGATGTTGCCAATAATGTTGCTTCCGCGGGCTGGACAAACCCTACAACTGTAGTCATAGTGAACCGAGATGCCTTTGCTGATGCACTCTCAGCAACTCCGCTGGCTAAAAAATACGATGCTCCGATTCTGCTAACAGATGCGAATTCATTAACACCTAAAACAGAAAGCGAAATTGCAAAATTAAACCCTGATAATATCCTCATTATTGGCGGGACAATAAGCGTTTCTAAAAATGTAGAAAACACATTGAAAAAATATGGTTCTATTGATCGGATTGGCGGGGCTACCCGTTATGAGGTTTCTAAAAACATAGCCGACCGCATGGGGAATTACAGTCAAGCTGTAGTTGCAACCGGCATGGTCTTTACAGACGCCCTGTCAATTGCGCCATATGCTGCAATGAACGGTTATCCGATATTACTTGCGGGAGACAATAACATCCGCAGCGATTACAAAATTCCGAGCAAGGTTACAATTGTCGGCGGTCCGTTGAGTGTCAGCACTGGCGTGGAAGCCACATTAAAAAAACAAGCGACTGTGAAACGGATTGGCGGGGTTTCACGTTATCAAGTATCTGCCAATATCGTAAAAGAATTAAATATGAAAGCAACAAAGGTTTTCATGTCGAACGGCCAAACCTTTGCGGATGCATTGACGGGGTCTGTGCTTGCAGCAAAGCAGGGAAGTCCTTTATTGCTTGTTGAGTCCGGCAGCCTGCCGTCACCAGTCGCTGATGTAGTGGCAGAAAAAGGGACACAGTCATTTGCTCTGCTTGGAGGAAGCATCTCCATCAGTGATTCGCTGAAAAATAACCTGGCTGATACCTTTGCGGGGACAGGTTATTCAGTTAAATTGTCCGGCGGAAACCTAGTACTCTATAAAAACACCACTGCCATTAAAACATTGGGCACTTCATTTACAGCAAAGCCTAAAAAATACGCAACAACGAATTCTATTAACTTGAATGGAACGCCGTATCTCGGAAACATGAAATTTACGATTGAGTCCGGCAAGTACATTCGTCCCATCAACGTGGATATCCCTTTTGAGGATTATTTAAAGGGTGTTGTTCCGCACGAAATGCCGGCAAGCTGGCAGAAAGAGGCGTTAAAGGCTCAAGCTGTCGCAGCGAGAACCTATTCTATCAGCTCGGCCGGAAAAGAAGTGAAAGATACTACAGCTTTTCAGGTTTACGGCGGCTATGACTGGAATTCGAAAACTTCTGAAGTGGTGGAATCCACAAAAGGAAAAGTCTTGAAATATAATGGGAATTTGATTACAGCTACGTATTCATCAAGTAACGGCGGGTATACAGAAGCGAGCGACGAGGTCTGGAGTAGCAAGCTTCCTTATTTAATCGCCAAAAAAGATACGTACGACCCGCAAATCAGCTGGTCCCTGTCATTAAACAAGACCCAGCTTGATAAAAGCAGTCTGAATCTGAAAAGCCCGGGATCGTGGTGGAGCTCTAAAAATGAAACAAACTCTGCCTATTTAAGCGGTTTGAAAAGCTGGTTTATTAAAAATAAATACAGCAGTGCCGAGTCTATCAAAATCACGAAAATTTCCAGTGTGAAATTCAGTACGGCAAAAACAGCCGGCCAGCGTCCGGAAACAGCAGATGTAACATTTTCATATTTCGCAAAAGAGAAATCAAAAGGTTACATCCTTTCCAATGGAAGTTTGAGTGAAAAAACAGCGACAATTTCTGTACCGACGACACAGCTTAGAACGATGCTGGGCGCTTCAAATATGAAGAGTACATATGCGTCAGTTTCAAGCAATACAAGTGCCTTTATCATTAGCGGTAAAGGCTATGGACACGGTATAGGCATGAGTCAGTACGGGGCCAATGCCAGAGCTGCTGCCGGGCAATCATATACAACGATTTTAAATTTTTACTATCCGGGAACGACTCTATCAAGCTATTAAAAGGTTGATAGAAGTTTAGGGAGGCGCTTCTGCCTCCTTCGTTCGTTATTTGATGTATGAATCATTATTAATCTTTGGAGGGACTATCTTTGCGGATCTTTCTTAAAAGCATACCAATACTGATATTGGGAGTCTTGTTGTTTGTACCGAATGCTTTTGCGGCCAATTCTGTCACAAGACTGGATGGAGCAAGCAGATATGAAGTTGCTGTGAATGTTTCAAAACAAGGCTGGAGCAGCGCGAGTACAGTTGTTGTGGCGAACGGAACAGCCTATGCCGATGTATTAACTGCAGCTCCTTTGGCTTATAAATACAATGCTCCTATTCTGTTAACTGAATCATCTAAACTGACTGCGCCGACTAAAAGCAGAATCAGTCAGCTCAAACCGAGCAGGGTCATCGTAATTGGCGGAACGATCAGTGTTTCCAACAATGTTGTAAGTGAAATGAAAAACCTGGGTGTTTCCACAGTGGAACGTATTGGCGGAAGAAGCCGCTATGAGGTTGCCCAAAATATTTCTAAGAAATTGTCTTCAAATTCTAAAGCAGTAATCGCAAATGGAACGGCATATGCTGACAGTCTGGCAATCGGTTCTTATGCTGCACGCAACGGAATTCCGATTTTGTTAACAACGGCAAGCTCAATTCCGACACCGACAAAAAATGCGATGAGCAGTAAAGGAACGTCATCGACTATTGTGGTCGGTGGAGAAATCAGTGTCTCAAAAAGTGTTTACAGCCAGCTCCCTTCTCCAACGAGAATCGGCGGAAACAGCCGTTTTGAGGTCGCTGCAAACATAGCGAAAAAGTATTATTCTTCATCAAAAGCCGCTTTTGTCAGCAATGGTTATACATATGCTGATGCTTTAGCAGGTTCTGTCCTGGCGGCGAAGCAGAATCGCCCGATGTTATTTACGGATGCCGGTTCACTGCCGACTGCTACAAGAGCAGCCATCGGTTCAAACAGCAAGAATACGTTCACTGTACTTGGGGGAACCATTTCAGTTACAACAAATGTTGTCAATCAGCTCAAAAATGTAATTGTAGGTAAAAAGGTTTTTGTGGATGCTGGACACGGAGGATACGACAGCGGAGCGATCGGGAACGGATTAAAGGAGAAAGACGTTAACCTAGCCGTTGCAAAGCTCGTAAACAGCAAACTTTCTAAAGGCGGAGCTATACCGATTATGGCCAGATCAACGGATGTATTTTTAGAGCTTTCTGAACGTGTTGCAAAAGCCAAAAGCAACAATGCAAATCTGTTTGTAAGTATTCACTCCAATTCAGCGAGCCCGGCTGCTACTGGCACAGAAACGTACTATTATACAAAGTATGAGTCAGACAACAGTAAACGCCTTGCGACAGAAATACAAAACCGACTCTATAAAGCGCTGAATACCCAAAACCGAGGCGTTAAAATCGGAAACTTCCATGTGATCAGAGAGTCGACGATGCCTAGCAGTTTAGCGGAGCTGGCATTCATATCAAATGCAAATGACGCAAGTAAGTTAAAGAGTGCTTTATACCAAGAAAAAGCAGCGCAAGCGATATATGAGGGAATTATCGGCTATTATTAGAAATAAGCAAAAAGATTAGTCAACAGACTAATCTCAGCTTGTAGAGAAAACGATGTTTTTTCTACAAGCTTTTTTGTTTTGTGCTGTTTCTTTGGATTTTCAGCTGATTTCAGAAACAGAAAAAGAGCTCCCACATACCTAACTCTGCTTGGCTAGGT
>NZ_JAJFDG010000007.1:0-188178 GCF_020708615.1 Bacillus sp. LBG-1-113 | reverse complement strand
CTTCAATCGGATAACTCACTCTTGTTCCCATACAAAAAACACCTCCAAGTCTTATTTCGGATAACAACTATCCGTTTTCAAACTTGAAGGTGTTTTTTATTTGTCTCATCTTATGGGGTCAGTCCCGCAGGAGACGGCTTTTTCCTATTGATTCAGCTTCCATTTAAATGGATCTTCAAACAGCGACCAATCGGAATCAAACTCATATTCAGTCAGCAAACATTGATCAAGCTTCTTTGTAATGGCTTCTTCGTCCAAGTCTGTTCCGATAAACACCAGCTGCGTCAGACGGTCGCCAAACTCTGGGTCCCAATCCTCTAATATTTCCGGCTCCTGCTGTTTGATTTGCTCCTGTTCGAGCTTCGGCATCGCCGCCACCCAATAGGATACCGGCTCAATCGTTACGGACGGGCCGGCTTGAGACATCAGAAGAGCGAGGCTGTTATGCGATGCGCACCAGACGATGCCTTTGGCGCGGACAACATTTTTAGGCATTTGATCCATCCAGTGATAAAAGCGCGTTGAATGAAACGGCAGTCGTCTTTTATAAACAAATGAAGAAATGCCATATTCCTCGGTTTCCGGGGTATGGGCTGCATGGCCTGCCGTCAGCTCTCTTATCCAGCCGGCAGATCCGCTCGCTTCCTCGAAGTTAAATAGCCCTGTATGTAAAATCTCCTGCGGCTTGACGTTCCCTTTGACAGCGCGAATGAATTTAGCCCTTGGCTGCAGGGTGCGAAGGACTTTCTCAAGCTGTTCAAGCTCTTGCTCGCTGACTAAATCACATTTATTTAAGATCAGAACATCGCAAAACTCAATTTGATCGATTAACAGGTCGGCAATTTCTCTTTCATCCTCTTCCCCGAGTGCTTCTTTGCGGTCCAGAAGGCTGTCACCCGACTGATAGTCATGCCAAAAACGATTCGCATCGACCACTGTCACCATCGTATCTAACTCACAAAACTTTGTGAGATCGATTCCCAGCTCTTCGTCAATATAAGAAAATGTCTGGGCCACCGGGATCGGTTCGCTGATTCCCGTCGATTCGATTACGATATAATCAAACCGTCCCTCTTTTGCCAGCTTCTCCACTTCGACTAACAAATCCTCGCGAAGTGTGCAGCAAATGCAGCCGTTTGACATTTCCACTAGCTTTTCATCTGTTCTGGAAAGCCCGCCTTCCTGCTTAACCAACCCAGCGTCAATGTTTACCTCGCTCATGTCATTTACAATAACGGCTATTTTTAAGCCTTCGCGATTTTGCAATATGCTATTGAGCAGTGTTGTTTTTCCCGCGCCAAGATAGCCGCTTAGTACTGTAACCGGAATTTTTTTCATGTGATCTCATCCTCTCAAAATAGAATTATTACGATTTAAATCATTTACTTCACCGTTTGTGTAATAGTGAATGCCGCTTTTCGCGCCCCAGAAATATTTCTCGCAGTCGGCCCGATTTCAAGTTCCGCAAAGGCACCCATCACGTATAACCCGTTCCCCCATTGCAAATCCTTGCCGACAATCGGAAAGCCGCAGCCGGCAAAAGGCAATTGCTCTGCTTGCGCTGCTTTTTGAACCCACTCGAATCGGCTGATGTCAGAGGCAAAGCCTGTTGCCAGCGCGATATGTTCGAATGTGTATGACGATTCATTTTTCTTCAGCTGTATGTACAGCCGACCGTCAGCTGTTTTTTGACATGATATCACTTCATCCTGAATGACCTTTATCCTGCCCTCTTCTCTATAGACAGCAAGCTTTCTTGAGATGTCCTTCGGGAAGGAGCCGCGATGTCTGGCGTTTGTGATCCATTGCCTTCTCTTTTGATAGTCTGACGTTTTGCTGAATCTTTTCATATATTTCGGGCCAAGCCAGCCCGGATCACTGTCAAAATCATAGGTGCGAAACGGATGCCTCACGAGCATCGTTACGTCGTACCCGTCATCTGAGAGCTTGATGGCGTAATGAGCCGCCGTGATCCCTCCGCCCACAACTGCCGCACTTCCACCTTCCTGTCCTAACCCTTGCACATCCCTGTCAAACACGTGATAAATGCCGTCATTCTGAAATGGCTTTGCCCACTCCGGCCAGCAAGGCTGTTGTGAAAAACTCATAGCTAGTACAACTCTTTCGCTCATGATTGTTTCGGAGGCATCTGTCCTCACTTCCCACAATCCGTTTCTCCTTCTCAAGTCTGTCACCATACCTCTCTTCCACGCCTGATCAATATGTATCTCATCCAATACCGTTTCACAATGCTGATTAAAAAGCGATAAAGAGGGGCGCTTATACCTTCCGAAGAATACCTCCAGCCACTGGCTTTTATCCGCATACGTTTGCAGGCTGAACGGCTCGGTATCCATGTGATGAACCGATGGAGAGCGTAAATAGTTCATCCGAATGCGGCCCGTATTTCGTTTCCAGCACTCAAGAGGCTGTTCATGAGGATCAATGACCACAAGATCCTGTATAGGCACCTTTCCGCTTTTCACCAGATGCACAGCCAAGGTCGAGCCTTGAATTCCGCCGCCAATGATAAGCCATTTATACATAGGAGTAACTCCTCTCTGCACAAAACGTAATTATTACGATTTAAATCGTATGTTCTTTTTCCCTTTTTGTCAACTGCTTTCTATCAGCTGATCACAACTTTTGTGTGGTCAGGTATGTTTTTGTATATCCATGTCGTTGGAGATCCATCCAAACAAACCATCTCAAAACGACCAAATTATGTTGAAGTTTAGATAAAACAAACTCTATCGATCTTTGTTATAGAATAAGAGTTAGATGGATATGGGGAATTTTTTATCGACTGGGGACAATTGGCATTACACAAAGTATACAAGCTTCATAATAAAATTATGCTACAGGCCAATCCTCTAATTTTAATGTTTTTGTCATTTGCTCAATCTCTTTTTAGTACTCCATCCATCATAATGTGATAATTGGTCCCATTTTATTGTTGCTGAGGGTTTATTGATAAAGATCCCATGCTTGCATCTTACATTCAGTTGAAGAGTTTCATTCAAAGAACTTTCATTCACATCCATGAATATTCGAAACTTCATTAAATCAATACACGACTTGGATGAGCATCGAACATAGAAATTAATAAACCCCATTTTGATAGAGATTATCCAAAATGGGGGTTGATTGATAATATTCAATTAAGTCGCTGCTCTATCTGCGACTTTATAAGTGGACTGCTCATTAAAAGCATACGAAGCGCCAGAAACACCAACAATGCCAAATAAAAGCGCTAAACAAATTGCAATTTTACATTTTTTCATTTAAATGTTTCCCCCTTTGAATTTGTTTGCGTGCTTCAATTGCCAATTGATAAAAATCGACCGCATCATGTCTTTTTTCTTTGTTGGTCAGAAAATCAGCAACAGCAACAGCGTATTCTTCCATGTCACCATACAGATTTTTTTCCCTGAAGAACTCGAACACTTCTCTGAGTGTCTGCAAATCAAATGATAAATAAAGCCCTTTAACGAGTTTCAGTTTTTCTGCTACCTCTTGATTATTATGACGTTCTGCAATCTTTTTTCCTTCTTCGTACAATTTTAATGCAGCCTGAAGGTCATTTTGTTTTGCCTTAACATAAGCTAAATTAAAGACCGCTTTTGACTCATAGATATGTTTCTGGGCCTTATGAATTTCATAGGCAATTTGAAAATGTTTTTCTGCATTGTCAAGTTCTTCAAGATGATTATAACATAATCCTACATTAAAATGAGCAGAACCAATTAAATGCTGCTCACCTATTTTAACAGCATCTTTTAACGCTTTTTCTGCTGTTTCTAAGGCTTCTTCATAACACATTTTATCAAGCCAGTTACCAAAGATAACAAACTGGCAGTGAACCATTTCTTTTCCATATGTAAGATTGCCCTTATCGTCTTTCTGCCGTTTAAAAATAGCGTATGCCCGTTGAGCATAATTCATGGAGAAATGAGTCTCTTTCATGTAGTAATAGACCTCTGACACTTTGAAATAGAACTCTGCCTTATCTGTATTTGCGTTTTCATCTAATAAATCAAGATATCTCTCGGCTTCTCGATAATATGTTAAAGCAATGACTAAATCTCTTGTCCGGAAATGATACATCCCGGTGAAAAAATGAAAATAAAATTCAATTGTATTCGTAAGAGATTCCGGAGCAAGGTTTTCTCTTGTCTCTTTAAGGCCCTCAAAAACGCTGTCAATATCTTTAACAGAGTCAGGCTCTAAATAAGAAAGCATAATCTCATGCCTCAATTTTAAGAGCTGAAGGTAAACTGCAACCTTCTCGTTTTTCTCCATCTTATTAAATTCATTCTCTACTTTTCTTTTCATTTCCTTTGCTTTCTCTATTCGGCCTTGTTTTATTACAACATACCAGTGATTTATGTCTGTGGTAACAAAATGATATGGGATTAAATCAGGGACAGACAACGATTTACCTCCTTTTCTTTACATTTATTAAATATTATACCACTAAAGACATGTATCAATAGTATTATTTTTTGAAAAATCTCTCTATTCATCCTAATTATGATTTAAAAAGTAAAAAGCCCATATCAAATGATATGGACTCGTTTTTAGCTTTCTTTCTCTTCTACATGAGAAGAACAAGCTGACATCAGAATTACCGACGCAAAAACAGAAATAAATAAGAATGAAAGCTTCATAGTCATTCCTCCTGTTTTGAAAACCTAAGCTTCGCATAGGCATCGTGCAGATGAATTGATTCTTCGTTGCGGCATTCAATATCAAAGGCCGACACCCATTCAAGCTCATACAAGTCTGCGGCAATGAGACGGGCCAGATCCTCAACAAATCTGGGATTTTCATAAGCGGTTTCCGTTACGGCCTTTTCATCCGGACGCTTTAACACCGGGTGCAGTCTCGCGCTGGCATTTGATTCTGCAACGTGAAGCAAATCCGCTTTGACATCGACTGGGAGCAGTGCCGCCGGATGAATATCTGCCAAAATGCTGACCGTTCCTCTCTGATTGTGGGCACTGTATTCACTGATTTCCTTAGAGCAAGGGCAAAGAGTCGTTACTTTCGCTGAGATACCGGCCCGCTGTTTAAACAGCTGATCTTCGTGATAGGCAACAGACATCAATATCTCAGCATGCATCAGCCCCGCTTTCTCCAGCATTGGACTCTTTCTTTCGAAATACCACGGGAACCGCACTTCGACGCAAGCCGAGATTTGATCCATGTTTTCTGCAAGCTCTTTCGTAAATTGCTGAAGGGAAGAAAATGAGAGAATCCAGCCGTTTTGATGATAGCGTTGAAGCTGCTCTGTTAACCTGCTCATATTGATGCCCTTCTGATTCCGCTGCAGGCTGGCGGTCATGGTAAAGTTCGCTGCTGTCGTTTGCTGAAAAGGCTTCATCGCTGAGGCAACAGTAACCGGGTGAGACACATTGGTGACACCTACTTGCTGAATATCAAAAAAATAGTCTTTTCTGATATTCTGAAGATCCTTCATGTTCTCCTTTTCCACAGGCTTTTGCCCTTTCATGGGACTGACTGACCCAAAATAGTGAAGACGCTCCGTTTTTCCCGGGAGCAGAATGTGCTGTTCCAATCAGAAAACTCCTTCCGATTTAAATCGTAATAATTACTATTTATTCTGATCGGTTCACGAGTTAAAATCAAGAGAAAGTTGAAAACAGCAAAAAAAGACACGCACAATCGCGTGTCTCCCATACAAACATCAAACATCCGCCGGGCTGCTTTCCGTGCTCCAGCTTTTTCTCCAGTAATATCCTGCGGCAATCACAAGCACAAACGCCAGCAATGCGATACAGGAAAATGTGATAAATCCGATGGCATATGTGCCTGTCATCTGTTTTAATGACCCTAAAATGTTTGGCAGAAAGAAACCTCCGATGCCTCCTGCTGCGCCGACGATTCCCGTCACCATTCCGATTTCTTTCCGGAAGCGCTGCGGGACGAGCTGAAACACTGCTCCGTTGCCCATTCCGAGTCCCATCATTCCGACAAATAAAAGGATGATAACGATTGAAAGAGACGGCAGACTGCTGACTCCGGCCATGCAAAGGGCCACAATGACAAACAAAACAGAAAGAACCCTCGTGCCCCCGACACGATCTGAAATCCAGCCCCCTACAGGCCGGAAAAAACTGCCGGCTGCTACACATAATGTGACGAAATCTCCTGCATGAATTTTTGACAGCTGATATTGATCGACGAAGAATATCGCCAAAAAGCTGGACAGCCCCACAAAACCTCCAAACGTGACGCTGTACAGCAGACAGAAAAACCACGTTTCCTTTTGTCCGAACACCTGCAAATAGTTTTTGAGCGGCTGCGGTGCTGGTTGTTCAGGGGAATTCTTCGCCATGAAAACAAATAGAACAAAGACGATGATCAGAGGAAGAAGCGCAATTCCCATCACACTGTGCCAGCCAAACTGCTCTGCAAGCCGGGGGCCAAACAGTGTCGCAAACAAGGTGCCGCTATTACCCGCACCCGCTATCCCCATTGCAAGTCCCTGCAAATGAGGCGGATACCACCGGCTTGCCATAGGAAGCGCAACAGCAAAGCTCGCGCCTGCCACGCCAAGCAGAATGCCGATCGCATAAAGTTCAGTCAGCGACCGGCCTCCAAATGTCCCCCAAAGCAGCGGGATCATTGTCACCAGCATCCCGATGACAGCTGTTTTTTTCGGACCGATTCTGTCCGTTAACACGCCTAATATGATCCGAAACACAGACCCCGATAAAATCGGCACAGCCACGACAAGTCCTTTTTCAAAGGGAGACAGGCCAAAATCCTGAGAAATATAAACACCGAGCGCTCCAAGCATAACCCATATCATAAAACTTACATCAAAGTATAAAAACGAGCAGAGCAAAGTGGTTGGGTGACCGCTTGTTTTCAGTTCCGACAGCTTCATAACATTCCCCTTTCTTGACCCATTAAAAATTTCAATTTTCTGAATTAAGAATATATGACCTTATTTTTTCGGAAAAGACATGTGTAAGCTAATGTGACACGTTTAATGCGTTAACTGAGCATTGTGCCATAATTTTTGATAGGAGAAAAACTTACAAGCTGAGGCAAAGGAGGTCTGGCAAATGAAGAAACAAAGATTAATCGTAGCAGGGAACGGAATGGCCGGAATTCGCTGTATTGAAGAAATATTGAAGCTTCATCGTAACATGTTTGAGATTGTCATTTTCGGCAGCGAACCGCATCCCAACTATAATCGCATTCTCTTATCCTCTGTTTTACAGGGGGAGGCAGCGCTCGATGACATTGTGCTGAACAGCAGTGAATGGTACGCCAAGCAAGGCATAACACTTTACACTGGAGAAACGGTCGTGCAAATCAACACAGATTTGCAGCAAGTCACTACAGATCAAAAACGCAGCCTGTCCTACGACAAATTGATCCTGGCAACAGGCTCCTCCCCTCATATTCTCCCCATACCCGGGACAGACAAAGAAGGTGTTTACGGCTTTCGGACAATAGAAGACTGTCAAGCTATTATCAGCATGGCTGAACATTATCAAAAGGCAGCGGTCATCGGCGCCGGCTTATTAGGCCTTGAAGCGGCTGTCGGCCTGCGGCACCTGGGCATGGATGTCAGCGTCGTTCACCACTCCCCCAACATCATGCAAAAACAGCTCGATCAAACAGCGTCTCGTCTGCTGCGGTCTGAGCTGGAACGAAAAGGCTTAACCTTTCTTTTAGAGAAAGACACAGCATCCATTACAGGATGCTCACGGGCAGATGGTATCCGGTTCAGCGACGGTTCTTCGATAAAAGCAGACTTGATTGTAATGGCGGCTGGTGTAAGACCCAATATCCAATTGGCTGCATCAGCCGGACTCGCCGCAAACCGCGGCTTCATCGTCAATCAATTCATGCAGACGAGCAAACCGAATGTGTATGCCGTCGGGGAATGCGCCGAGCATAACGGAATGGTATACGGATTGGTCGCCCCTCTTTATGAACAAGGAAAAGTCCTCGCACAGCACATCTGCGGCGTTCCATGTGAAGGATATCATGGCTCTGCCCAATCGGCAGCCTTAAAAATAGCGGGAATTGATGTTTGGTCGGCAGGAAAGGTGCACGAAGACGCAGGCACGACGAGCATGAAGCTTCATGATGAACATGCGGGTTGCTACAAAAAAGCACTCTTTGAGAACGACAAACTGGCTGGCGTTATTTTATTCGGAGACACACGCGATAAACAGCGGCTTCTCGACAGCCTTCTCAAGCAAAGAGACATTTCCATTGTCAAACAGCAGCTGATCGAACCGGATCAAACGGGCATTTCATTTGCATCCATGCCTTCCACTGAAACCATTTGCCAATGCAACACAGTGACAAAAGGTTTGATTGAAAAAGCGGTGCACAAGAAAGGCTTAAAAACGGTCGAAGAAGTCAAGCAGTGTACAAAAGCATCCGGCTCTTGCGGAGGCTGCAGGCCGCTCGTTGAAGACCTTCTGGAATACATGGCCAGCAGCGAATATACAGAACCAGCCGGCCAGCCTTCGTTTTGCGGCTGCACTGATTTGACGGAAGACGAAGTCATCGCCGAACTGCACCGCTGTCATTTCACTGATCCTGCTGAGGTAATGAATCAGCTTGGCTGGAAAACGAAAAACGGCTGCAATGTTTGTATCCCGGCGCTTCACTATTATATGGAATTGCTGCAGCCCGGCTCTATCCAGTCCCCTAAAGCATCGGCCCAGGATACATGCACCCTCATTCCGCAAATGTACGGCGGGCTGACAAATGCGAAGGAACTCAGAAACATCGCAAACATCATTGAGACATACGGCATCCCCTATGTTTCAATGACTCACGACCAGAGGCTGAAGCTTTCCGGATTCCATCCAAATGACCTTGCAAACATCAGAAAAGAACTGCACATGCCAGTTTTCACTCATCAGCACCGCCGCTCGCTGCGAAGTGTCTTAGCATGTACGTGCGGGGAAGATCGCTCTATTCAAGAGCTGGCAAGCCATATTGAAAGACATGCTGACATACTTCCCATGCCCGATCACATATCGATCAGCTTGTCGTGTGAAAAAGACTGCACAACGGCAGCTATACAGGATATCGGCGCCATTCAAACACAAGAAGGCTGGGACATTTACACAGGCGGCATTCGGGGAGCACATGCCCGTTCCGGAATGCTGTTTTGTGTGACAGATAGCGAAAAAAATACTGCCATTATGATGAAAGGCCTTCTTCAATATTATCGTGAAACGGCTCACTACGCAGAAGCGGTTCATCAGTGGATTGACCGCCTCGGCATCATTCATATCAGAGAGGTATTGTTTGAACAGGATTTGCGGACACAGCTGCTGGAAAACCTCCAAACAGACCTGTCATTGCTGCAAAATCAGCCTGTACAGTCTGGCGCAATGAAGAAAGGATGAGGCATTTTGACTGAACGACTGCTTAGATATTTCCGCGAAAAACAGCAAGACGTCCAATCAGAAAAAACATACGACACCCAATGTCCATTTTGCAGCATGCAATGCAAAATGCAGCTTGTGGAACAAACCATCGTTACACGGAAAAGATATACAGCCATCGGCATCCACAATCCTACGACACAAGGCCGTTTATGCATGAAAGGGATGAATGCCCATCAGCATGCCCTGCACGCCTCCCGCATCACCCGGCCGCTGCTCAAAAAAAACGGTGAATTTGTGCCTGTTTCCTGGGATGAAGCACTGAACTATATAAAGGAGCAAGTCACCCTGATCCAAGCCAAACACGGCCATGATGCGATGGCTGTCTACGGAAGCGCCTCGATTACGAATGAAGAGGCGTATCTGTTAGGAAAGTTCGCACGAGTCGGCTTACAGACAAAATACATCGATTACAACGGCCGGCTCTGTATGTCCGCCGCAGCAACCGGAGCCAACCAAACATTCGGAGCAGACAGAGGCTTAACGAATCCATTATCGGAAATCCCCCGCACCCGAGTGATCATTTTGGCCGGCACCAATATCGCAGAATGCCAGCCGACCATCATGCCGTATTTTGAACAAGCGAAAGAAAATGGGACTTATATCATTGCCATTGACCCCCGGGAAACAGCGACGACAAAAATAGCCGACCTTCATCTAAAAATCAAACCTGGAACAGACGCCGCCCTTGCCAACGGTTTAGTCAAAATCATCATAGACGAACAGCTCATAAACGAAGACTTTATTCGCACACGCACGAACGGATTTGATGAGCTCAAACAGCATATCGGCGCTTTAAATCTGGAAGACATCGCCGAGCAGACAAGTGTTCCTTTAGAGCAAATGCGAAAGGCCGCTATGAAGTTTGCCATGGAAACGTCCGGCATGCTGTTTACAGCCCGCGGCATTGAACAGCAAACCGATGGTACCGCGGCTGTGAGAGGCTTCTTAAATGTGGTGCTGATCACAGGAAAAATCGGCAAGCCTTACTCGGGCTACGGAGCGATCACCGGACAGGGTAATGGGCAAGGCGCCCGAGAGCATGGCCAAAAAGCAGATCAGCTTCCCGGCTACCGTTCCATCGAAAACGAACACCATCGGGCTTATATTGCAAAAGTGTGGGGAGTCAATCCGGATGAGCTCCCGCGAAAAGGCGTCTCAGCCTATGAAATGATGGAAAAAATCAACGATGGAGACATTAAAGGACTGTTTCTAATGTGTTCCAATCCAGCAGTCTCCAGCCCAAATGCCAACCTTGTCAAACAGGCGCTGTCAAAACTGACATTCTTTGTTGCAATCGACTTGTTTATATCTGAAACAGCGAAATTTGCAGATGTCATTTTGCCCGCATCCTCTTACTTAGAAGACGAAGGCACGATGACAAATGTGGAAGGCCGCGTGACATTAAGGGAAGCGAGCCGCCCCTGCCCGGGGGAAGCAAAGCATGATTGGCAGATCATTTGCGAGATCGCGTCCGCTCTTGGAAAAGGCCGTTATTTTCCCTACACGTCTGCGGAGGACATCTTTAACGAATTGAGAGAAGCAAGCCGTGGCGGAATCGCCGATTATTCCGGCATCACATACGACAGGCTCAGACAAGAAGGCGGCATTCACTGGCCGTGTCCTGAACCTGATCACCCCGGAACCGGACGCTTATTTGAGAACTCATTTGCACATCCGGATCATAAAGCGGCATTAAGTGTGATCCCAAACGAACCCGTTATTCCTAAAGAAAAGCCGACTGCCGAATATCCGTTGTTTTTAACGACCGGCAGGGTCATGTCTCATTATTTAACAGGTGTCCAAACGAGAAAAAGCGCCTCTTTGGCCGCAAGAGATTTTGAATCATTTATGGAAATCCATCCGAAAACAGCAGCGGCCTACAATATCGAGGACCGTGTTCTCGTGAACATAGAATCTCCTCGCGGAAGCATCACCGTCCGCAGCAAATGGTCAGAACACATCAGAAAAGACACAGTATTTGTTCCCATCCACTGGGCGGATGCCCAAAACGTAAATGACTTGATTGGTGACAGCCTAGATCCAGCGTGTAAAATGCCCGGTTTTAAGGTATGCGCCGTCCGAGTCAGACCTATTTAAATTTTTCATAAAAATTTTAGAAATTTTCGTATATTTTGTTACATTTTATAACATGCATCTTAAATATTTCTTTTTGCTGTGCTACGCTGGAAAAAACATTGATAAGGAGCGGATCATCTGATGGGGAAAAAACAGCTAGTTCTTGTTGGTAATGGAATGGCCGGGGTAAGGGCCATTGAAGAAATACTGAGTGTTTCAAAAGACGAATTCCAAATCACAATTTTTGGTTCCGAACCGCATCCCAACTACAACCGAATCCTTTTGTCAAAAGTGCTGCAAGGCGATACAGATATCAAAGATATTACGTTAAACGATTGGAACTGGTACGAAGAAAACAATATACAATTGTATACCAATGAAACAGTCATCAAAGTGGACATAGAAAGCAAAACCGTCATCACCGATGCAGGCCGAATACAGCCTTATGATGAACTGATCCTGGCTACAGGCTCTGTCCCTTTTATCCTGCCGATTCCGGGCGCAGACAAAAAAGGCGTCACAGCTTTCCGGGACATAAAGGATACAGACACGATGCTCGCCGCGTCAAAACAATATAAAAAAGCAGCCGTCATCGGCGGGGGCTTGCTTGGCTTGGAAGCTGCGCGCGGCCTGCTGAATCTCGGTATGGAAGTCTCCGTTATCCATCTCGCTCCCTTCCTGATGGAACGCCAGCTTGACGCAACGGCCGGACGCCTGCTGCAAAACGAATTAGAAAAACAAGGAATGACCTTTCTGCTTGAAAAGCAAACAGAAGAGATTCTCGGAGATGACCGGGTCGAGGGCGTCAGATTCAAAGACGGCACAAGCATTGAAGCCGATTTAGTCGTCATGGCCGTCGGCATCCGCCCGAATACAGCGCTTGGGGCCGAAAGCGGCATTCCAGTCAACCGCGGCATTATTGTCAACGATTATATGCAAACCGAAATCCCGCACATTTATGCTGTCGGTGAATGCGCCGAGCACCGAGGAATCGCATACGGACTCGTGGCGCCGCTCTATGAACAGGCGAAAGTGCTCGCTAACCATATCTGCGGTTTTGAAACGAAACCTTATGAAGGCTCCGTTCTCTCCACTCAACTGAAAGTATCAGGAGTTGAGGTCTTTTCTGCCGGTGACTTTCACGAATCAGACGAGAAAAAAGCGATTAAGGTCTTTGATGAACAGGATGGCATTTATAAAAAAGTCGTGCTGCGAGGCAATCAGATTGTCGGAGCTGTTTTATTCGGCGACAGCAGTGAGGGCAACCGCCTGTTTTCGATGATTCAAAAAGAGGCAGATATCTCTGAAACCTCTAAAATCTCAATTTTACAGCCTCTCAACCAAGAAGCGGGCACAAGTCTGACCGCTGCCATGAGCAATGATGAAATCATCTGCGGATGTAACGGTGTGTCAAAAGGAGCAATTATTCAAGCCATCCAGGAACAGGGCTGTTCATCAACAGATGAAATCAAAGCTTGCACCGGCGCGTCCCGCTCATGCGGAGGCTGTAAGCCGCTCGTAGAAGATATCCTTCAGTATACGCTGGGATCAGACTTTGACGCATCAGCCCAAAAAGAAGCGATTTGCGGCTGCACCTCATTGTCGAGAGATGAGGTAGTAGAAGAAATCAAAGCCAAAGGGCTGTCGCATACAAGAGAAGTCATGAACGTGCTCGGCTGGAAAACGCCAGAAGGCTGTTCCAAATGCCGTCCGGCTCTGAACTACTACTTAGGCATGATCAATCCGTTAAAATATGAGGATGACAGAACATCCCGCTTTGTTAATGAACGGATGCACGCCAATATTCAAAAAGACGGTACCTACTCTGTCGTACCGCGGATGTACGGCGGTGTAACCAACTCTCAGGATCTTCGCAAAATCGCTGATGTCGTCGATAAATACGAGATCCCGCTCGTCAAAATGACAGGCGGCCAGCGAATTGACTTGATCGGCGTGAAAAAAGAAGACCTGCCAAAGGTATGGGCCGATCTTGATATGCCGTCGGGCTACGCGTACGGAAAAACACTCCGCACGGTAAAAACATGTGTAGGCGAACAATTCTGCCGCTTTGGCACACAAGACTCCATGGCCCTAGGCATCGACCTTGAGAAAACATTTGAAGGACTCAACACGCCTCATAAAGTGAAAATGGCCGTATCTGCCTGCCCGCGGAACTGTGCGGAGTCCGGCATTAAAGACCTTGGCGTGGTCGGCATCGACGGTGGCTGGGAGCTTTACGTCGGCGGAAACGGCGGAACCCATTTGCGTGCCGGCGACTTGCTGATGAAGGTGAAAACAAATGAAGAAGTCTTGGAATACGCAGGCGCTTACCTTCAATACTACCGGGAAACGGCAAACTACTTAGAACGCACGTCCGCATGGCTGGAGCGCGTCGGTTTATCCCATGTCCAAGATGTTCTAAACGATCCGGAAAAACGGCAGGAGCTGAACGACCGAATGAATGAAACGCTCTCTGTCCACAATGATCCGTGGAAGGACTTCCTGGAAGATAAACAAACCTCTAAAGAATTATTTGAAAATGTCGTGACCACATCATAATGACAGAAACAAACATTGAGGAGGAATGGACATGGTGAACAAAGACGTCACAAAAGTATGTATCGGAAAAATCGAAGAATTGCCTGAACAATTAGGAAAAACAGTGTATATTGAAGATAAGGAGCTTGCGGTCTTTAAGCTTTCAAACGGGAGCATCCGCGCCATTGAAAACCGCTGTCCCCATAAGGGCGGCGTCCTTGCAGAAGGTATCGTCAGCGGCGAATATGTCTTCTGTCCGATGCACGACTGGAAAATCTCCTTGGAAGACGGAATCGTTCAAGAGCCGGATCACGGCTGTGTCAAAACATACGAAACGCTGATCGAAGGAGAACACGTTTATCTCGTATATTGATCAAAGACCGGATCACTTTTAAAGTGATCCTTCATTTTTTACAGTGACGGAAGGATGACATGATCATGAAAAACGGAATCGTATATTTTGTGGGCGCCGGACCTGGAGATCCAGGGCTCATCACCATAAAAGGAAAACAGGCGCTGGAGGAAGCGGATGTCATTTTGTATGACCGGCTCGCAAACCCAAAGCTGCTCGAATACGCATCACCAGACTGCCAGTTCATTTATTGCGGAAAACTGCCGGACCGCCATTTTATGAAACAGGCAGAGATCAATGCCCTGCTGATGGAAAAAGCGTCGGAGGGATTAACCGTTGTCCGTTTGAAGGGCGGAGATCCCAGTGTGTTTGGCAGAGTCGGCGAGGAAGCAGACGCTCTCCACCAGCATGGCATCCGCTATGAAATGGTGCCGGGCATCACCTCGGGAATCGCCGCGCCGCTGTATGCGGGAATCCCCGTCACGCATCGGGATTTCGCTTCGTCTTTCGCCATGATTACCGCACATGATAAATCCTTAAAAGGAACGCCGAACCTTGACTGGGAAGGGCTTGCCCGAAGCGTTCAAACGCTTGTGTTTTACATGGGTGTGAAAAACCTGTCATTTATTTGCCAGCAGCTCATCGCGTACGGAAAATCTCCTTCTGTCCCTGTCATCGTGATTCAATGGGGAACGTGGGGCCGCCAGCGGAGCGTAAAAGGAACGCTGCAGGATATCCATCAAAACATACAGGAACAGCAAATCACAAATCCCGCCATTATCGTCATCGGTGATATTGTAAACGTTCAAACACACAGCTGGTTTGAAAGCAAACCATTCATCGGGCAGCATATGATGGTAGTCACTCATAACGAAGATGAGCATACACTGGCAGACAAGCTGCGCGAATATGGAGCCGA
Organism: Bacillus sp. LBG-1-113; assembly: GCF_020708615.1. Lineage (NCBI taxonomy): Bacteria > Bacillati > Bacillota > Bacilli > Caryophanales > Bacillaceae > Bacillus > Bacillus sp. LBG-1-113. Next base: position 172,835 of record NZ_JAJFDG010000007.1, on the reverse strand, counting down.
TGTCATCGAATGGCCGAAATGGCGAACTGAAAAAATGCCTGTCAACGGGGATATTCTAGAACAGATCAGCACCTTCGAGGATATTTTCTTCACATCACGCCGTGCGGTTTGCGAATTTTTTCAAGTCCTCGCATCCAAACGAATCGACATTCGCCAGCTGACCGCACGCCTGAGTGCAGCGTCAGAAGCAGGAAAGGCAGAGCTTGCAAAACGTGGCTTCATCATATCCGAGCACCATCACAATTCACCTAAAAAGTTGATTGTCGGCAGCCGTCATTCAGTAGAAGAAATGCTGAAATCAGAGTCCTGTTTGTGCTATATCACCCATGAAAACGTCATAGATGAGCGATTCACCCGCATGACCGAGCGTACGATCAGTGAGTCTCCTCTGCACATGATCATTTGCCCCAGCAAGCTGTCCGCTCAGCAATTGATCAGCGCGGGAGAAGAAATCGGCATTTCAACAGAACCGTCCGCAAGCCGCCCCCCTGTCATCTGTATAGGCGACGACACGCCCGCCGCTGCATACGGGTTTACTGCCGTACAAGACCATAAGCAATTATTTGCGTTTATACAAAATGAGCAAGTGGAGAAAAAGCTCCTCCACAGCTGATGAACAGCCTTTTTCCAAAAGGCTGTTTTTATTTATGAACCAATTTTTTGTGGTGGGTGGAATACATCGCCATATTTTCCGCCTGAGGGTCCAGATAAGATTTCGCACTGTTGACGGCAGTCGGGCCTTCTGTAAAACCGCCGGCAATCAATCTGAGCTTGCTTTCATAATAAGCCGCGTCCCCCGCAACAAACACGCCCGGAAGATTTGTCCGCATATGTCTGTCAGCTTTAATCCGGCCTTCTTCAATCTCGAGACCCCAATCCTTCATCGGGCCGAGATCAATTTTAAACCCGTGATTAATAATGAGCTCATCAAGCTCGATTTCCTCGGGATGTCCAGACGCCGCATGACAAACGGTGACGCTTTCGATGCGTTCATCTGTGCCGCTAAGATGTTCAAGCCGATAAGGAGTAAGCACCCGCACAGATGACTGCTTCATTTTCGTCACGCTGCTTTCCAGTCCGCCGAATTCCTCTCTGCGATGCACGACAGTAACAGACGCCGCAATCGGTTCCAGCTCATTAGCCCAATCGACCGCAGTATCTCCCCCGCCAGAAATCACGACCCGTTTGCCTTTAAACGCATCAAGCTTCTCCACTTTATAGTGAAGATTTTTTCCTGCATACCGGCTTGCATCCTGGCTGTCAAACTCATTGACCTCCAGCGTGCCCATGCCGACAGCCAAAATAACGGTTCTTGTATAGTGCTTCTCCCCCTCAGAGCTAGTCAGCACCATGGTTCCGTCATCCAGACGCTCAAATCCGGTCACTCGCTGATTCAGCACAATATCAGGGTCAAACGTCGCCGCCTGCTCCTTCAGCTGTTCGATCAGCTGCTCCCCGGCAATCCCCGGTATCCCGCCAATATCGCGAATCATCTTCTCAGGGAAAAATAAAGACACCTTTCCCCCGAGCCGCGGCAAAAACTCGATCACTTTCGTTTTCAGCTCCCGCATGCCGCAGTAAAAAGCCGTAAACAGCCCGATCGGTCCCCCGCCTATAATCGTGACGTCATACACCTCTTGATTTTCAGCCATCCGTCCTGCCTCCCGTTCCAAATCTATCATTAACGTTATAACGTTTAATTGAGAATGAATATCAATACAAAGTATATCATATTTCTAGAGTCCGTGTTCAACCATTTCGTCGGCCCTGAGTAATAATTCCCGCAGTTCACTACGTCACTGGATTTCTTAGAATCCTAAACAAGGTGAAACGATCCTTCCTCCTCTTCCGTCAAACAATCAGTGCCTTTTTTCGTGATATAATCAGAGGCAGCTTACCATGAGCGGAGGTTTTATTGTGACAGCACAATCGTCTTTTCTTCAGCTGAATTCTATTTTTATCAGTATTTTAATAGAAGCCATTCCGTTTATTCTGATTGGCGTCATTCTGTCCGGAATCATTCAAATGTTTGTTTCTGAAGAAATGATTGCAAGGATCATGCCGAAAAACCGGTTTCTCGCAGTCTTATTTGGTGCGCTTGCCGGCATCTTATTTCCCGCCTGCGAATGCGGCATTATCCCGATTACGAGGCGGCTTCTGCTAAAAGGGGTTCCCCTGCATGCGGGCGTTGCTTTTATGCTGACCGCTCCTATCATCAATCCCATTGTTTTGTTTTCTACGTATATTGCGTTCGGGAATAGATGGAGCGTGGTCTTTTACCGGGGCGGGCTGGCGCTGGCTGTCTCGGTGATTATTGGCATCATCTTATCCTATCAATTTAAGGATAACCAGCTGTTAAAGCCCGATGAAGCCGGGCATCACCATCATCATCACCACACCCTGTTTCAAAAGCTGGGAGGGACCTTGCGTCACGCCATTGATGAATTTTTCTCCGTGGGGAAATATTTAATTATCGGCGCCTTTATCGCAGCCGCGATGCAGACGTACGTCAAAACATCCACTCTGCTTGCGATCGGCCAGAATGATGTATCTTCTTCCCTCGTGATGATGGGTCTGGCGTTTGTCTTGTCGCTTTGTTCAGAAGTGGATGCATTTATTGCGTCTTCCTTCAGCAGCACATTTTCTTTAGGCTCGCTCATCGCCTTTCTCGTCTTCGGTGCGATGGTTGATATTAAGAATCTCTTGATGATGCTCGCGGCCTTCAAAAAACGATTTGTTTTCCTGCTGATTACGTATATTGTCGTGATCGTCTTAGCGGGATCACTACTTGTAAAGGGGTGATTGGATGTTTCGTCTATTGGTGCTGATGGGATTTACATTTTTCTTTTATCATCTGCATACCTCAGGAAATCTAACAAAATATATCAATATGAAATATTCCTATCTGTCCTTTATTGCGATCTTCCTGCTGGCCATTTTGACAGCTGTTCAAGCGTATTTGTTTGTCAAATCGCCTGAAAAAGGCGGGCATCATCATGACGATGATTGCGGCTGCGGCCATGATCACGAGCATGACCATGAACAAAACAAACCATTTTATCAGCGGTATTTTATTTACCTTGTTTTTCTTTTCCCTTTGGTGTCAGGCATCTTTTTTCCGATTGCGACGCTTGACTCATCTATCGTCAAAACAAAAGGGTTCTCGTTTAAGGCCATGGAAAGCGGAGACCACTACTCTCAAACCCAGTATCTGCGGCCTGATGCCAGCCTTTATTATGCGCAAGACAGCTATGACAAGCAGATGAAACAGCTGTATAAAAAATATTCTGGCAAAAAAGAGATTTCTCTGACCGATGATGATTTCTTAAAAGGCATGGAAACCATTTATAACTATCCAGGCGAATTTCTCGGACGGACGATTGAATTTCATGGATTTGCGTATAAAGGAAACGCGATAAACAAAAACCAGCTGTTCGTATTGCGGTTTGGCATTATTCACTGTATCGCTGATTCCGGCGTGTACGGGATGCTTGTGGAGTTTCCGAAGGACATAAACATCAAGGATGATGAATGGGTTCAAATTAAGGGCACTCTTGCCTCAGAATATTATCAGCCATTCAAATCCACCCTTCCTGTCGTGAAAGTGACAGACTGGAACACCATTAAAAAACCTGATGATCCGTATGTCTACAGAGGATTTTAATTGAAGACGAAACCAGTACAAGTACTGGTTTCTTTTTTATTTCTTTTTCATCAGCATCAAATCAAGATAGAGCTGGCATCGCGTTCTGAAATCGCTTAAATCGATGGATGTCATCTCAAGAATCTGCTTGATGCGGTAATTTAATGTGTTTTGGTGAATAAACAGCTGTTCCGCGGCTGGTTTTGTTTTGCAGTTGTTGAGGAGATAGATTTCCAGCGTCTTCAGCAGCTCGGTGCTGCTTTCTTGGTCTTTTGCTTTTAGTAAAGCTAAATCCTTATTCTCGTATTCCAAAAAGTCATTTTTCTGTTCAATGCTTTCTAAATAACGATAAATACCGAGCTTCTCATATTCATATGGAATGTTTTCCTGGTTGCCGGTTATTTCTGCGGCTTTAATGACTTCCAATGCTTCTGTATAGCTTTTGCCGAGCTTTAAGATGTGGTCATATTCGTTTCCGATACCGATATAGATAGGGGTAGGAATTTTTTGAAAGTGAAAATGTGTTAACAGCTTGTTAATGAATTCAACAGCTGCTGAGGAGGCGGAGCTTTTTTGGGAAAAACTCGCTACGACGATGACAATATTTGATTCTATCGTTAAGACATGACTGACTTTATCCCGCAAATTCAGGTAAGACCTGATATTTTCCTTTAAATCTTCCACCGCTTCCCCATCCCCATTCGCGGCGTGCAGGATGACAACTGAAAACACAGAAGGCAGCACGGTGTTAATTCTCTCAGCTTCCCGCCTGAGCTCCTTTTCAGAAATAAATTGCTGATAGATAGCCCGTTTGATGAGGTCCTCAGCTCTTTCTTCCTTTTCCTGTTTCAGCTTGTTCGCTTTATAAATAATTTTTCCGACATGGAAGGAGGTCTCGTACAAAAAGTCGAGCTCTTCGTCTGTCAGATCACGATCCAGTTCCTGAATCCAGATGTAGCCCATGACTTCCCCTTTATGCTTTGCACTCACGACTACCCTCTGATTTAACCCAATGCTCTCAATTTTATTGACGCGAAAAGGCTCAGGTTCTGTTTTCAGCTTTTCAATGATCCCGTCCTTCAAAAACCTCTCAAAAATCTGAACTGGACATTTTTTTGAAAAAATAGTCTGCTGGTTCGCAGAATCAAAATGGTTAATATAGTAAGAATTGTAGGCTAACAAAAAGAAATCCGCGCTTTCCAGTATCACTGGTTTTTGCAGCTCATAGCTGATAAAGTCAATCAGCTTATCAACATCTGAAAATGAAAAAACTCTCTCTAAAAGCTCTTCCATACCTTTTTCTCCTATACTTTTTTTTACTTTAATCATATCCATACGGGGTCTTTTTGTATAGAAAAAAATACGTTTGTTTCCAAAAGAAAAAACAGCGGTCTTAAAAGGAGAAAAGAGGAAAAAGGGACATCCCCTTCCTCCTCCTTTCGATCTTTATTGTGACATCGTATCTTGATAGTCTTTAAACTGTTCTGTAACATCTTGTGACGGAGCCTGCGTCAATACACTGACGATATAGACAGATAATAGACTCGCAGCAAAACCAGGTATGATTTCATACAGAAAGTCCGAAAGACCGGCATTCGCCCAAATGATTACAGTTGCTGCTCCCACAATCATGCCGGCGAGTGCCCCCCATTTGGTCATTCGTTTCCAAAACAGACTGAGCAGTACTACCGGCCCGAATGATGCACCGAAGCCCGCCCACGCGTAGCTGACCAACCCAAGGATGGTATTGTTTTTCTCCCAAGCCAGAACTAACGCGACAATTGAAACAGCCAGCACAGCCAGACGGCCCAAAAACACCAGTTCTTTATCAGAAGCTGAGCGCCGGAACATCGACTTATACAAATCCTCTACCAAGGAGCTTGACGTAACAAGCAGCTGTGAAGAAATTGTACTCATAATGGCCGCTAAAATCGCAGAAATTAGAAAGCCTGTAATAATTGGGTGGAATAAAATATTTCCTAATTGGATAAATATAGTCTCCGGGTCCTTCAATGACATGCCCCGCTGATGGTAATAAGCGATTCCGCCCAAACCTGTCAGCACTGCGCCGACTGCCGAAAGAATCATCCATCCCATTCCGATTCTGCGTGCTCTTTTTATCTCTTTGACAGATGTAATCGCCATAAAACGCACAATGATATGCGGCTGGCCAAAGTAGCCCAAGCCCCAGGCAAACAGTGAAATAATGCCAAGAACACTGGTTCCTTTAAAAATATTAAACATATCAGGGTCCACAGAGCGGATCTCAGCAGTTGTTTCACCTATTCCCCCGGTGTGGAAAAACGTAACGATAGGAACGAGAATAAGCGCTGCAAACATAATGATCCCTTGAACAAAATCTGTCCAGCTGACAGCCAGAAAGCCCCCAAACAGGGTATACGCCACAACAACACCTGTCACCACCCACAAGCCGGTGTGATAATTCATTCCCAGGATGCTGTTGAACAAGACACCGCCGGACACCATTCCGGACGATACATAAAATGTGAAAAAGACTAAAATGACAATTCCCGAAAACAATCTAAGGAGCTTTGTTTGATCTCCGAAACGATTTTCAAGGAATCCGGGAATCGTAATTGAATTCCCCGCTTTTTCAGTATATGTTCTCAGCCGCGGTGCGACGTAGAGCCAGTTCGCCCATGCACCAAGGCAAAGACCGAACACAATCCAAATACCGCTCAGCCCAGTTGAAAACATGGCGCCCGGAAGCCCCATCAGCAGCCAGCCGCTCATATCGGCAGCTCCCGCACTGAGAGCGGTTACAGCCGGACCTAAGGAACGTCCTCCCAGCATGTAATCCGTCAGGTTTGACGTACGTTTGTAGGCAAAGTAGCCGATCAGCAGCATCCCCGCCATATAAATACAAATCGAAATAATCAGCTGTGTGTTTTCTATAGCACTTCCTCCTCTTTTTTATAGTATATGGATGAAATGGACACCCCCGCAGGGAGGATGCCCATTTAGTCCCGCTTTAGAACATTTCACTGATTGTTTTTGCCTGCATGTGCAGTGCCAGGTAATCCGGACCGCCGGCTTTTGAATCCGTGCCGGACATTTTGAAGCCGCCGAATGGATGGTAGCCAACGATGGCTCCTGTACAGTTGCGGTTAAAGTACAGATTTCCAACATGGAATTCTTGTTTTGCACGCTCAATGTGCTTGCGGTTGTTTGTGATTACCGCTCCCGTTAAACCGTACTCAGTATTGTTCGCCACTTCTAATGCTTCATCAAAGCTTGATACTTTTGAGAAAGCGACAACAGGCCCGAAAATTTCTTCCTGCATGAGTCTTGCTTTCGGATCAAGGTCAGCGAAGATCGTCGGTTTGATGAAGAATCCTTTTGAATCGTCACCAGTACCGCCGCTTACTAATCGGCCTTCCTCTTTTCCGATCTCGATATAGCTCATAATTTTATCATAAGAACCCTGGTCAATGACAGGTCCCATGTAAACATCTGCGCTGTCAGGGCTTGCCGTTACTTTAGACTCTGTGATTTCAATAACGCGCTCTAATACTTGATCATACACTTTTTCATGAACAACAGCACGTGAACCTGCAGAACATTTTTGGCCCGCAAAGCCGAATGCAGATGTAAAGATGGATTGAGCCGCCAATTCAATGTCCGCATCCTCATCGACAACCACCGTATCCTTACCGCCCATTTCAGCGATAACACGCTTTAAGTGCTGCTGGCCTGGCTGAACTTTTGCCGCGCGTTCGAAGATTCTCGTACCGACTTCTCTTGATCCCGTAAACGTGATAAGGCTTGTTTTTGGATGGTCAACAAGGTAGTCACCGACTTCCGCTCCGCTTCCAGGAACAAAGTTGACAACGCCTTTTGGCAGGCCGGATTCTTCAAGAACCTCAACGAATTTCGCAGCAATGACAGGCGTTGCGCTCGCAGGTTTAAGAACAACTGTGTTACCGGTAACGATCGGCGCTACTGTTGTTCCCGCCATAATCGCGAACAAGAAGTTCCAAGGCGGAATAACGACTGTTACACCAGTCGGCGTGTATACATATTGGTTTTTCTCGCCTTCACGGCTGTTGACCGGTTTGCCTTTTGCCAGTTCAATCATTTGGCGTGCATAATATTCCATGAAGTCAATCGCTTCAGCAGTATCAGCATCTGCCTCGTTCCAAGGCTTCCCTGCTTCTTTCACGAGCAAAGCGGAAAATTCATGCTTTCTGTTGCGGACTTTGGCAGCCGCGCGGAACAGGACAGCCGCTCTTTCTTCCGGAGACGTGTATCTCCACTCTTCAAAGGCTTTAGCCGCCGCTTCAATGGCTTGCTCAGCGTGCTCTTGAGAAGCTTTTGAGACTCTGCCGACAACCTCTTCTTTATTAGCCGGGTTAATGGAAACGATCTTCGCTTCTGTTTCCACTCTTTCACCGTTGATGATAAGCGGATAGTCTTTTCCTAAATATTCGTTTACTGTCGCAAGCGCTTTTTTAAACGCTTCTACGTTGTTTTGGTCTTGGAAATTTGTGAATGGTTCATGTTTGTAAGGTGTTGTCATTGTAATCTCTCCTTTTTTACTTCTTCGTCATTCCTTTGAAAGCAAATGCAATATTTGACGGACGTTCTGCCAGGCGTCTCATAAAGTAGCCGTACCAATCCTCTCCGTAAGGCAGGTAGACTCTCATGTTATAACCTTCTTTTACGAGGCTGAGCTGGGTTTGCGACCGCATGCCGTACAGCATCTGGAATTCAAACATGTCATTGGAAATGCCGTTTTCCCTGGCAAGCTGCTTTGTATAATCGATCATTTTATCGTCATGTGTCGCAATCGCTGTGTAGTGACCATTTAAGAGCTGCTTTCGGATGATTTTTTTGTAGTTCTCATCGACATCGCTTTTTTCCGGAAAAGCCACTTTTTCTGATTCCTTATATGCTCCTTTTACAAGACGAAGGAACGGTTTCAAAGAATCCAAATCGTCAATATCGTTTTCCGTGCGGTACAGATAGGCCTGCAACACCGTGCTTACATACTCGTATTTCCTTCTGAAGTCCTTGAATATATCAAGCGTTTTCTGGCATCTGACCTCGTCTTCCATGTCTATGGTGACCATGACTTTATGCTTCTCGGCCGTCTGGACGATTTTCGTCATATTTTCATACACCAGATCCATATCTATATCGAGACCTAAAGACGTCATCTTTAAAGAAACGTGTGAGTTCAGCCGCTGATCCGCAATGGTCTCAATGGTTTGGATGCATTCTTCCGTGCGTTCCCTTGCGACCTCGGCGCTGTTCACAAACTCGCCTAAATGATCGACAGTAACTGACAAGCCTTGGCTGTTAAGCTGTCGAATTGTCGGGATTGAACTGTTAAAATCATTCCCGCCGATAATTTTACCCGCTGCTACCCGGCTTCCCCAGTTTCTCGCCATCTTATTGAGAAAGCCGCTTTTGGATAAAAACAAGAAAAAATCTCTTGTGATCACTTCCAACCTCAACACCCCGCAATCTAAGAAGTATTTGTATGAGTTTATTGTAAATGGACAAAACCTCCGTTCACAATATTCTCAAAATACAAAGATTCTGATTATTTTTGTGGGTTTCTCACAATCAGATAGTTAGAAAGTCGGGGGACTTCCTGTCGAAATATGGAGAGAGGAAGCGACATGAAACATCAGCTTCCTCCATCATTCCACACTTCTTCAACAGTATTCAAAAGCAACCGATTCAGCTCAGGCGTGATATCTTTTTTGATGATCTTCAGTGTTTTGGCCGCCTCCATAATTCTTTCAATCTCCGTTTCAATGAATTCGTGAATGACTTGAATTCTTGCTTCAAGATCAAGCTCTTCGCCTCTTCTTTTCCGTTCAAGCAAAGTTTCCATTTCTGCCTTTAGCTCAGGGTCAGTAACAAGTTCATTCATCAAAACAGTAAAATCCATCGGCGGAATGGTTCCGTGCTTTTCAATCCACTTGCACGCCAGTATCGGCCGCAGCACGTAAAAATACTTTTTGATTTTCACCTCTTGCCCCTGCAGGTAATCCTTGACGTTTCTTTTTGCCATATTGATATAGTGATACACATTGGCTTCAGGCTTAAACGCTGTGCTTCGCAGCTTTCTCAGCTGCTCTGCGGTCGTAAAGGCTTCGTAATACACAATGTCTGAGGACAGCCACTCAAGCAGCGGAGGGTTTGATTTTTTGAATAGACGCAGCGTTTTTCTCAGTTCCCAGCCGCTGATGTCCAACAAATCGTGGATCGGCTCTTCAATGACATCCCGCTCCTGCTCAATTGAAAAATACCACTCCTTTTTCGGCACATAAATAAAGCGGACATCATAATCGCTGTCTTGCGACGGGAATCCCCAAGCACGGCTCCCTGATTCAACGGCATACACAATTTTAACGCTGTACTCTTGCTCAATCCGTTTTAGTTCATCAATGATTCTTTGTTTCATATATATTCGTCTCCCGTCTTTTCTCATTCCGGCTGTTTGCAGAAAAAAACCGCCCGATGATGCGGCGGCTCTTCGCGTCTGTCAGCCTTTAAGATGCTGCTTAAAGAAGGCAAGCTTTTCCGTTTGAAAGGCAGGGATATACTCATGCCCAAAGTAGCGGTACACCTTCAGCTCTTTTTCTGTCTCCAGATGGTTATATGCCGCAAACACAGTAGAAGGCGGCGTAATCTTGTCAATCAGCCCGATCGACATCAGTACAGGCACCTTCACCCTGTCAGCCAGATTCATAATATCGAAATACGTTAGTGTATTCATGGCCCGCTCTTCTGTTTCCGGGCTGCCATTTCTTCTGAAAAAGGAATTGATTTCGAGATACGGCTGTTCAAGCGCCACATCGATGGCTCGCTCGAAATTGCTTAAATAAGGATAATCAGCAACAGCGGCTTTCGGAATATCTGACAGAGCAGCGGCCGCAATGGTTATGCCTCCGCCCTGGCTTCCGCCTGTCACGCCGATTCTCGTTTCGTCGACTTCATCAAAGCTGCTGATGACTTCAAGCGCGCGGACGGCGTCCAAATAAACTCCCCGGTAGTAGTATGTATCTTTATCAAGAATTCCTTTCGTCATCCAGCCCAATGCGTGTCCGTGCGGAGAAATACTGGTGTCCTCGCTGCCCTGCTGGCCGCGGACAAGCATGCCGAACGCAGCGTATCCGTGCAGCGCCCAATTGACCATTTCATGAATGTCTCCGTCATAGCTTGCATTGTAGCCGTGATATTTGACGATCGCCGGATGCGGGCCTTCTTTGTCAGGCACCGCATACCATCCGGCAATGCTGGCATTTCCAAAACTTTTATATGTAAGGCGGTATACCTTCACTCCATCAGCAGGATAATCAACCGGCTGTAAGTCAGGAACTGCTTGAACTTCGGCAAGCTCATTCAAAGAGGACTTCCAAAACTCAGAAAAATCTTTTTGGGCAGTTTTGTCAGGCTTATACGTTTGCAATTGGTCGAGCGGCATATCGAATAGTTGCATTTCCGATTATTCTCCTTTGTTTAATAAGATTTAGTTTATTCTATACTATCACGTTTTGAACCTATTTTCTAAATTTTTTAACATCTAATTTCTGATTCAATCCCTCGATGTGAATTCGTTCTTGTGATGAATAGGCTTCTATCCTTGAACACCATACTCACTCTTCTTGATCAAACGTTTGTTTAACCGATTCCCGGCTAAATTCCATAAAGGCCTGTGCGGTCAGACTGACATAGCGGTTTTTTAAAAATACAAAAACAAGAGTGCGTGAAGGCGCGGATTGAAGCGATAAATAGATGACACCCGGATCTTTGTCCCTTTTGACCATATTTGGGCCAGTGTTACCCCAAACCGTTTGCGACAAGGGATTGCGCGATTTTGATGTGCTCGTTTTAAACGCGGCGTTTGGCTTAAAGCCGCTTTCCGCACATAGGTCAAGTACCATCCGGCGAAAACCGTATGCCTCCATCTCAAGCAGCACGCACGGCTTCCGGCTCCCCTCACCTTCCAGCGCTTTATCAATCAGTGCAGTCATTTCGAGCGGCATCCACCTTTGTTTTTCCTTTGATACGGCAAGAACGATCGGCTCAGTCAGCAAGGGTTCAATGGAGAGCCTCACATCCTCAATCGGCAAGGATAACCTCTCCCTTTGCCGTTATCTCCTCTAAGGCAGCCGGGTCTTTTTCAATAAGCTGAACCTCCACATGGGGATAATGCGCCCAAAATTGCTTCAGAAGCGGGGGAAAGATATATCTCCCTGTTACTGCGGGAATCCCGATCGAAAGCTTGTCCCCCAGTCCTTGCCTGCATCTTCACCAGCAAATCACCCTTAATCGAATGATGTCCTCAGCCTTTTCAATGAAACGGCGGCCGTGCGGTGTCAGCGTAACAGAGCCGTGTGACCTGTGAAAAAGAGTAAGCCCCAGCTCCGTCTCCAGCTTTTTGATTTACTGGCTGAGAGAAGGCTGGGCGATTGGAAGGTGCTCCGCCGCTTCGTCCAAGATATAAAAATGATCATAACAGAAATTGCTAACATCATCCATATCATAACAAACAAAAATGAAGGAGCTGGTTCATTTGGCCAAACGAAACTCCGTTTTCGAAAAACACTGAGATGTATCGTGATAAGAAGGTATTTGCTGAGGGGAGATTTAGCGATGCTGATCAAATTTGCGGAATGCCGTGCAGAGCAACAAGTGCTTGATGCGGAGCGGGAGCGGGCCATACGGTGCTGGCATTTGCCCCTTATGTCCAAGAATGCATCGGCATTGATGCGACGCAGGAAATGGTTGACGTTGCTTCATCTTTTGCGGAAGAAAAAGCCGCTGCCAATATATATATACACTTTCAGAAAGGGACAGCGTCTGACGAAGGCCCATAGACACAAAACGGAAAGCCTAATCCTTTAGCTTAAAAGCGATATTCATCCAAGGTGTAAAGCGATAAAAAAAGCCGTGCATCCCGCACGGCTTCTACATTGGCTGATAAAGATCCCAGCCGATTTTTAGCGTCTCCACAATGTAATCTGCAATCTCTTCGGGAGCAAGGTTGTCTGTTTCCACTTTTGAATTGTGCTTATCATAAATGACTTTTCTCTCGTTAAACAGCTGCTCCATTTCGTCCATTGACCGATTATGCAGCACCGGGCGGCTTTCGATCAGCAAATTCGCGCGCTGCTTCCAGTTCTCCCAAGACAGATCAAGGTGAAGCACCAGACAATGTTCGAGACAGCACTTTCTGATTTCCTCTTGTTTAAAAGAGCCTCCGCCAAGTGAGACAATTTTAAATCTTGTATGATGGCATAAATTCAGGATATATTCTTTTTCTGTTTTCCGGAAAAAGTCTTCACCTTTTTTTTCAAACATCTCAGGGATCGACATGTTGAAATCCTTTTCGATTTCTTGGTCAATATCGATAAAATCTCTATATAATTTCTTAGCGACCAATTGGCCGATTGTCGTTTTTCCTACACCCATGAATCCAATCAGGACGATATTTCTTTCTCTTACTGGGATGGCTCGTTTAGCGTTCATCTTCGGCGAAATCCTCCTAAGGAATGAAAGTTTATCTTCATTATATGCTGATTTTGCGAATATTTATATAGGTACCGGCTCGGGCTTTCTCTATTTCATCGTCATCCGTTCAAGCTTTCCTACAATAAAACATGAGAAAACGCAATGGACGAAACGTCGTTTTTGAGCAGCCGGCTCCGTTTCTTTTTTGCGTCCAACCTTCTTGGTCGAATGTAATTCATTGTACAACATTTTCAGACATAATTTAATACTTCGACGCAAAAAAGCATTAAATGATTAAAAACGCCCTTCCTCTATCTGCGTTTATCCGTTTTTCATCAGGGAAAAAGATGACGGGAGGGATTGAGATGAAATTAAGCTTTTGTACAACCGGGTGTAAAAAGCAAAATATAATGGACGTCATTTCCTTTGCGAAGGAGCAGTCCTTTGACGGGATTGATTTGTGGTACGGCCACATCGAACAGTATGAACAAGACTTCGGGCCGCTGGACGGCCTTTATACACTGCTGCAGCAACATAATTTGAAGGTGCCCGCGGTCAGCTTATACACCGATTTTGTGACACAAGGAGAAGAAGAGACAAAAGAAGCAGTGAGAAAAGGGCTTCGGGCGGCGAGACAGCTTCACAGCCCGCTCATTCGCGTATTTGCCGGGAATCAGGCGTCAAACAGAACGTCGCCAGAAAAATGGCTGCGTGCGGTTGAGCAATTTCAGCAGGCTGTGCAAATAGCAGACGGCTATGAGGTAAATATCGGTCTGGAAATTCATTACGATACGTATGCCGATACACCTGAAGCTGCTTTAACATTTTTGAAGGATGTCGCCCATCCGAGACTCCGAACGATTTTTGACGGGTCAAATCTGCACGTGAACCGAATTGACCAGCTGCCGGCTTTAGAAAAAACCTTTCATACGATCAGCCATATCCATTTGAAAAACTATCGCTGGAATTTTGAGAACTGGTATCTAAGCGAACCCACTCCGATTTTTCAAGGAGATCTTGATCAAAAAGCATTTTTAAAAGAACTGATAAACAGACAATATGATGGTTTTGTTTCTCTTGAGTATTTTGGAGAACATGCCTTCACGCATATAAAAGAATCGCTCCGCGAATATACGGCTGTTTTTTCCCGCTGACTCTTCGATCGAAGGGTCTTTTTATGTATCATAAACAAAAAGGGGGAAATCACGATGATCGTGTGGATAAACGGGGCGTTCGGTTCCGGAAAAACACAAACGGCGTTTGAACTGCATAGAAGGCTGAAACCGTCATACGTATATGATCCTGAAAAGATGGGGTTCGCGATGCGTTCAATGATACCGCCGGATATCGCTGAAGACGACTTTCAAAGCTACTCGCTGTGGCGGGAATTCAATTACAGCATGCTTTCTTATTTGTCAGATACATATCAGGGCATCATCATTGTGCCTATGACCATTACGAACGATCAATACTTCGATGACATTATTGGAAGGCTGAGACAGGACGGCCGGACAATTCATCACTTTACCCTGCTGGCTTCAAAGGAAACATTGCTGAAACGCCTGCGCACCAGAGCGGAAGGAAAAAACTCCTGGGCCGCAAAGCAAATCGACCGCTGCATCAACAGCCTGTCTGATAGCCTTTTCACAGAACATCTCCACACAGACCAAATGTCTATTCAGCAGGTCGCAGAAACGATTGCTTCCCAAGCTAATCTGCCGCTTGAGCCTGATTCGAGAGGCAGCCTGCGAAGGTTCACTGACAGATTAATGGTGAAGCTGAATCATATCCGCATCAAATAAAAGACGTTTTGAAAATTGATACATGTAAAGGAATCAATAAATAAAAAGCCCACTCCGAGAGTGGGCTTTTTATCATGTTATTTCCACCAGTCATCAAACATAGAAGCTGGGACCTGACGCTTATGCTCCGTCATGCTGTAGCGTTTCTCCAGCGCTTCTGACGCTTTCGCCGATACTTCTTTTCCTTCGAGATAATCGTCAATTTCATCATAGGAAATGCCTAGCTCAGTTTCATCGGACTGCTGCGGCTTTTCATCCAGCAGATCGGCAGTCGGTTCTTTTAAGTATAAGCGTTCTGGTGCACCCAGCTCTTTCAGCAGGCTTCTTCCCTGACGCTTTGTTAAGCCTGTCAGCGGCAGAAGATCTGCGCCTCCGTCACCGTACTTCGTAAAGAAACCAGTCACGGCTTCGGCCGCATGGTCTGTTCCAATCACAAGAAGGCCTTCTTGCCCGCCGATCGCGTATTGAGCAATCATTCTCGTTCTCGCTTTTACGTTTCCTTTATTAAAGTCTGTCAGCTTATCGCCTGTCTCTTGCTGATATTGATCTGCAAAAGCGCTGACTGTTGATTGAATGTCAAATTTCCATGATTTATCCGGCTTGATAAACTTCAGAGCGAGCTGGGCATCATCTTCATCCTGCTGTGTGCCGTGCGGAAGACGGACCGCGATAAATTGAGCGTCTCCGCCCTCCTCGCGAATGCTTTCCACTGCAAGCTGAGCCAGTCTTCCCGCAAGTGTGGAATCCTGGCCGCCGCTGATGCCAAGCACAAGTCCTTTGGCGCCGGTTTTCTTTACATATTGTTTTAAAAAATTGACTCTGTCCTCAATTTCTTGCTTTGGATCAATTGAGGGCTTCACATGTAATTCACGCATAATCTTTTCCTGCATGCTCATCCCAATCATTCCTCCTGTACATTATTGCTTATTTACTGAATCATTTCCCTAAATCGATGAAAATGAATCATGACTGTTATGTATCCATATTAACTATAGCACAGGTCTTATTTCATAGTGAATAAGTGAGATCAGCTGACTTCAACCCGTATGGACGTCACACTGTCGCCATTGCACTTTCCTTTTTCAATCGGACACGAAGAAAACGCGACAATCAAATCCATCTCCGCCCTGAGTCTGACGTAATCCCCGGCATTTGACAGCGGCGTTTCCACAGACAGGTTCCCCTTTTCATCTAAAACAGTATTCATAAAAATCGCAAACGGATAATGCATATGCGGCTTCGGCACGCCGAACTGCTCAAGCGCCCGGTTCATATTGTCATAACACGTATCCTGGAACTCGTCCTTTTGTTTTCCGTATAACAGCCTGTTCATGTCAGGACGGCAGGCGGGCAGAAGCAGGTCATGCTTGCCGACCGTATCCTCAATGAGCGTCAGCATCGGTTTATACAAATTAGAGTAAATATGATCGTTGACCTTCACATGAATGGAATGATTGGCATCAATGGTCGCTCCCTGGTCAAGATGCTCATAAAAATCCTTTGCATGGTACGCCACAAAATCAGCAACCTGCTGCCCCTCTACATCAACCACCTTCAAAATCTGGCCCTTTTTCAGCTTCAGGCCGAGCCCTTTCTTCGGCTGAACGATATATTGCTTTGTCATCCGCTTCGCTCCTTTTTTTTATTAGTATGAACGTTTGCCATCGCCTCCATGTAAAAAGAGGCAAAAATCCGATGCATATAAGCCTTGCGCGGGTTGCAATCTAACCTTAGATAAAAGGGGTTGAATGTAAATGAGTCAAACAAAAAAAGACCAAGAAAAAGGAAATCTGGCTTGGTGGCAGCTTTCATTAATCGGGATTGGATGCACAATCGGAACAGGATTTTTTCTCGGTTCCAGCATCGCAATTGTAAAAAGCGGATTTTCCGTTCTATTATCATTTCTCATTGCGGCGATCGGCACGTATTTTGTATTCGAACAGCTTGCCAAACTATCGGCAAAACACCCTGAAAAGGGCTCATTCTGTTCATATGCGAGAAAAGCATTCGGAAGGTGGGCCGGCTTCAGCAACGGCTGGGTGTACTGGTCATCTGAAATGCTGATTACCGGAAGCCAGCTGACGGCCATTTCGTTATTTACGAAGCATTGGTTTCCCCAAGTGCCGCTGTGGGTATTTGCCTCCATCTATGCTGTACTTGGGCTTCTCATTATTTTTACCGGACTTTCTGTTTTTGAAAAAACAGAAAACGTGCTGGCTGTTATCAAAACTGCCGCTATCTTCATGTTTATCGTTATTGCCATTCTGGCTTTGTGCGGCATATTGTCAGGCGGAAAGCCGGAGGTGCAGATTCCGAATGAGACAAAAGAATTTTTCCCATTCGAAGCTATGGGGCTGTGGACAGGCCTTATTTATGCATTTTACGCGTTTGGCGGAATTGAAGTTATGGGGCTCATGACGGTTCATTTAAAGAAGCCGGAGGAAGCCTCAAAGTCAGGCAAGCTGATGCTGGCAACGCTGGCGATTATTTATATCATTTCAATCGGGCTCGCTTTGCTATTAGTTCCTTTACACAAGTTTACAGAACAGGACAGCCCATTTATTACGTCTTTAAAAGGATTTCATCTCGAAGTGATTCTTGATATTTTCAACGGCATTTTTATTATCGCGGGCTTCTCGACCCTTGTCGCTTCACTCTTTGCTGTGACAACATTGCTTTGTACGATGGCCGATGACGGCGACGCGCCGAAATGCTTTACTCTAAAAGAAGGCAAAAAAATATGCTGGCCCGCGCTCGGATTAACATTTGCGGGGCTTATCGTGTCTATCGTACTGTCTCTAGTGCTGCCTAAAAATATTTACGAGCACATGACAACAGCGGCCGGGCTGATGCTTTTATACACTTGGCTGTTTATCCTGTTCTCCAGCAAAAAGCTGACCGATCCGGCAGCCATGGCGAAAACGCAAATTCATTTGGCGACAATTCTGATCGCGGCGGCTGTGTCCGGCACGCTGTTTGAAAAATCAAGCCGACCCGGATTTTTTGTCAGCTTGGGATTTCTAGCCGTCATTGCCGTTGTCACCTTGATTTATCAAAAAAAGCAGGGACACAAAGACCGCCCTGCCAGCTCGTGAACTATTTCATTTTGTTAAACATGTTCTTTAAATATGAAAACGGGCATTTTGATACGTGTTTTTCATCATCCCGGAGAAAATACTGTTTCCATTCCCGATTATCCTTTCCTCCGTACCAGCCTAAATGCGGATGAATCGGAGCTTGATCGTAAGCCTGTAAACGGGATCGGATCAGCCTGCTCATGTTTCGGCCAAATGCGGTTGAATCATTTAGATTTTCAAACACCCATCTCGGCTGAAACGTGATCATAAAATAAGGGAAGCTTCGGCTTCTCCTCGCATCATGAGCCGGCGTTGCACACAGAATAAAATACGGCTCGCCGTTAAAACAAAACTCCCACTTATAATGCTCTGGATCGGCCGGCATATCTGCCGGCCACTCTTTTTCATCTTGTTCGCTCAGTCTATTTAAAAAGCTCCAAAACAGCTCTTCATACGCTTCAATCGAATAGTGCTCAGCCAAAACTTCCGGTGTATCAAACAACACAACGAGAGAGGCGTATTTTCCTGTGTCCCGCGATATTTTGCCGTACTCCGCAAGCAGTGGTGCCAGTTCCTCCGCTGTACGGTTTTCCCGCGGATCTCCGGCAAAAGCAATGCGAAGCTGATCAGTCAGAAATGCCTGGCGGCCGGGAATGCACGGAAACGTATCCGCGTCATCCGCCACAGTTTCTGCCAATAGCTCAAAAGCGATTCTTTGCCATTCCGGGAACTCAGTTTGATTCCGTTCCAGAAAACTTTTGGTGTAAATCCCTTTCACCATTGATCCACCTCCAGTATCATCTGGATACTATATTAAAATGGAAGGCGGCAGGTGACTGTCCTTTCATGAATCAGCCCAATAACTCTTTGATGCCCTGATAACCGAAGTAAAACCCGAATACAAGAAGAGATATGCCTGCGATTGCGGTCAAGCCCCTTAACAGCTTTTCATTAAGCAGGTTTCTGAAAGTGCTGGCTGCAATGGCCATGCAAAAATCCCAGATTAAGATACCGATCATAATGCCGGAACTATAAATGAGTAGCTGATTCATATTGTAAGTCTCAGCCGTTTTCGCAAGAATGCTCCCGTAAATCCCAAGCCAAAACAGGATACTCAGTGGATTGGACAGTGAAATGAGAAAACCCGATGCAAATGTTTTTCTGTAGGACGGCTTCCCCTTCGAGCTGCGTACATCCATCGCTTCCCTGATATTCTTCAGCGTTTCAATACCGGTATAGGTCAGTACAAAAAAGCCGAAGAGCCACAAAAACGTTTTTACGAATGGAGCGGTCAGAAACTGTGACAGTCCGAAATAGATGAATATCATATACAGTCCGTCAGCAGTCATGGCGCCTAAACCAAAAATCCACGCATGCCAAAATCCATTTTTAATGCCTTTATCGATTTGCGCCGCATTGACAGGTCCCACAGGCGCAGACAAGGACAGCCCCAGCACAATATAACTCAAAAAAGTGTTCACCGGCCCGTACTCCCCTCTCTTACTCAACTTGTACAATTTATTCGGGAACGGGCCAAGCTATGCACAAAAATCACCTATGGTTTCAACCGGTCAAGCTCTTCCTCCATAATATCGGAGGCTTTGCCGATAAAACCGAAAATCAGTTCCAATTCCTCCTCCGTATACTCGCGGCACAGATCCATCGTGGACTCTGACAGTGAACGGAACAAATCCTTCACATGCTGTTTAGAAGCGGTAAGAGGCACGATAATCACTCTTCTGCGGTCGTTCGGGTCCCTTTCACGAGCCACATACCCCGCTTTTTCCAGCCGGTCAACAAGCGCCGTAACGGAACCTGTGCTGAGTCCCGTTTTTTTCCCCAGTTCACCGGCCGTCATTGGTCCTGCTTCATTTAATATGTCAGCTGATTTCAAATCGGTAGGAAACAGACCGAGAGCTTGAGCAGCCGCCTGATGAAACAGAATGGTTCTAGTACCCAATTTCCGAAAAATCTGAATGGCGGCCTTTTCCAACTCACTTCTGGAATTTCTTGTTGACAACTGACAGTCCTCCCTATAAAATCAAATTTATCTTGATAATCGAGATAATTAATAATCAAACTATTATCATGATATCAAACCTTACTTAAAAAAGGTAGAGGAGGTAGAATAAATGGATACAACAGCCGCAAAAAATCCTTCCACTAAATTTGTGGTTCTTGGTCTTTTGCTGGGCATTTTAATGTCCGCGATGGACAATACAATTGTGGCCACCGCGATGGGCAGCATTGTAGCGGATCTTGGAAGCTTTGATAAATTCGCTTGGGTGACTGCATCCTATATGGTGGCAGTCATGGCTGGGATGCCGATTTACGGCAAGCTTTCCGATATGTACGGCCGAAAACGTTTTTTCCTGTTTGGACTTATTTTTTTCTTAATCGGTTCGGCATTATGCGGAATTGCACAAACCATGAACCAGCTAATCATCTACCGGGCCATTCAGGGGATTGGCGGCGGAGCGCTCCTGCCGATTGCCTTTACGATCATCTTTGATTTATTTCCGCCGGAAAAGCGCGGAAAAATGTCGGGCATGTTCGGCGCTGTATTTGGATTATCAAGTGTTCTCGGCCCGCTGTTAGGCGCTATTATCACAGACGCTATCAGCTGGCACTGGGTGTTTTACATCAATGTCCCTATCGGCGCACTGTCATTGTTTTTCATCATCCGGTATTACAAAGAATCGCTGGAGCATAAAAAGCAGAAAGTTGATTGGGGCGGCGCGATTACTTTAGTCGTATCCATTGTGTGCCTGATGTTTGCACTTGAGCTCGGCGGCAAAACATACGACTGGAATTCGATACAAATCATAGGCCTGTTTATCATTTTCGCGGTTTTCTTTATTGCCTTTTTTATTGTGGAGAGAAAAGCGGAAGAACCGATTATCTCCTTCTGGATGTTTAAGAACCGCTTGTTTGCCACAGCGCAGATTCTCGCTTTTCTTTATGGCGGAACATTCATTATTTTAGCAGTGTTTATTCCGATTTTCGTACAGGCAGTATACGGCAGCTCAGCGACGAGCGCAGGCTTTATTCTGACACCGATGATGATCGGATCAGTGATCGGAAGTATGATCGGCGGAATCTTCCAAACGAAGGCAAGCTTCCGCAATCTCATGCTGATTTCCGTCACAGCTTTCTTTATCGGCATGCTGCTGCTTTCCAATATGACGCCGGACACAGCGCGCGTATGGCTGACTGTCTTTATGATGATTTCAGGCTTCGGCGTAGGCTTTAACTTCTCGCTGCTCCCAGCAGCATCCATGAATGATTTAGAACCTCGTTTTCGGGGAACGGCCAACTCCACCAATTCATTTTTACGATCATTCGGCATGACGCTCGGTGTCACGATTTTCGGCACGGTTCAGACAAACGTGTTCACAAACCAGCTAAGCGACGCCTTCAGCGGGATGAAAGGCTCCGCCGGCTCAGGCGCGCCACAGAATATCGGTGATCCACAGGCGATTTTCCAAGCCGGCACACGATCACAGATCCCTGCAGCGATTCTGAACCGGATCATCGACGCCATGTCCTCAAGCATCACATATGTCTTTTTACTTGCTTTGATTCCAATTGTTCTCGCAGCGATTACCGTTTTGTTTATGGGAAAAACAAGAGTCAAAACAACTGAGGAAATGACGAAGAAAGCAAATTAATGAAAAAGCAGTACACCCTGGGTGTACTGCTTTTTTCTATTAAACACCTAATCTTGCTAGAATAAATGTCCATATGCAGATGATTAATAACAGAATCAGGCTGTACGCTACTGTCCGTTTAAACAGCTTTGATTCCTTCCCTGTCTGGCCGACCGCGGCAGCGGCAATGGCGATAGATTGCGGAGAAACGAGCTTCGCCATTACCCCGCCCGCCGTATTTGCGGCTAACAGCAAATCAGAACCGGCCCCGATCTGCGCACCGGTGACGACCTGCAAGTGACCGAACAGCGCATTATTGCTGACAACTGAGCCAGTGATGAACACGCCGATCCAGCCGAGAACAGGACTGACAAACGGGAACAAATCGCCTGTTTTCGCCAGTGCCAGCCCGATGGAAGAGCTAAGCCCCGCGAAGTTGGCCAGATTGGCAAACGCCATCACAAAGCAGATCGTGACAATCGGCATCCACAGTTCCTTCCCCGTCTCCTTCAAGCAACTGAAACCATCCCGATAAGAGAAATTTTTGCTGAACAGTCCCGTAACAATGACCGCCGCTAAAATCGCTGTACCGGTCGCTGACAGCAGATCAACTTTAAAGACTGCATCTAACGGCATGGCAGATGGGGCAATGGGCGGCATCTTCATAATTTGCTGATGCAGAAAAGGCATTTTCAAAAGAAGCGTTGTTTGATACAACAGTCCGCCTTCTTGGAAAAGCGCTTTGAAGGCAGGAAGGCTCCAGATGGTGATCGCCGCGGTTAAAATGTAGAAAGGTGACCACGCCTTGGCAATGTCTGCCGCGCTGTATCTTTTTTTCTCACTAGCTTCTCCGGCTCCCTGCTCACGGTAAATCTGTTTCGGCTGCCACTTACGCAGGAAGAGCGCAAGCCCGCCCATACTGAACAGCGCCGCCAAAATGTTAGCTAATTCCGGTCCGAGCACAGCCATTGTCAGCGTCTGAACCGCTGTATACATTCCGCTGACAACCAGCAAGGCAGGCCAGGTTTGTTTGATTCCCTTCATCCGGTCTAATATGAACACGAGTAAAAACGGAATCAGAAATGTAATGATCGGCAGTGTCCAGATCAATGCCCGTGACAATTCAAGAGCAGACAAGTTTCCAATTTGCGCGCCTGTAATCACCGGTATCCCGATCGCGCCGAAGGCTCCAGAGGCAGCGTTCGCAATTAAGCAGAGCGCCGCCGCCTTTAACGGTTTAAAGCCAAGTTCGACGAGCAGCGCCGCACTGATTGCAATCGGAACACCAAAGCCGGCCGCACCTTCCAAAAATGCGTTAAAACAAAAACCGATTAATAATAGCTGTAATCTTTGGTCAGGCGAGATGCCGGCAATGCTGGAACGAATAATGGTAAACTTCCCGGTTTTCACAGCGATTTTATAGAGCCACACTGCCATCAGGACAATGTAGCCGATCGGCCACAAACCGCTTCCGATGCCTAATAAAACAGAAGAAACGGCTTTTTCAACCGGCATATGAAATGCCAAAACGGCAACCAAAAAGCTGACGGCTAGGGTAAGAAATGCCGCAAGAATTCCTTTCATCTTAAAAACGGTTAAAGCTAAGAGAAAAAAGAGAATCGGAGTGAGCGCCACAAGTGCGCTCACATACTCGTTTCCAAACGGATCATACAACTGCTCCCACATTGACAATCAGCCCTTTACTCTATAGTTGCGATTAGTTGACCTTTTGTTCTGCAAAATGAGGTTTTAAAATATTTTTAAGGACGTCTGCGCTGTGAAGGAACTGTTCTTTTTCTTTCTCATTTAAGTTCAGCTCAGTGATGCCTGCGATACCTCCGCGGTTTACGACAGCCGGAACGCCGATGTATACGTCATCTGCGCCGTATTGTCCCTCCAAATAGGTGCTGACAGTTAAAATGCTGTTTTCATTATGAAGAATGGCTTTTGTAATGCGGGCAAGGCTCATCGCAACACCATAATAAGTCGCACCTTTTTTCTCAATGATATGGTAAGCGGCGTTTTTCACGTCATCTACGATCTGGTCCAGCTCCTCTAGTTTGTACGCATCGTTTTTCTCAACGAGTTCACCGACAGGCACACCGCCGACATTTGCGTGGCTCCAGACAGGAAGCTCAGTATCGCCGTGTTCACCGATAATATGCGCGTGCACGTTTTGAGGCGCTGCGCCAAAGTATTCGCTCAGCATGTAACGGAATCTCGCAGAATCAAGTGTTGTACCGCTTCCGATCACTCGCTCTTTTGGCAGGCCGCTGAATTTCCATGTTGCATAAGTCAGAATATCAACCGGATTTGTCGCGATTAAGAAAATGCCGTCAAATCCGCTCGCCATGACTTCACTGACGATACCTTTGAAGATCTTTAAGTTCTTTTCTACTAATTCAAGGCGTGTCTCACCAGGCTTTTGGTTTGCTCCGGCGCAAATGCAGACAATATCAGCATCCTTGCAGTCTTCATATGTTCCGAAAGATGTTTTGACCGGATGCGGCGCAAACGCCTTTCCGTGGTTTAAATCCATTACATCGCCCATTGCTTTTTCTTTATTTAAATCAATGACCACAAGTTCATCTGTGATCCCTTGGTTAATTAACGCAAATGCATAACTGCTTCCAACAAAACCCGCTCCGATTAAAGCTACTTTATTTACATGTTTATTCATCATTAATCATCCTTCCAGGGTATGTTTTTCTTCGATGACTGTTTGTGAAGTATTTCACATTTATATTGTGCAACATTTCACAAACTTTTGCAAGAGAAAAGATTTGTCTGATTTATGAACAAAAAAAGAAACCATCCTCTATGATGATTTCTTCTTAGACTCCTTTTTTACCGATCTTCTGTAAGACAGCTTCACGATCCCGAATCGTAGCAGAAACAGAACGCCGCCGCAGACGATAAATAAGAGAAACATTTTCAGCCAAGCGAAGAATGTATGGGGAATCCCCCTGTCATACATCGTAAGCACCACTACCGCAAAGGCGACAGCTATTGATTCTGTGAACTGCTGCTTCACCCGTTTATGCAGTTCTTTCTCGGTGTCTATTCTCGGCATCAGCATTCCAGAAGCAGATGCCCTGATGCAGTAATATAAGATGATAATGAACAAAAACACAAGGCTCGCGACCCATTCTTTAAACGGAAATTCAAACATAATGCCGCGGATGATCACATCCAGCAGCGCAATCGCCCCGGCTAACATGCCGATCTCCGACCAGATTTTTTGTTCTTTTTCTTTTACTCTCTTATTTTTCCCATTCACGCCTGAAAGTCTGTTATGCAGATTATTCATGACCTTCCTCCCGCACTTTTACGAATGGCTTATGGCTTACATGTTACAATAACAGCCTGCGCTTCTGCAACGAATAAATGAAAAGCCCGCCGTACAAGCCGGCGGGCAGCAATGTTTAATACGGCCCCCAATTGATCAAGACACCGATACAAATAAACACAAGCCCGATTAAGAACCAAATCAGAGCGAGCGGCAGCATAAACCGAAGCCACTTGACGTACGGAATTCCGCTGGCGGCAAGCACTGCCATCAAAACGCCGGACGTCGGGTTCACACAATTGACAACCCCTTCTCCAAGCATAACCGCTTCCACCGCGACCTGTCTCGTGATTCCCATCAAATCAGCGAGCGGCGCCAAAATCGGAATGAACACAACCGCTTCGCCCGATCCTGAAGAGATGAGAAAATGAAGCAAAGCACTGGCGATATACATGCCGATTGCGCCGGCCATCGGACTGAATCCGTCCAACACCGAAGCCAAAGCATTGACGACTGTATCCAGCAGCTTTCCATTTTCAAGAATGACAGAAATGCTCCGCGCCATCCCGACAATCAGCGCACCGTATACAAGACTCTGACAGCCGGTAATAAAAGTTTTGGCAATATCGTTTGCCGCAAGTCCTCCAATGAATCCGGCAAGGACCGAAATAAAAATAAATGTCGCAGCCATTTGGGAATCTGACCAGCCAAGCTTCAATGCGCCGTACAAAAATCCGATCAGTGACAAACCCGCGACTCCCAAAATCAGCTTATGGCGAACGGTAAAGGGGACAGACTTATCTTCTTCTTGATTCGCATCGCTCAATCCTGCCGCCGGGAACCAGTTTGTGCCTAGCACGCTGGCATCCTTTGATTTCTTTAATTTTCTTGTATACCAATAGATATAAATGATAGAAGACAGCAAAAAGCATATGTATATGACCACACGAAGGCCGATCCCCGAAAACAGAGGCAGCTCCGCAATCGATTGTGATAAGCCAAGCGGGGACGGTGATAAAACGGTAGAGTTAAACCCGGCATAGCAGCCTATATAAATAACAGCTGCACCCGCGACCGCGTCCCATTTTAAGGAGCGTGCGACAATAAGGCCGATGGGGATAAATCCGATCACTGAGTTCACGACAATTCCGGTCGTTCCAAGAACAGAAAACAACGCCCCGACAATACAAATAAATAATAATTGCTTTGTGCGGAACTTGCTGATGACATTGTAAATCAGTCCGTTGATGGCACCTGTTTTTTCTAAAATAGCGATCGTGCCGCCTGTGAATAAAATCAGAAAAATAATAGGGGCTGAGCCGACCATTCCATCCTGAAGAGAAGTGAAAAAGCTGATCAGGCTGACCGGAGACTGTTCAATTGAATGGTAGCTTCCCGGCACCGCAGTGGTAACCTCTCCCTTCGTCACACGGTCAAATTCTCCCGCCGGCACAATATACGAAGCAACGGCGCACATGAAAGCGATGATAAATAAGAGGACATAGGCGTCAGGCATGTTAAAGGCGGTACGTTTTTTCTTCGGCTGTGTTTCGGCTGCTGGCATACTCATATTTCGATCCATCCCCTCTTTTTAGAAAATACCTATTATTCTGAAAAATATAAATATGTGCTATATTATAAACAGCCTATCTACCTGTTTCAATATAAAAAAAGGAAAGAAGGAGGTTTTTCTCCCATGCAAAAACTCTCAGAAGAAATGAAACAAACCGTAATGGACATCTTTGAACATCTTCACGCCAATCCAGAAGTCAGCTGGAAAGAATATGAGACAACTGCATTTCTTAAACAAAAACTCGAAGATGCAGGGTGCCGCACGCGCACGTTTTCAGATTGCACCGGAGTTGTCGGTGAAATGGGTTCGGGCTCGCCTGTTGTAGCTGTCCGTGCTGATATTGATGCATTATGGCAGGAGGTCAACGGCACATTTCGCACCAATCATTCCTGCGGACATGATTCGCATATGACAATGGCTTTAGGTACGTTAATGCTGCTGAAAAAACAGCCGGAGCTTCCGAGCGGAACGATCCGTTTTATCTTTCAGCCCGCAGAAGAAAAAGGCGGCGGCGCTCTAAAAATGATAGAAGAAGGCGTGCTTGATAACGTCGACTATTTGTATGGCGTCCACGTCCGTCCAATTCAGGAAACCCAAAACGGACGCTGCGCCCCATCCATTCTGCACGGGTCAAGCCAGCACATCGAAGGCACAATCATTGGAGAGGAAGCTCATGGCGCACGGCCGCACCTTGGCAAAAACAGCATCGAAATCGCGGCATTCCTCGTCCATAAGCTAGGACTGATTCACATCGATCCGAAAATTCCGCACACTGTCAAAATGACAAAGCTTCAAGCCGGCGGCGACAGCTCTAACATCATTCCCGGAAAAGCGACCTTCAGCCTTGACCTGCGGGCGCAAACAAATGAAGCCATGGAGACGCTGATCGCAGAAACAGAAAGAGCCTGCGAAGCGGCTGCCGCGGCATTCGATGCGACAATTGAACTTCACAAAGAACACAGCCTTCCGGCGGCAACGCAAAATAAAGAAGCTGAAGGCATTATGGCTGAAGCGATCACAGACGTTATCGGAGCTGATCAGCTCGATGAACCGCTTGTGACAACCGGCGGTGAAGACTTTCATTTTTATGCCGTGAAAGTGCCGAACCTTAAAACGACCATGCTTGGCCTCGGCTGCGGACTTCAGCCAGGACTCCATCACCCGCATATGACCTTTGACAGAAACGCGATGTTTACCGGGATTCACATTTTAGCAAACGCTGTGTTAAAAACGTTCCAAAAAGCCGATACACTCGCATCAGCCAATGCTTCTTAAATCAAAAAAGCAGCCTGCGAACAGGCTGCTTTCTTCATTATTTCTTCAGATCTTCAATTGAGTTGACGTTTTTCATATATTGAGGCACAACAAGACCCATCTTCACGCCAGTGATACTGACGCCTACATCATCATATTTGCCTTTATATTTGACAGCGTATGGTTTATGGGTATTCGGCAGCCATGCGGAAAGGGATGCGTCCGCGCTTCCCGTCGCAATCGCCGTCCACATCGGACCAGCTTCTACCTGAGTGAGTTTCACGTCATAGCCCAAGTCTTCTAAGACTTTGCCCATAACGTTTGTACTTGCAATCTCACTGTCCCACGCCACATAGGCAAGGTTGATTTTGTCTCCCTTCACCTTTTGCACGCCTTTGGTCCACTCCGCGATTTGATCCTTGTGCTTCTTCACATAATCAGCAGCGGCTTTGGAAGGTTTCTCGCCTTCTTCCACCTTGATCATCACTTCACCCATGTCGTCTTGCGTCCATTTAAACTGGCTCAGAAGCTTAACGGCATTCGGCTGTTCTTTGCTAAAGCCTTTTCTGGTGATCGTATGAATCTCCTCGGCACTGCCGTAAGTTTTTTTCGGATCATCAAGATATTTTAATTTATATCTGGAGAACATCCAATGCGGAGTCCATCCTGTGATAATAATTGGTTTCTTCCGGTCGTATGACTTTTTGAGCGTAGCAGTCATAGCAGCGCTTGACGATGAAATCAGTGTCCAGTCGTTCAGGTTATAATCCTTCAACGCTTGATCAGTCAGGCTCATAATACCTGAACCGGGGTCAATCCCGATAATCGTCTTATTCACCTGTTCAGCCGCGGACGCATTTTCGTCGTTTTCTGATCCGCAAGCCGCAAGTGAGAGTGCCAGCATGGCGGAAACACCGATACCGATGATTTTTTTAAACATCAGGCATTCCCCCTGCTTTTCTTCTTCACTTTAATATTTTGTGTAATACGGTCGAGCGTAATCGCAACGATAACGATAGCGATACCTGCTTCTACACCGACCCCTGTTTTCAGCTGTGTAACGGCGCTGTATACTTCTGAACCTAGTCCAGGCGCACCGACCATTGCTGCGATAACAACCATTGATAATGCAAGCATGATACTTTGGTTGATCCCGGCAAGAATGGTTTTTGTTGCAAGCGGAAGCTGAACCTTAATCAAACGCTGAGCTGTTGTAGAACCAAACGCTTCAGTTGCTTCAATCAGATCCGCAGGCACTTGTTTAATACCGAGAACCGTCATACGGATTGTCGGCGGCATTGCGAAGATAACAGACGCAACAACACCCGGCACAACACCGATATTAAAGAAAAAAATTGCCGGCAAAAGATATACGAAAGCAGGCATTGTCTGCATTAAATCAAGGATAGGCGTTACGATACGGCGAACCGTTTCTTTCTGAGATGCCCAAATCCCGATCGGCACACCGACCACAATCGAAATAATGACGGACGTGACAACCAGCGCTAACGTTTGCAGCATTGGGTCCCAATATCCTAAATAGTCAATAACGAGAAAGCCAATTAAAGTAAACAGCGCAATTCCTCTCGTACTGATCCACCATGCAAGAGCTGCGAAAATAATCGTTAACAAAATAGAAGGAATAAATCCAAGCCCGGTTACAATCCCGTTTACAAAAATGGCCAAGCCATTTGCGATTCCATCGAGGAATCCGCCGAACGTTATCGTAATCCAGTCAACAAAACGGTCAATGATGTCTGCTAAAGGTATTCTAGGCAGTCTATCCAATTTACTTCACCTCCCGTACAGAAGGATCTTGTGTTTGCTCAGCAGTGCCTTCAACATTGATATAATCGTTATTGCCCGCAAGTGCGCCAATCAGCGCGCCTCTTACGACAATCCCTTTCATTCTTTGCTTTTCATCCACAACCGCAATTGGAATATTCGCGTCAGAAACAACGTCAAAAATCTCAGTCAGATACGTATTCTCTGGTACAGTCGTAAATTCCTTATTCAAGATATCCTGAAGGGATAAATCAGACTCGGCTGCTTTTTTCGCATCAGCCGCATAAATGACACCTAACAATTGTTTTTGTTTATCGACTGCATAAATAGATGAAATCCCTAGGTTTTTCATCAGTGTTAATGCAACGCGCGGCCCTTTATCAATCCGCACCGTTTCAGCGCGCTTCATAATGTGGCCGGCAGTTAATACTTTAGACAAATCAACGTCCTCAACGAATTTCTCAACATATTCGTTGGATGGATTCATAAGGATTTCTTCCGGCGTGCCGATCTGAACGATGTTTCCGTCCTTCATCAGCGCGATTCTGTCGCCGATGCGAAGCGCTTCATCCAGGTCGTGCGTAATAAAAATAATCGTTTTTCCGACATTATCATGCAGATCCAAAAGCTCATCCTGCATGTCTTTACGGATTAATGGATCAAGCGCACTAAACGCTTCGTCCATCAGAAGGATGTCCGGATTATTTGTCAAAGCGCGGGCAAGGCCGACACGCTGCTGCATCCCGCCCGAGAGCTGGTCAGGGTATTGGTGTTCAAATCCTTCAAGTCCGACAAGTTTAAGCGACTCAAGCGCTTTTTGCTGGCGCTCCTGTTTGTCTACACCTTGAAGCTCCAGTCCGTATTCTGTGTTTTCAAGTATCGTTCTGTGCGGGAACAAAGCGAACTTTTGGAAGACCATACTGATTTTTTTCCGGCGGACTTCCCGGAGCTGGTCTTTAGACATATTTGTTATCATGTCACCATCAATGTAAATTTTTCCGGCAGTCGGTTCAATAAGCCGGTTTAACAGCCGTACTAAAGTTGATTTACCGCTCCCTGATAGACCCATGATGACAAATATCTCACCATCATATACATCAAAATCTGCTTGGTTAACCCCAACGGTTGATCCGGTTGCTTTCAGGATCTCTTTTTTATTTTTTCCGTCGGCAAGCATTTGAACTGCTTTCTTGGTTTGTTTCCCAAAAATCTTAGAGACTTTCTCGACTTTTATCTTAATCGGTTTCTCATCTACACTCATATTTTCCCTCCATATTAAGCAATCTTTATTACCGTAACACTTATGTAACAACACACACAAACCGCATATTCTCTTTTATTCTGTACCATTTCATGATAAACATCCCTGTGACCCCAAGACCTTAATTATGCTTCTAAATACTCTGTAATCCTCCTTTATTATTATATTTTACAGGTAAAATTAAGCCTTTTTTATTGAAAACGCTTTTATTAAATCGAAAATCCTTCTTCCTCTTATGACTTCAAGCTCCTTTACTGGAAAAATAAGTTGCTTTTTCAAATCAAACAAGCAGAAAAAACAAACCGCAAGCTGCCGGTTTCCATGTAAAAAGCACCTCATGATAAGGTGCTTTTGTTTATTCAAGCTCAGTTTGTTTCGTTTCTTTCCCCATAATCAAAATACACACGACCGCCAGTAAAATGGCAATGCAAAAGATCGAAAAAATCACTGAAAACGAAATATGGCGGGCGGCGAGTGTTCCGACGAGCAGCGGGCCGAAAATGCCGCCGATTCTTCCAAACGCCGCTGTGGTTCCTGAGCCTGTCGCGCGAATTGCTGTTGGGTATTGCTCCGGTGTATAGGCATACAGAACGCCCCACGCGCCAAGATTAAAAAAGGATAACAGCATTCCAGCCGTCAGCAGCAGACCTAAGGAATCTGCCGTTCCGAAGAAATACGCGCTTCCCGCTGTTCCGATCAAATAAATGACCAGTATCCATTTCCGGCCCGCCTTCTCGATCAGCCACGCAGCCGAAAAATAGCCCGGAAGCTGAGCAAGCGTCATCAGCAGAACATATTCAAAGCTTTGAATCATACTGAATCCTTTTAACAGCATCACACTCGGCAGCCATAAAAACATGCCATAATAAGAAAAGACAACGCAGAACCAGACGATCGACAGCATCACCGTCGGCCGTACATACTGTTTCGCCCAAACGCTTTTCACGTTCTCCCACACCGATTTCTTTTTCATAGAAAGCGATTCGTACTTCGGCGAATCAGGCAATCCTGTCCGCAAGTACAGCGCATAAAACGCCGACAGTGCGGTTAAAAGCAAAGCCGCCTGCCAGCCGAAGCTTGGAATGACAAAATAGGAAATAAGCGCCGCTGCCAGCCAGCCCACAGCCCAAAAGCTTTCGAGAAGCACAATGACTCGGCCCCGCTTTTCAGGCACAACCGCTTCCGAAACAAGTGTTGAAGCGACAGGCAGTTCGCCGCCAAGTCCCATCCCAATCACAAAACGGAGAATGAGAAATGCCGATAAGCTTGTGACGAAAGCTGATATCCCGCTTCCGATTGAAAAGCATAAAAGGGTAATGATAAATACTTTTTTACGGCCGATTCGATCAGCCAGCAATCCAAACAAAAACGCACCCACAGCCATGCCGATGGAATTCACGCTTCCGATCCATTTCATTTCCTCGGGCGAAAGATTCCACTCCACGTGGAGCGCGGCGATAATAAACGATAATATTCCGACATCCATTGCATCAAACAGCCACCCTAAACCGGCGACACCCAGCAGCTTACGCTGGGATATAGGCTGTTGTTTTCCCATAGCCAACACCTCTGATATGCAAAATGATTACCGTTTAAGTTTACACCTGTCTTTACACATTGTCATTACCTAATTGATGTCAATCAAAAACCCCGCTTATGATTCACAAGCGGGGGTCTTTTTATTGCTGTAATGCTGCTTTTTTAATATTATCCTGCAGCTGGGCAATTCGTCTTGCGCCCTCTTCCCGGAGGCGTTTGTTTTCTTCTTCGATTTGTTTTGTTTCCTGCATGCCGCTGACAATCGTGTTCCAAGAGGATTCGATCGTTTCTATATCAATGCTCGGTCTGCCGGCCATTCTGGCAATTTCAACACTCTGATTCGAGATGTTCTCCGCATTGCGTTTCAGCATCTCGTTTGTCCGGCGGTCAAGCTCGCTCATAGAGTCAGCCACAAGCTTTTGGCGTTTCACTGTAACGGCCTGAATAATGCCGTTTTTGAAAATCGGAATCGTGATAATAAAAGCAGAGTTGATCTTGCCGATCAGCTTAGCATTACCGCGCTGAAGGAGACGGATCTGCGGTGCGGTTTGAAGCGCCACCATTCGCGCCATATCAAGATCATAAACACGTTCCTCAAGTGCCTGAATGCCGTTGCGCAGCGTATCAAGCTGCATTTGCGCAAGCTGGTTTCCGCTTGCCGCTTTTTCTTCATAGGAAGGAAGGATTGACTGCATCTCTTCCAGCTTCATTTGTCCGGCAACAACGTATTTTTCAAGCTCCATGTAGTAGTTGATATTGTTTTCATACATTTCATCGAGCGTGTAGTTTGTTTTTGTCATCTCATCTTTATACTTGGAAATCTCAACATTGATTTTTTCAATTTCTCCGCCAAGCGTCTGATACTTTTTAAAGATTTTCTCAATCATGCTGCCGCCGCGTTTGAAGATTTTGGCCATCAGTCCCTTTGGCTCGTCAAAATCATTTTTGTCAAAGCGGTCCATGATTTTTCCAAGCTGAGTCAGCATCGTGCCTGAATCTGTCACGCTTGTTGTTTTCATCATCCCCAAGATGCGGTCAGAGAACTTGGAAATTTCAACTGCCGGCTCCTTTCCGTACTCCAGCAGCTCCATTTGGTTTTTCACGTCAATTTGCTGAGCAAGGCGCTGCACCTCTGGTTCCTGGCGGAGCTGCAGGCGGATATCGTCTGCCTTTTGCTGAGAAATTTCTTCGTTTTTATCGAGAACAAGCGGATTTTGATTTTCTGTTGTCATGCTTTTTTTCTCTCCTTACTTTTGGGTAATCGTTCTGAACAGCCTTTTCACGAGCGAGGGCTCTTTATAGTCCTGCTGAAACACCATGTCGTCCAGCCAGTGAATATCATACTGATCCTCTTCGATATAATGCTCAATGTCTTGATGTCCGGGAGGATTATAAATGACGATATCAATGCCGATTTCATTCAAAAACAGCAGGGCTGCGGCGTCTGATCGTGTGAGCTCACCGTTCATTTCCGTATGATACAGCACCAGTTTCGGAACGGTCTGCGCATAGTCGAACATTTGAATCAATTTCAGCAGGTTAGCGGGAAGGTTTGTTGTTTGTTTAAACAAGTAGATCTGAACATCCTTGACCTGTTCCTGATGCAATGCCTTCAGCCGCGGGTGTCTGCACATTCTCGAGATCGTTTTGGCGATCGCGGTCTGAATGCCTGCCGGAAGCTGTTTGTACTGCCATACATTGCTTGCGATCAGCTTCTCCGGATCAATGTTTCCTTCATGATCAAGCGCGTGGCTGTAATGAAATTGATAGTTCGATCTGATTTCTTCTGTAAGCGGAAAGCTTCGAACCATTTCTGTTTCCGGATAATCCGCCATTGTATGAAGTCTGTTCCAATATTCTTTATTGTCCTTCGACACGCCCATAATTTTGGCAAACACATTCGGAATGTCGATTGAATGTTTATCGGCTTTGAAATTCGGGCGAATAAACGCACGTTCTTTTGCAATTAAAAACAATTCATCATAGGTCGTTTTCAGCGTCACGGAAACCGGTGTGTGATCTCTGAACTGCCAAGGCTTGTACAGCATGGATTCCTCATGATTCAGCACATGCTCAAATTCCTTTGTCGATCGATACGCCACCGTTGATTTACGGTCAGGTTTTTCTTTCGGGAATGGCTGAAGGTCTGAGACATCCGGAAGCTTTTCCGTGAAGCTTAGCTCCTGCTTAGGATCAACGAGCGTCAGCTGATCGGTTCCCGCGGGATGGAACAATAGGACATCACAGCCAACAAGCATCAAGTAATATAAGAAATACAGCTGGCTTTTCGTCGCGTCTCCATACCAGACCACCTTCGGCATCTCCCGCTCTATATCGGCTTTTTCCAGCCAAGGATTCAGGTGGTTCAAGGAAAACTTTGAAACATCAAGAAGCACTCTGCGAAAATCAGGATGATTCAGTCCCTGCTCATGATTTTCGGCAAAGGTATGTAACAGCGTCATCAGTGCTTTTCTTATATGGCGGTGCAACATGGAATTGGAATGTTTCGCAATCAGCTGTTCCCCGTCCAGAAAGGCGACAAAGCGGCTGACCGAAAGGCCTTTTTCCTGCTGATTGATGGAATGAATATGCTGAAGCGCCTGAAAAGTTTCGGGTGCAATTGTTTTATCAAGCGTTTCGCTCAGGACATAAATATGATCGTTTACAGAAAGATCATACAGCTCGTTAAAGTAGTCGGTCTCATCAATGGGCGTGCCCAGTATTTGCCCGGCAAGCCGCGAAAAAGAAAGACCTTGTTCATTCTCATAGTGATCCCGCTCCGGCAATGGCTGAAACAGCATGCTTTTCCAATCGCCATGAGCCGGAACAGCTTTATGGATGGTTAACTCTTCTTGTCTCATCATATCCTCCTTTCTGGTTTTTTTTGTGTTTTATACGTGTTTTAATTTGGATATTTGCGATAAAACTAACGCTGTGATTTCTTCTCCCGCCAGCATGCCGCTTGCAGCCGTTTTGTGAAGTTTCGGATCGTGACGCAATACCTCGCCGTGCGCGGGTGCGATGCCAAAATCGGCTTCCCGGATCAGTTCAAGATCAAGCAGAGAATCTCCAGCCGTATAAATTTCATCAAGAGAGAGCCTGGATTTCAGGTATTCGACCGCTTTCCACTTATTAAGCGGATTGGGAATAAAGTAAAGCTTTCGCCCCTGCAGGGATACTTGCCAACCCTTATCGGCTCCCCACTTTTTCACAGCGGATATATCGATGTACGGTATTTTTTCCTCATGTAAAATGAGATACACGAAATAGTGATGGGCGATTCGGGTTCTTTTTACCGCATCTGATAACGAGAGACCTGCAATTTCCCTCAGCATGGCCTCGATCGGCAGACACGACGCCAGCTCCTCTTTCATCAGCTCGTCCCACTCTTTCAGAGGCTCGCCGTCCTTTAAGATGCACCCGCCATTTGTTGTCACCGCATATTCCGGCACAATGTCCTGCTGGAAACATAGGAGTCTCTTATACTGTTCGTTTGTACGCGTGGTGACGGGAATAAAATAGTGATCCTTCTGAATCTGATTTATATGTTCTTTTACGGCTGAGGAAATATAAGAAAGCTCCCGCCCATTTAAGGTTTCAATCAGCTCAATCCCGGCTTCCTTATCGGGCGTGCCGATCATGCGCCTTGAATAAATTAATGTTCTGTCTAAATCGCTGGCAAACGCGTTCATAGGCTTTTCTCCGCCGGACGAATCAGCCCGCAGCAGCTGTAAGACATGTTCTCGTATTCTTCTACAGGCACTCCCCGATCCTTCGCCAGTAAAAGAATATGTTTCAGCGTTTCTTCAGCGCCAGGCTGAATTAGTATTTTCCAAGGCACTCTGCGAAGAAGCACACGGGTCGTTTCTCCGACTCCCGGTTTGATCAGGTTCGTATTGCTGATGCCAAATTGCTCTCGGATCGTCTCAATGGAAACCAAGCCGCTCCAATCCGGTTTCATACGTGTGCGCTGCAAGCCAATCGCCAGGCTTTCTGCTTCTTTAAAAATAGACGGAAATTGCTCGGCTATCGTTTCAATATAGAATACAGAAACATCCTCTTCGCTCAGCTCACGGTAATATTTCGCCCCGTGAAAATCATCCGGCCCGATCCATTTTTCATTTAAGACCGTGCGGCTGACAAGACCCGATACTGTAGAGTTCAAGCAGGCACTCGGAATCAGAAAATCCTCCTTCGTTCCGTAGATGTCCGCGCAATCACCCGGATCGGCAAGCACCGCAATTTCTGAGGAAAGTCTCGTATTCCAGCGCTGGTTAAACTGTTGGATGGATCGGTTCAGTTCTTTTGTAATAGCGCCTTTGCCTGTCCAGCCGTCGATAAAGGCGATCTTTCCGTCTGGATGATGCTCCAGCATATACTGCAAGGCGTTTTCATCAATTCCTCTGTCCCGAATAATCGATATGCTGTAGTGCGGAACTGAGATGTGATACTTCATTTTGATGTACCGTTTAATCAATACACCGATCGGCGTGCCCGCCCTTGCCAGGCTGCACAAAACCGTATCGTTGCCGTGTTTGGCGAAAAGCTGCTCCGCCACAGCTCCGGCCGCCAACGCAACCTTCTGTTTACTGTCTTCAAGCGAGGCATAAAACAGTTTCATATACTCATCTGTCGGCTTATATTCGATCGGCAGCATCTCAGAGTAATGGGTGCCGCTTTGAATCGACCGTTCCCGTTCTTCCGTGCTTTTTTCAATCGAAACGGCGGACAAATCTTTTAATAGAAAGGTGACATCCTCCTTCGGATAGCTTCCAATCCGGTCAATTATCTCTGTCAATTCAGATCACGCCTTTCCTGAAAGGGTTACAATGTGGATATACGGCACTTCTTTTTCTTTGAATATATGAAAAATCGGCTGTAACGCCTCATCCGAAACGGTCTTTTCAAGACAGAAAAAGACTTCGTCATACGCTCCGGCGGGGAGGTTATAGATAAAATGGCGAACCCCCTCATCTTCGGGATTCATAAATGAATATCCGTTTTGCACAGCATAGCCCTCTTTGGCAACAGGGTGAATCGGACTGCGGGTAGTAGAGTGATAAGAAATAGAGCCGTGAAGATGCGCTGCGATGTTCATAGGGATGTACATCAGCTCTCCCGTTCCGAGCACAAGCGTTCTTCTCCCCTTCCGATATTGTTCCACATGCTGCGCAGCTAGGCGGCAGGCCTCGTGAACGGCCTGCCTGTCACTCGCTTTTAAGCCAAATCGCCCTGTTTCCTTCACATAAAAATGCTCGTCTGCGAATGTGGCCGGCTGATAGGGTAAGGATGCAAAGAAGCCGGACAAGTCGATGTCTGTTCTGTTTATTGCTGATTCCTGCGGCTTCGGTTTGTAATCATAGGTGGACTCTGACAAAAGCTCTCCCTTAAAGGAAATGCGCCCAGACAGTAAAGCTGTTGTTGATATGGTAACCCCTAATTCCCGTTCCGCTTCAGCATAAGCTTGTTTGTGTTCCTCAGTCCGCCAATCCAATAAAGACAAAACAGCGTATTCTTTGCGGGGAAATTTCGATTGTATATCCCGAATGATATGCAATGCGGTTTTTCCTGTTGTGATTTCATCATCCACGAGAATCACAGGGCAATTGTTGTTGATCATATGAGGTTCCGCATAGCACAGCTGGTCGGTCGCATGGGAGTGCTCCTCGACAAATGTAATGGAAGGCTCGTTGTTTCGTATTTGTTCACGTGTTGTATGGACATACGACGCATTCTCAATACAGTCATAAACCGCGTGTCCAAGTGCTGTCGCCGTTTCCGCAAACCCGATCACAAGCGGCGCCTCCTCTAGTGCCACGCGCTGCTTTTGCAATGTTCGATAAGCATTACGAAGGCCGCTGTCCGTTCCTGAAAGAAACCCGTTCAGAATGTCAGCCTTCTCCTTCAGCTCACGCCCCGTTTTTCGTTCAGCGTACTCCAAAGCAAGCAGCCCTGACGCCAAAAGCGGCTTCAGCGGATGAACTGGAATATGCTTTCCCAGCACTTTGCTGACAAATAAAAAACCCCTTTTTTTGTTTACACGCGCCGCCATTTCAAATAAGACTTGCTCCGGAATAGAAAGCGGATTGTCAGTGACCGACAGATCAACCGCCATATTGTCCAATATTTGAAGTGTTTTGCTGTTCGTTGAGCAAATCGGAGAAAGATCGGTTTTCATGATACACCCCATAGATTTCTGATTTTATTATGATGTTCTCAGCCCATTTCATATGGGGCTTCATCTCATTCATTTTGTTGGAAAAATGGCTTTTCATCACACCGATTGAACCGTTTCCGTGATGAATAATGCTTAACGCATCCATATAGTCTTCCTTTGATACAACATACAGGCTGTTTACCGCTTTAAGCTGAGACGGGTGAATGACCGTTTTCCCGTGAATCCCGTTAGCGATATCAAGCTCTGTTTCCTTCACCAAACCTTTGACATGCTCATTCAGCTCAGCAGGCTGGTGTCCTGATAGAAGGTGAGGCTTTTGCGCTGCCTGGAAATATTCCCAGACCGGTCCAGAAACAACAAACGTCCGGCCGAAATAATTGATGACATCTGCCATAAAATCTGCAATCAGGCGAATATCATAGATGGTTTGCCCCGGCTTTCTCCGGATGCCGTATAACCCGCACAAATCAGTCGCACCGATTCGCACGTTTAAAATCAAGTCCTGATATTGATGCAGTACCGCACTCAGCTCTCCGAAAGCCTCTGTCCGCGTCTCTTTTGAAAGCAAATCGGGCGTTTCTAAAATCGGCATTCCATAAATCGGCGCTCTCCTATCGCGAGAGATGTTTTTCAGCGTTTCCGCATAGTCACGGGCGTTGACTCCTGAACATTTCGGAAACACAAAACCGGTTAACAAATGGAGAAGGTGCTTTAAGCGGCCAGCCAGCTCCTGCATCTGCTTCGGAGAACGCACCCTTATAAACATGAGCGGAAGATTTTCCGGTTCTATTTTGTTTTGCTGAATTGCCTGTTCTATGCGCTCAAGCTGAATGTTGAGATTATGTTCAGCCTGCTCGACTTCATGATCCCCAATCGCATCCTCTAAGCAGAAAACAACGGACGTTAGATCCTCGTACTTTTGTTCAGTAATCATAGCGGCTATGTCGTGGCGGGTTGCAGGCATATATAATAGGGCTCCCAGCGCTTGTTCAAGCCATTTTTTCGGCGCCTCTTTC
Source organism: Bacillus sp. LBG-1-113 (assembly GCF_020708615.1). NCBI lineage: Bacteria > Bacillati > Bacillota > Bacilli > Caryophanales > Bacillaceae > Bacillus > Bacillus sp. LBG-1-113. The sequence goes on along the minus strand of NZ_JAJFDG010000007.1, from coordinate 133,276 downwards.
GTGACCTGTTTCGGCACTTGGTAAAATACATGCTCTTCTTGACGCGCTGATAAATAGTGGAAATACCGCAAACCAGTCACCCTCTTTTCTGTAACAAAAAAGGAAGGACATGAAACTCCCTCCTTGTTTTGTTTTATTCTTCTTTTGACGCAGCTGTTTGTTCGCGCACCTGCTTTTGTTTGTTGATATAGTGAATGATAAATGTCACCGCAAATGCAGCGATAATGATAATGAAGAATACAGAATGCGGCATTTCATAATGGAAAGCGCTCCCTGCCATTTTCAGCGCGATAATTCCGATTAACACGAATGCTGTGTTTTCAAGCTCAGGGATTTTATCGATCAGCACAAGGAATACTTTTGCGACTGTACGCATCATTAAAATACCCAGCATACCGCCGATCAAAAGAACCCATACTTTTTCAGATACCGCAAACGCGGCTAAGATGCTGTCCACAGAAAAGGCAAGGTCCATCAGTTCAACTGAAATAACAGTTGCCCAGAAGATCCCGAATGTACGGACCATCCAAGAATTTTTCTTAATACCGTCTGCTTCCTCTTCTTTTTCTCCGATCCAAAAGTGCTTAATGACGAGCCAAGCCAGGTAAAGCGCGCCAAGCACCTTGATCCACCAGAATTTAATGAGAAGCATACCGAGTCCGATGAAAATAAATCGGAAAATATACGCTCCGAATAAACCATACGTTAACGCTTTTTTACGCTGTTTTTCCGGAAGGTGTTTCACCATTACCGCAAGAACTAACGCGTTATCGGCCGATAAAAGGCCTTCCAGCACAACAAGGGAACCGATCAGACCCCAAGAAACCGGATCAGTCAGAACTTCCCCCCACATTTCCCAATCGAAAAATGAAGCATACGTAGACATGATGTGATGTAAAAATTCCAAGTTTTTTCCTCCTATTAATTCAAAACGGTGACTGCTTTATTTGTCACTCGCTTACACCTGCAAACCGTAGTTCCGGCATAATGAAGCAAGGCCGCCGGAAAAACCGCTGCCGATCGCATTGAACTTCCACTCGTTTCCGTGTCTGTACAGCTCACATACGACAACGGCTGTTTCAATGGAGAAATCTTCCCCCAAATCGAAGCGAAGAAGCTCATTCTGAGTCTCTTCATCTGCAACGCGTACAAACGCGTTTGACACTTGTCCAAAGTTTTGGCTGCGTGCTTCCGCGTCATGAATGGTAACTGTGATGCCGATTTTCTCAATGTGAGCAGGGATTTTCGAAAAATCAACGATGATCTGCTCATCATCTCCGTCGCCTTCTCCGGTGCGGTTGTCACCCGTATGGATGACACCGCCGCTCGGGTGCTCAAGGTTATTATAGAAGACGAAATCGAGATCATTCACGCAGTTATCATGCGCATCCACTAAAAAGGCTGAAGCATCCAGGTCAAAATCGTGTCCGCCTGAGTACTTATTTGTATCCCAGCCTAAACCGATCACCGCTTTTGTGAGTCCCGGATTTGTTTTCGTTAAATCCACACGCTGTCCTTTTGCTAATTGAATGGCCATACTGCCTCTCTCCTTTCTGCTCTTCGTAATATGTCTTAACCGACTTGCAAGCCGTAATCTGTTGCGATGCGGGCAAGACCGCCTTGGTAGCCTGAGCCGATAGCGGAGAATTTCCATTCGCCGTTGTGTCTGTAAAGCTCTCCAGCGATAATTGCCGTTTCAATAGAGAAATCTTCCGCAAGATCGTAACGAATAAGCTCTTCATTTGTTTCTTCATTGACAATGCGTACAAACGCATTTGACACTTGTCCAAAGTTTTGGCTGCGCGCTTCCGCTTCGTGAATCGTGATAACAAATGAGATTTTGTCGATATTGGCAGGTACGGCGCTGAGATTGACTTTTACATTCTCGTCATCACCCTCGCCAAGGCCTGTCAGGTTATCGCCTGAATGAACGACTGAACCGTTTCCGCCTTCAAGCTGGTTATAGAAAATAAAATCATTTTGAGATGCGCATTTTCCAGACGCATCTAAAAGAAACACACTTGAGTCAAGATCAAAGTCATGTCCGCCGTCATACTTATTCGTATCCCAGCCCAAACCGACAACAACCTTTGAAAGACCCGGATTCGTTTTTGTTAAATCTACTTTTTGTCCTTTTGCCAATGAAATTGCCATGTTTCATCCACTCCTTTTTCTTTTATACGTATCGGTTGACAATATCTTCTAATCTTGTATCGTTTGTGCCTTCGCCGACCGCCGCGAATTTCCACTCACCGTCCTGGCGGTAGATTTCAGCCGTAATCAGGCTTGTTCTGCCGGCATAATTGTCTTTCAAGTTGTATTTGAGCATTTCTTCATGATTCGATTGATCAACAACACGGATAAAAGCATTTTGAATCATGCCGAAATCCTGTTTTCTTCTTACGCAATCATAAATATTCACAACAAATACAAGCTTATTAATGTTGGCAGGCACTTTCGCCAAATCAATTAAAATCTGCTCATCATCGCCCGCTCCGTCGCCTGTCAGGTTGTCACCTGTGTGCTTGACACTGCCGCAGCGGCTTTTCAGGTTTCCAAAATAAATGACATTTTTCTTATCAGTGAACTTGCCGTTTTCCAGCATCAGCACTGATGCGTCACAGTCAATATTTGGTCCGCCTCCGCCGAGCAGCTTTCCAAAAAAGCCGCCGCCTGATGAAACAGGGTCCCAGCCGAGACCGACCATCAATTTTGACAGACCCGCTTTTCCTTTTGTTAAATCAATTCGCTGACCTTTTTCTAAAGAAATTGCCACACGATTCACTCCTAATCATCGAAATGTGAATATAGTCACATTTATTTTTACGTACAAACGTAACTTGAATGCCGTAAATTATTAATATATACGTTTTTTATTATATCAAAGTTTCGTAAAAGTTTAGAATAATTGACGAAAATCCTCGAAAAAAATCTCCCATATTTGATATATCTTTAGCAAATCATATGAATGACGGATCTTAAACAAACCATTTGACGTGAGCGAGTCATTTTGCCTATTCTTGTATCACATTCTAAAAAGCAACGGAAAGGAAGCGGCCTTTTGATTCATTTAAGCATACTTGATCAGGCACCTGTTTCTAAAGGAGAAAGCCCCGTGACAGCCCTTCAGCATTCGGTTGAGCTGGCCGGACGAAGTGAAGAGTGGGGCTATAAGCGTTATTGGTTTGCCGAACACCACAGCACGAAAGGACTGGCAAGCACGGCACCGGAAATTATGATCGCACGCATCGCGGCTCACACCAACAAGATTCGTGTCGGGTCTGGCGGTGTGCTTCTGCCTCAGTACAGCCCGTTTAAGGTGGCCGAAACCTTTCGCCAGCTTGAGGCCTTGTATCCGAACCGGATTGACCTCGGCCTCGGGCGTTCGCCTGGCGGAACGACGAAAACCCGGCTCGCCTTAACCGACGGCATCAAAAAAAGCTTAACGGATTTTAACAGACAGCTTCAGGATGTCTCTTATTTCCTGACCGATTCGCTTCCCGCCGGGCATCCGTATGCCGGGATCAAAGCAGCGCCTCTTATTGATACAGTGCCGGAGCTTTGGGTGCTTGGATTGGGGGAAAACAGCGCAAGGCGAGCAGCCCATCAGGGAATCGGATATGTATTTGGACATTTTATCAACTCCGAACGAGGGGAAAGCGCGTTTCGCGTTTATCGTGAAAACTTTCAGCCATCAGCCCATTTCACATCTCCAGCCGCACTGTTTACGATCTTTGTCATTTGCGCAAAAACAGATGAAGAGGCAGAGGAGCTCGCGTTAAGCCAAGATTTGTGGCTTCTTCGCGTCGGGAAAGGCTTGGACAGCAGGGTGCCAAGCCTTGAGGAAGCGAAAGCATACCACTATACCGAATCAGATAAAAACCAAATACGAGAAAACAGAAAACGCATGGTCATCGGTTCTCCAAGCACTGTAAGACAGCAGCTTCTAGAGCTGGCTGACCGCTATGAAACATATGAAATGATGGTTCTTTGCAATGTGTTTGACTTTGAGGCGAAAAAAGAATCATATGAGCGTCTTGCAGAGTTATTTCTATAAAAAAAGCAGTTTTTCCTGAAGGAAAAACTGCTTTTTATTTTTACCTGCGCCCTTTTTTACGCTGGGTTTCTTTTTTGATAAACGTCCATATCCCTTGAACTGCAAACCCGATCAAGAGCAGAACAATTAACAGCAGAGTAATGGAAGGCCCTGGCGGTGTGCCGAGCTGATAAGATGATGTCAGCCCCATAAATACACTGAATAAGGAAATGAGGATGGCTGACATAAATACCATATTAAAGCCTTTTGCGATTCTAATGGCGAAAGCTGCCGGCAATACGAGCAGTGCCGATACGAGCAGTACGCCGATAATCGGAATAATAACTGAGATCGCAAGACCAGTGACAATACTGAATGACATCGACAGAATGTTTGTATTGATTCCGGACGTTTTGGCTGTTGCTTCATCAAATGTCAGCAGGTAGAGCGGCCTTTTTAATACGATAAAATAGAGCAGGATCAACAATGTAATGATGCCGATAATATAGACCTGCTGCTGGTTAACCGTCACGAGCGACCCGAATAAGTACTGGTCAATGCTCATAGTGGCCGCGCCTTTCGAAAGGCTGATTAAAAACATCGCGAAGGACAGACCCGCCGCCATTAAAATAGCAATCGATACTTCCGAGTATGTCCGATATGCCCGCCGCATGTATTCAATTCCGACCGCGCCGATGGTCACAACGACTATGCTCGCCGCGGTAATATTGGTGCTGAGGAAAAAGCCGATGGCCACACCCGACAGTGAAATATGCGAGAGTGTGTCAGCCATTAAGGCCTGCCTTCTAAGCACAAGGTATACCCCTAGAATCGGGGCCATGATGGCGATCATGCCGCCTGCTAGAAAAGCTCGTCGCATGAATTCCAAGTCAAACATTTCCATCCGCCTTTTTCTCCTCTCTCTAATCGAATCACTTTATCTAAAAACTGCTGTACTTCATTTTGTTCATGAGTGACCATCACAACTGTGCGATTGTGATTTTTCACCAAGTGGTGCATGAATTCGTAAAACCCTTTTCTGCTGTCATAATCAACCGCTGTGGTCGGTTCGTCCAGCATTAGGAGATCGGGATTGCTGGCAAGCATTCTGGCAATACAGATTTTCTGTTTCTGGCCGCCCGACAAGTCACCGATTTTCCGGTGGCGAAGCTCCCACATTTCCACCATTTTCAGGGCTTTTTCTACTTCGATATGATCTTCTTCATTCAAACGTTTAAACCATTTCCCTTTTGTGTACCGGCCGGATTGGACAAGCTCAAGCACGGTGCTCGGAAAACCTGCATTAAATGAAGAAATTTGCTGCGGGACATACCCTATAGTCAGACGTTTGCCGTCTGCATTCTTTTTACTGATTGTTACTGTGCCTTCCCACGGTTTCAGCATGCCGAGCATCACTTTTATCAGCGTTGATTTAGAAGCGCCGTTTGGACCTGTAATGCCGACAAACTCGCCGCTTTCAATATCAAGAGATACTTTATCCAACACAGGCGTGTGGGAATAGCCAAACACGATATCTTTCAATGAGACGAGATTCATGTCAATCTTCCTTTCTCACAAAGAAATAGTGTGCACCCTCCGGCGCACACTATCTTTTTATTTATCCAATAGTGAATCTTTCAGGGCATCGAGGTTTTGTTTCATGATGTCGATGTACCCTACACCTTTATCCTGTTCTTCTTTGCTTAAGCCTTCCAGCGTATTCAGCACTTCTGTTTTCGCGCCGATTTCACTGGCTAGCGTATCTGCAACCTTGGAGGATGCAACTTCTTCAAAATATATGATTTTCACGTCATGCTCTTTGGCATACGTTTTCAGTTTTGCTAAGTCAGCTGCACTCGGCTCTTGTTCAGGAGAAAGCCCCGCAATCGGAACCTGAGTCAGGCCGTATTCTTTTGCCAAATAGCCAAAAGCTGTGTGCTGTGTGATAAATTCTTTTTTCGCCGCTTTTTTTACGGTTGTACGATATAGTTTATCAAGATCCTGCAGTTTTGCAATATATTCTTTACTATTTTTCTCATAGTATTCTTTGTTATCCGGGTCTTGCTTCACGATTTGCGCAGTAATATTTTCAACTTCCTTTTGCGCTAAAACAGGGCTGAGCCATACATGGGGGTCCATTTCATGGCTGTGTTCATGCTCTTCGTGATCTCCATGTTCGTGTTCATGCTCATGTTCGTGTTCTTCTTCAGAGCCCTCCATTAAATCAATGCCTTTGCTCGCATTTACGAAAACCGCGTGATCTTGGCCCATGCTTTTTTCGGTTGAAGGAACCCAGGTTTCCATGTATTTGCTATTATAAACGAACAAATCTGCGTCCTGAATGCTTGCAATATCCTTCGGCGTCGGCTCCCAGTCGTGCGGTTCGACTGAAGATGGAATTAATAGATCCACATCGCCCTTATCTTTCACAATTTGTTTCGTAAATTCATACATCGGGTAGAACGTCGTGACAATGTGCAGTTTATCACTCTTTGAATCCGTTGACCCTTTTGTTGATGAGTTGCCGCATGCCGCGACCAATAAGAAGCACGCTGCAATCACAAACAAACCGCTCCATTTTTTAAACATAACGAATATCCCCTCTTTTTCACAATGACTTTAAATCAAAATGATAACGATTTTGTAATCCTATATAATAATAAACCGAAGTCATTACGTTTTGCAAGATTAATTTTATGTTAACGTTATGTTTTTATTATTTCCGTTTGCAGCGCAAATATATGTACTGAAAAACCCGGCAAACTGCGCCGGGTTGACTTCTTATTCTCTTTCATTCAAAAGATATACTCTGCTCTCGTAAGGCTGAAACACCATTTCATCAGCAATATCACCGTTTTTATAATTGCTGAGAAGAAGGGACGCCTGGTCCTTGCTGCAAAGCTCCGGCCAGTGGAATACAGCCTGCTCTTTTGAAAAATTATTTACCACCAAAAGCTGCTGGTTGCCATTCCCCCTAACGTATACAAACAGCTGCGGATCATCTGGGAGCAAGAGATCGTAGCTTCCTTTTATGAGATCTGCATACTGCTTTCTCAGGCTAATCACCTTTTTGTAATAGGCTAAAATGGAATCGGGGTCTGCCTCCGCTTCCTCAGCATTGACGGATGTATAGTTCGGATTGATCTTCAGCCATGGCGTACCATCCGTGAATCCGGCATTCTTCCCGCTGCTCCATTGCATCGGCGTCCGGGCATGATCCCGGCTTTTGGCCAAGATAGAAGCCATCACTTCTTCAGGATCATAGCCGTTTTCAAACACCCGTTTATGATACATATTGATCGTTTGGATATCTTTGTAGTCCTCAATTCTCATAAACGGCGCGTTTGTCATGCCGATTTCTTCTCCTTGATAAATATACGGCGTGCCTTTCATAAAATAAAGGACAGTAGCAAGCATTTTCGCGGACTCTTTGCGATATCTCCCTTCATCTCCGAAACGGGAAACGATCCGCGGCTGGTCGTGGTTGCACCAAAACAGTGTATTCCAGCCTTTATGTTCAAGCGTCTTCTGCCACTTTGATAATACGGATTTTAAATCAGATAGCTCCAGGGGCTTCAGATCCCAATGTTGTTTTCCCGGCTGCTGGTCAAGCTCCATATGCTGAAAGTGAAAAATCATATTCAGTTCATGCTTATCAGTTCCCGTATACGTCAAGCCTTCCTCCGGTGTGACAGAGCCAACCTCGCCGACCGACATGACATCGTATTGTGAAAATACTTCATCTGTCATCTCTTTTAAATAGTCATGGATACGTTCGCCGTTCGGCTGGAAGGGTTTCGGTTCTGCGCGCTGATTGACGTAGTCCTCATATGAAGGAAGGAACTCTTTCTTTGAGATCAGATGAAGCTGGTCTATGCGCAAGCCGTCGACCCCTTTATCGAGCCAAAACTTCATCATGTCATATACGGCTTGGCGAACGTAAGGATTTTCCCAGTTTAAGTCAGCTTGTTTGACGGCGTTCATGTGCAAATAATATTCGCCAGTGTGCTCCTCATATTGCCAAACCGGACGCCCGTAGTCTGACACCCAGTCCGTTGGCGGACCGTTCTTTGTGCCGGGGCGCCATAAGTAATAGCTGCGGTACTTGCTGTTTTTGTCCAGCTCCGCTTCTTTAAACCACGGATGCTCGACTGAAGTGTGGTTTAGGACAAAATCCATGACAAGCTTTAAGCCGCGCTGATGCACCTCGTCAAGCAGATCATGAAAATCCTCCATCGTGCCGTAAGAATCCATAATCGTCTTATGGTCAGTTACATCATAACCGTAATCAACATTTGGAGAAGGATAGATGGGACATATCCAAATCACATCTGCCCCAAGCTCCTTTATGTAGTCCAGCCGGGAAATTATTCCCCGCAAATCCCCGATCCCATCTCCATTACTGTCCTGAAAACTTCTTGGATATATTTGATAAACGACTGCATCCTTCCACCAGTCTTTTTTCATCCCGCACTCCCCCTGTTTTTCTTTCTACTCGAGCTGAGACGGATAGAGTGTCATTCCGCCGTCGACAAACAGTGTTGTACCGGTCACATAACTCGCTTCTCCTGATACGAGCCAAGCCGCTGCAGCCGCCACTTCTTCCGGTTGTCCAAAGGCTCTCATCGGAATTTTTTTCAATTGCTTTTGTCTGTTTTCTTCTTTTTTCGTGTCGACGTTGGACTCTGTGGCGATGGTGCCCGGTGCTATTGCGTTGACGCGAATTCCCTTGTCTGCATAGTTAAGCGCCAGCGTTTCCGTCATCATCTTGATGCCGCCTTTAGAAGTTGAGTATTGAATATTGACTGGGCGCGGAATCTGCTGATGAACACTTGAGATATTGAGCACGTTTCCTTTGATATTGTTCTTCATCATGTGATTGAGCGCGGCTTTTGCCCCCATAAAGGTTCCTGTTACGTTTACATCAATGACTCTTTGCCAATCTTCAAGGCTCATCTCATGCGGCATGGCTTCTGCACCGTTGAAGCCTGAATTGTTCACCATTACATCAAGCGTGCCAAAGTGCTCCAAAGCGGCATCCATTAGCGCCTGAATCCCTTCTTCCTTTGACACATCCGCTTCGACTACGACGGCTTTTCCTCCGTTTTGCTTAATGATGTCCACTGTTTCATTGGCTCCTGACGGGTCGCTGTGATAATTCACAACCACATTCATTTTCTCCTGTCCAAAGCGTTCCGCAATGGCTCTCCCGATTCCTTTTGAAGAGCCTGTTACGATGGCTGTTTTCCCGATTAAATCTTTATACATAAATGATTTCCTCCTCTGATTTTCCTTTGTGTACTGGAAAATACCCTGTTTTCCCGGGTTGAAAACAGCATAAAAAAAGCAGAGAACCTTATCGGTTCTCTGCCATCTCTTATTGGAAGCGCTGCTCGGCAAGTGTCTTTTTTATGTCCATCAGCCTGCGGTAAAAGAAAGCGGCGGACTCATAATTTTGCTGCTGATTGAAGCGTTCTGCCGCGTCCTGCATCAGCTCTTCTGCATCAGCGAAAAGCTGGCGGGATTCCAAAAGGTCAAAGCATTCTTCGAGCACCTTCCTGTCGCCGCTGCCAAGATAAAGCTCATGAATAAGGCGGAATTTTGTTAAGTACATGTCATCCGCCCATTCTGCCGCGCTTGTAACCCCGTGTTGATACGTCTCTATTGCTTTGTCGTATTTTCCTTCTTTACAGTAGATATGTGTCAGTGAAAATACAGCTTGAACGGTCTGCTGAAATTTGTGCTTTTCAAAAATGGCGGCGGCCTTCTTAAAATAGCCCTCCGCTTCGCTAAGATCTCCCAAGCTGTACTTACAGTGGCCTACGTTATAATGAGCCGCAGCAATCATGTATGCTTCCTCAAGCTGACTGGCATAATCCAAAGCGCTGCACAGGTGCTTGAGCGCCTTTTCGTGATGATAGACATCCGTCAAATTTCCGGCAATGATAAATTCACACTGCACGCGGCGGCGGCCGTACAGTTCGTATTTCGTATAGATATCAAGCGCCTGGCTTGCATAATTCATCGAAAAATACGTTTGTTTGATGTGATAATACACTTCTGCGACCTTAAAAAGAAATTCAGCTTTTTCAATCTCATCTTCCACATACTCCAGCTTTTCCTCGGCGTGCTTATAATGATCAATGGCTAAAATGAAATTTTTCTGCTTAAATTCGTACATCCCTCTGAAATAGTAAAAATAATATTCTAATAAGCCCGTCAGTTTTTGCTGATTGCTTTCAATTTCATTCAGCATGTCAGAGAACGGAGGCTCGGTGTCGCTGTCTTTCACCGGCATCAGCTTGTCCAGCATGATCCGATGCCGAAATTCCATCAAAGAAAAATATAATAGTAAATCCTGATTTTCTTCCATGTCTTCTAATTCGTACTCGATCTCCTGCTTTAATGCTTCTGCTTGATCTGCTTCAAACGCGCGAATGTGTTTATACCATTCGTTTAGTTTTACCGCCACTTCTTCAGATGGAATCTTTGCTCTCAATGATCTGCCTCCTTCCTCCTGCTACTATTTATGTTATATTTTATCATAGCTATTCTCTTTTAGAGAGAGTCAATGGCTTAAAACATAACATTCAGCAACTCATGAGAAAGTGAGACCGGTATGAAATTAATAGCAAAAACATCGTTCATCTTATGCCTCCTGTTTGTGGCGGACCTTTGTTTCTCATATGTGCGGCACGCATGGCACTCTCAAACCGCTCTGCAGGACAGGCCTGTTCCTTCCGCTCTTGATCCGATTGTGAAGCAGAATGCCGACACCCTCAAGGCTGCCGCATCAAATAAAGGCATCTCGATCGTGATTACTGAAGGATTCAGATCCTTCAAGGAACAAGACGAATTATATAAGCAAGGACGCACAAAAAAAGGGAATATTGTCACCTACGCAAAAGGAGGGGAATCGTATCATAATTATGGTTTGGCGATTGATTTCGCTCTTCAGAAAAAGGATGGCAGCATCTTATGGGATATGGATTACGACGGCAATCAAAACGGGAAATCAGATTGGCTGGAGGTCGTCACCATCGCTAAAAAACTCGGATTTGAATGGGGCGGGGATTGGGAACGGTTCAAAGATTATCCCCACTTGCAAATGATACCTGACTAGACACCCTCACAGCCTCTTCTTTTTTCTTTTATGCGCGTCAATATATGGAGGATAAATCGGCTTATACACAAGCTTATAATGCTGATGGCTGCCTGCTGAAAAATCAGGCTGCCACTCCAGCCTCACATCAAACGCAGATAAAAATGCTTCTCTCGCTTCGTCGGCTGAAACATCCGGTTTATGGTTGATTGTTTCTAATTGCTCTGGGTCTATATCCGGAGCCATAAAAGCGTCAATTTTTCCGGTTTCCGGGTTGACGATGATGCGGGCAGCACCGAACCGCAGCGGTATTCCTTTATACCAGACAGAAAAATGATTGCGGACCCTGCCTCTTTCATCGATTCGGATTGGGTTCACTCTGAAAAACTCATCTGCTCTTGGATAGAGCGCGTACAAAAACTGAAGCGCTGTCTCTTGGCATTCTTCCGTTGAGTATTGGCCGGAAACTTGATTGTCCATGAAGGAAATAGCTGCTTTTAATTTCCCTGTTTTTTTATCAGTCTTCATTTTGATTGTATTTTTATTTCTCGTTGCAAAATAGCTTCCTATGCTTAAATCCTTCCGCTCGGGTGCAGTACCTTTGCGCCAAGTGCTTCCAAGTTCATCTCCGAAGTCCCTTTCACCGACTTTTTTCATATCAGAAGTAAGTCCCAGCATTTCATATATATCGGTTTCTTCTTTTTTTTCAAGCGGCGGGAGAGGCGCCCCGTTTTCCGTTCTTTCATCCGATATGTGCTGGTCAGGCACAATTTCGTCTACATCCGCTGGATAGTTGTAACCCGGCAAAATCGGTTCATAGACGAGTCTGGGCAATTGTTCATCATCAATGACGTCATACATAAGCCGTAAAGACATTGTATTGACGTAATGGGAAATGACCTTCTCTTTCTCTACGAATTCCTTTGGGATGTCGGCTTTGTTCCCTTCTCCGTAATATAAAAAATGGACAATCTGTCCGCTGCGTGTGATATCTATTAAAAATCCTGAATTGGGGAGCGAGAGGCCCAGCTGTTTTTTTGTATAAACAAACCGGATGTGATGCCCTCGTTCTTCCTTGGCTTGAAAATGAAATTTCATAAATGTGGCCGGATGGTGGGCTGCGGCAAACTGAAGAGCTGTCAGCTTCAGCTCGGCATCTGGGAGCTTTTTGTCCTGCTCGAGGCCGGCGGCTGTTGAAAATGTGAGCAAAGCGCCGTCGCTCGCGAGTTCTACAATAATTTGCTTTTCCGGATCTTCAGGGTCCTTCCAAATGAAGTATGCATGCCCCTTCTTCTTTTGTTTTTGAGCATAATCTTCTATCTCAAGCTCATAGTGCGGCGGTACATTTCCGATCTCTTGCGCCTTCTTTTTCAGCTGTTTGTTTACCAATGAAGTCATCCTTTCAAAGAGTCTACGACAAAGAGAACCTTGTTTATTATATATAAAGACCCTTCTTCTTTTAAAGTGAAGAAAGGTCCTTTTCTATTAAGGAAACTGGATTTCCACATTCTCTCTATTACTTTTTTCATGCATCAGCCAGTACACACGCCGAAAATGTGTGACTTTTGACTGTTTTACAATGCACTTATGACAGCCTCACCAGTATGGGCATCAATCAATTTCGGATATACCGGCTTGTAGACGAGACGATAGCTGTTTTCTTCATCTTCTCCGTATTCGCTCTCCCAGCCAAGCTCCACTTTAAAATGGCGCCAAAAGATAGACTTGGCTTGTTCCGGTGAAATGGATGGAACTGGGTCAACAGCTTTGAGCACTTCAGGGTCAATGTCCGGTCCCATATAAACGGTAATGCGCCCAGTCTGGCGGCTGACGCAGATTCTCACCTGCCCAAACCGAAGCGGAACTCCGTTACAGTGCACGTCAAACGTAAAGCCGGCTGACGAACCTTCTTCACCCTGTTTATCGTATTTGATCTTAAAATATTGATCAGCATTCGGGAATAACGTGAACAGAAAACGAATGGCGATTTTTTCGCACTCTTCCTCGCTTACGGTATTCGGCCCTTTTTCGTCTATAAACGACATAACACCTTCGAGTTTTCCGGTTTCTTTGTTATGGATGGTTCCAATTACATTGTGAAGACGTCCTTCAAACCAGCTGTTAAGACTCTTGTCAGCTTTATCGAGTTCCTGCTCATCCTTGTCCCGCCATACAATCTTTTTTCTGCCGTCCCCTATATCTGCTTCCCTTACTTTTATCAGTCCGCTGTTCAAGCCGATCATGCTGCCAGGGTCTGCATTTTCGTGAATGTCTTCGAATAAGGGAAGGGGAAAGCTTTCTGACTCCACGTAATCATCATCAAATATTTCTTTCTCTTCACTTACATCTGCAGGTACAGCAATGCCCGCCTTTTCAAACTCATACACCAAATGCGGCTGATCGTCTCCGTTTTTGTAGACAGAGCGATGAAGGATCTCAAATAGGAGAGTGACATCTACATCTTTCTTGAAAGAAGCCATTGCTTCTTTTTCATCTGCGACCTGTTCCGGCTTGATTATATTGCACGCTTTCCCGTAATACCGAAAATACACCACCTCCCCTGATAAGGAGACATCAGCCATAAAACCGCTCATAGGAAGCGGCAGTCCGTCTTCCATTTGAACATATGAAAACCTTACTTTGTCATCAAATGCCTCATCATTTTCTTCACGGACAAACGCAGACGGAGCTTCAGGATAATAAGAGTTCACGAACTGAATCAAGATAGCCTCTATTTGGTCTTCGGACAGCTTCTCACTGCTTTCAGGCTCAACATCTCGAGAAAGCCCTTCCAGCTGTCCGTCCGGTCCAAGCTCTACGATGATCCCTTTGTTTTCATCCTGCGGATCTATCCAGCAAAAATACGACCTTTTCTGTTCATCTCCATAATCTTCAATTTCCAGCTTTAAGTGTGTCGGCACACGGCCGATTTCCAGTGCTTTTTGTTTCAATTCCTCTTTTTTCACCAAAGCAGCCCCTTTCTTCGTTCGAATGTCACCCTTCAACTGATTACAAAGTAGTAGTCTAATATACACAAATTTCTGTGTTTTCCAGTTTTACCAGAACATTTTTCACCAAAAATAGTAAGATGAACCTATTCAATATAAAAGCTAATAATCTTAAAATTAATTCCGTTGCAACTTTTTATAGGTCATCAATCGCAAAGAAGGACGGAGTTTCCAGAAATCTGGGTAAAACCATGAGAAAAGAACCGATTTTTTTGGCTGCATCATGTCAATCCATTCAAAAAGATTCAATTCTCAAAGACAAAAGACTCCCCTTTCCCAAAACCATTTGAGGAGGAAAAATGAATGTTTCAGAAAAAAACGTACGCTGTTTTCCTTGTTCTCCTGCTGATGCTGTTTACAGCTGCTTGTTCCGGAAGTAAAACAAGCGCGGAGAAGAAAAGTTCAGAAACAGAAAAAAGCGCAGATACAGCTCAAGTTAAGATCAAAGATGTCTCTTATACACTTCCGTCTCAGTATGATAAGTCAACTTCAGATGATCAGCTCGTGTTAAAGGTAAATGTCGCTGTGAAAAACACAGGGAAAGATCCGCTTAATGTAGACCATATGGATTTCACTTTGTATCAAGGTGATACCAAAATGTCTGACACAGATCCTGAAGACTATAACGAAAAGCTGCAGGGCAGCACGATTAACGCTGACAAATCAGTTGAAGGAAATCTTTTCTTCGTTGTAGATAAAGGCGAAAAATACGAGCTGAATTACACGCCGGAATCTTACGGTGATAAGAAGCCAAAATCAGTTACATTCAATATTGACGGAAAAGACAAAAAAATCCTTGCGACAGCAGATCAGCTCCAAGACTCTGCGAAAGCTTTATCGGCTTATATAGATGTCCTTCTTTTCGGTAAAGATAACAAAGATTTCGAAAAAATCACCGGCGCGAACAAAAATGAGATTGTGAACGACTTTAACGAGTCCGCAAAAGACGGCTACCTCTCAGCTTCAGGCCTTTCAAGCACATATGCGGACAGCAAAGCGCTTGATAATATCGTGAACGGCATTAAAGCAGGATTAAGCAAAAACTCATCGATTCAAGCGAAAACAACTTCCATCTCAAAAGATGAAGCCATTGTAGAAGCTACAATTAAACCAGTCGACGCTTCTTCTCTCTCCGACCGCATCGAGGACAGAATGAAAGACTACTACAGCAAGAATTCAGGTGCGAGCTATGAAGATGCTGTAAAATATGCGCTTCAAGTCTATCCAGAAGAGTTCAAAAAGCTTGGCCCGGCTTCAAGTGAAAAAACGGTTGAAGTGAAAATGAAGAAAAATGACATCGACCAGTGGCAGCTTGATATGGACGATTACAGAGCAGCAGAATTAGTTGAAGCATTCATTAAAGAATAAACATCAAAAGGAAATAGCCTCAGGGCTATTTCCTTTTTTATTTAAAAATCCCGCTGATGAAATCTGCTTCATCATCCGTCAGTTCAACATCTAAGGTTTTCAGGTTATCCTTCAGCTGTTCCGGGCGCTTAGCACCTGGAATGATGGCGTCTACAGCCGGTCTCGTTAACAGCCACGCCAAGGCGACATGAGCCGTCTCTGCTTTCTTTTCTTCAGCTACCGCTTTGAGCTTGTCTACTTTTTTCAGGTTTTGAATAAAGGTTTCTCCCTGGAATTGCGGGTTGTTCTTTCGATTGTCGTCAAAGGCATCATCTTTTGTAAACTTTCCGGTCAGCAGCCCGGATGCGAGCGGGAAATACGGAATAAAAGAAATTCCGTGTTTTTCACAGTATGGGAGCAGCTCCTTCTCAGCATCACGCTGAATTAAAGAGTATTCTGACTGAAAGACCTCCAAGTAGCCGTCCGCATTAAATTCCTGCAATTGCTGATAATTGAGGTTCGAGGCTCCAATCGCTTTGATTTTCCCTTCATCCTTCAGTTCCTTCAGCGTGCCCGCGACTTCCGCAAGAGGTGTCTTGCCATCCGGAAAATGAACATAATACAGATCGATGTAATCTGTCTTCAGCCGCTTCAGGCTCTTTTCCACCTCGCCGCGAAGAAAGTCCCGGCTGTTGTCTAATTCAATGCGGCCGTTTCCTTCTTTATGGGCTCCTTTAGAGGCGATCATGAGCTGATCCCGGACACCGCGTTCCTGAACGACCTCACCGATTAATTCTTCGGATCGCCCTAATCCATATATAAAGGCGGTATCGATAAAGTTCACGCCGCCGTCCAAAGCCGTGCGAACCAAGTCCTTGCCAGTTTCATCATTCAGATTCGGAAACAGATTATGCCCGCCGACCGCATTTGCGCCGAATCCGATCCGTTTCACCTGTAAATTCGTTTTCCCAAGTGCACGTGTTTGATCCATGTCCCTTCTCCTTCCGAAATGATTTGATGAAAAATAGCGCAGGTTCCACTTTTTGTATTAGATATCCTTTTTCTATTTTCCTTCTTTTTTCAGCATACACAAAAAGGAGAAAGTGTATTTCTCCTTTTGCAAGTTTATTTTGGCAAAACCCATTTGTCTTTTAAGAAGCAGGCTCTGGCCAGTAAAAAGAAAATGGCGATGAGCACGACGATGGTTCCGCACGTATATAGAATGGCAGCCGGATTTATCATCCCGAATAATAGCTGTTTAAATAAGGCGTGCAGGTTTAGGAACGGGATGAAAAAGTAAGATAGATCGATTTGATTCGGCGCCTTATTGAAGATGAAAAACATCGGGAATATAGGCAGAAAGACGACAAGAGACATATAGCTCTGCGCTTCTTTTACCGTGCCGGAAATGATGCTGATCAAAAGCTCCATTGCGGCGATCAGCATGGCAGAAAGCACGATGATCAAGGCTGAGGCTCCGATAATGACCCATAAGTGATCTCCCAGCTGAAAGGCTGTTCTTAACTTTTCCGTAAATAAGACGGTGCACAGAATTAAAAAGATCAGTGATAATACGCCAGAGGCTATTCCGAAGGTAGAAACCGCAAGCCACTTGCCGATTAACACTTTGTTTCTGCAGACCGGTGTCAGCAGCAGCGCTTCTATGGATTTCCGGTCCTTTTCTCCGGCAATAATATCAAGAGCGATCGGCATGGCACCGGAAACGATTGATGTTAGAAGCAGCATCGGAAGAATGGCAGAAAGCATGATCGCAGAAACGCCTTGCTCTTCATCTGCTTCTTTTTGTTGAACTGAAAACGGCTGGATCACCGAATGGTCAATATGTTTACTCGTTAAACGTTTTTGCACAATTTCATTTTTGTACTGCTCTAAGGCAGATTGCACAAGCTGCATAGCATTTGATGACCCTTGATCGACCGAGCTGCCGTAAACGTCAACCTTAAAAGTTGTCATACTGGTGATATAAGAATCAAACTCTTTCGGGATGTTCAGATACACATCCGCTTTCCCGTCATCGACCGCCTGTTCAGGTTTTGCGAATGTCTTTACACTGATTTCCTCAATCGCATTCAGCTTGTTTTCCAGCTCTGAAGGCAGGGAGTGGCCGACAGCAATCGTGTACTGCTCCCCTTTGTCCGAAAGCATGCTTTCGTAGAAAAACACAAGGCCCAGCATCGTAATCATCGGAACTAAGATCGTCAGTAAAATTGTTTTTCTGTCCCGTAAAGCGTCGATCATCTCTTTTTTATAAACCTGTCCTACCATTTATGAAATCCCCCTGACCAGCTTAGACATAAAGATGTAGTTCAAATCGTCACTGCGTTCACTCTCGTATAGTGTTTCAAGTGCTCCTCTGTAAATGACCTCTCCGCTGTGCATCATAATGACACTGTCACAGAGCGCCTGAACCTCCTCCATAATGTGGCTGGAGAACAGGATGGTTTTGTGTTCTCTTTTCAGCTGCTGAATAAATTCACGGAAGATGTTGCTTGACGTAATATCTAGTCCTGTCGTCGGCTCGTCAAATAAAATGATATCCGGATCGTGAATCAGCGCCCTGGCAATGGCGACCTTCTGCCTCATTCCTTTTGAAAACCCGCCCACTCTTCGGTCCATATAATCACGCATGCCGAACCGTTTTGATAAATCCTCAATTCTCGCTTTGATTTCATGGCGGTTCAGCCCGTACAGCCGGCCAAAGTACTGTAAATTTTCTTTTGCCGTCATCCGGTCATAGAGTCCTGTTTCTCCTCCGAATAAGACACCGATTCGTTTCTTGACCTCGGCCGGCTGCTTGGCCGTGTCAAAGCCGTCCACTGTGATCGTGCCCTGTGTCGGTTCAAGCAGGGTCGCGACCATTCTCAGCAACGTTGTTTTGCCGGCTCCGTTTTCTCCGAGAATGCCGACGACTTCTCCTTTTTGAATTGTTAAGCTTACATCACGCACAGCTTTGACTACTTTTTTCTTATCTGTAAACCTGCGGCTGCAATCCGTCAGTGTAATCATGTCACAATCTCCCTTTTTGTTATTTCTAGTAATGACTATATACGAAAAGGTTGATTTGTTGGATAAAGTTGTCGCGAAGAGTTCTTTTTATGTCGCGAAATGGGATAAAATAAAGATGATTCTATCTAACTAGGGGAATGATAATGGTAAAAGTCGGACTAGTCGATGATTATCGAGTAGATTTAGAGAAGCTGGAAGCAATCGTGTCCAGAATGCAGGATGTCGAAATTGTCTTTGCCACCGATTCGGCTGAGGAAGCTTACAGCCGGGTGAAGAACGAGGACATCGATCTTCTGCTTGCCGATATTGAGATGCCTCACATGTCAGGCTACGAGCTGGCGGATTTAATCAGATCTCATTCGCTGGATGTGGATGTGATTTTCGTCACCGGCAATAGCGGCTATGCGGTTCACGCTTTTGATCTGAACGTCCACGACTATATTATGAAGCCGTACCACGCCGATCGTCTCAGCTCCTCCTTCGAACGTTATTTCAAAAAGAAAACGGAAACGAGCTTGAACGGGCGGATTTTGATTAAACAAAAATCTAAAATGCATGTGCTGCAAAAGAAGGATATTATTTTCGCCGAACGCACAGGACGGTCAACGACGATTGTGACAACATCTGAAGAAGTGCAAACATATCAAACATTGAACGATATTAAAGGCGATTTGTCGGAGAAGGATTTTCTTCGTTCGCACCGCTCCTTTATTATCAACATTCATTACATTAAACACTTTTCCGCTTATACGAAGCATTCGTTTACGGTTTCGTTTGAGGGAACATCTAAAAAAGCGATGATCACCAAGCAGCAGCTTGATTATTTTCAAAACTATTATTTTTGAGGAGCGCAGGTTGTGATGACTCTGTTTCAATGTCTTTATTTGTTTTTATTCAGTTTCATATTTTATAAGTCGGCGTCCATTCTTTCACACAGCACATCCGTTTCTTGGCTCGCCGCTGCTTTAGGGGCGGCGGCAGCGGTTTTATACATATGGAAAACGAAGCCTATGCAGGATCGCTGTCCCCTTCAGCTCTATTTATGTATCGCCGTGATTCACATTCTGTCGGCGGTGTTTTTGCTGATCGTCGCTTCTGGATTGGCGGTGCTGCTTGTAATGATGATATTCGCGGCAGGTGAATGGCTCCGCATCGGGCTGTGCCGCTCGCTGACAAAGCTTTATGAACAAATCGATCGGCTGACTCAGGCTGAACAGCACGCCAATCGAATGCTGATGGATGTCAGGAGCCGGAATCACGATACAATGAAGCATATCACAGCGCTCAGCTCGGCGCAGTCAGAGCCGGACACACAAACATACATAAACCATTGGGAAGACCAGTACAGTCAATATGACCGTTTTTTAAAAGGAGAGAATGCGTACCTTGCAGGAGTGCTGTATGACTTTCTGGAAAAAGCAAAAGCTTCGAATGTGAACGTTTCACTGCATTTGCATACGCCGCTTTCTTCCCTCCCTTTCTCTCCCGCTGATCAGGTCAGCCTGGCCGGCAACCTATTAGAAAATGCGCTCGACAGCGCCGCAGAGGCCCCTGAGAAAGCGGAGATCAAGCTGGAGACATCACTGCGAAGCGGGCTTTATGTGCTGATTTGTGAAAATACAACACCCGGCATGGAACCGAAAGTGCTCGATACACTGTTTCAGTCATTCGGCCATACGACGAAGAGCGGCACTCATGAAGGAATGGGCACTTATGTGATCCAAAAGCTGGTGAATCAAGCTTTTGGCAAGCTTGATTTTACATATCGCCATCCTGTCTTCCGATTAGAAATCAAAATTCCGTTCCAAAAATAAAAAACCTTGAAAAGCTTGGCTTTTCAAGGTTTTTTGTTTCGTCATTACGATGTTAATGATTGTGCAAAGCGATCGGCTTCATCCTGGAGCGTGCTTTCAATTTCTTTGTAGCGGCTTGAAATTGTTGATGCGCTTACGCCGTATTTTTTCGCTAGTTTAGCTTGGGAAACGGTAGCCCCGTTAAGAGAGATTGCATTCACATAATATTCAACTGCCGCCGCAAAAGCTTCCGGCTTTCTGATGACAGGTGACTTTTTCTCGCAAAACGATTTCCAAATGTCAATGACTGCCGGAATCAGTTCATGCGGATATTCATCTCCGCTCATGCCTTTTTCAATCGCCGCGGCTGTTTCTTTCTCCATGTCGTTTGCCCACTCAACGTTGCTTTCTTGAACAGCCTCCGCTTGCTGCGGCTGTTCATCTTTTTCAGCTAACAGCGCGAAAAGTACGTTGTTGAACTCCTGCTTCATGAAGTCCTCCGGCGTTTTGCCGTTTTTCACTGCAGCATCCGCATATGTCTTCACCTTGCTGATCAGCTCTTCCGTTCTCTTCACTGGGAAGATTGTGAACTGCATAAAGAATTCCGCTTTTTCGGCTGCATGGATCGGATAGCCGAGAATCAAGCTTCCTACTGGCGGGAGGTCTTGATTCGTGACGTCCATTTCCACATCGAATTGCTTTTTCGTAATGACATCTTCAAAATGAATGACTGCTTCTTTCATATCCTTCAGCAGCAATAAAGCAGGCGTCATGCTCTTCCAGGATTCAACGATCTCACGTGTTTTCGGGCGGGTGATCGAATCGCCTTTTCTCTGAAGGTACTCTTCAAAGATCGTTTTGTCACCAGCGAGCGGGTGGAAGAAGATTCCCCAGATTCCCAAATTAAATACACTGATGTCCTTTGTCTGCCTGTCCATAGTAGAAAGAAAATCATGCTGGTTGATAAAACCCGAAATGCTTTCTCTATGTACTGTGAAGGCATACTCCACTAAGTCTTCCTGAATTTGTTTTGCTTCTTTTGCCGCTAATTCTGTCGGGAAGTCGACAACTTTATTTCCGCAGCATTTTTTATATTTCTTACCGCTGCCGCATGGGCAAGGGGCATTTCTTTTCACTTTTCCCACAATAAACCCTCCGAATTCTGTTGTAACTTTTCTATTTTAACAAAAATAACTTCTGAGGGCTTGGTTTCGGGCTAAAAAAGAATTTGGTAATGTGACAGCCTGGTTCATGATGTAAATTTACCTATGACTTTTCCATCAACTTTTGTGATTTAAGACTTATAACCTATTCCCGCTTTAGGCCCTTCTTTTTTACAATCATTAGGTGTTTATCTAAAATTTTTAAGGAAGTGTTTATGTTGGAACTAGCTGGTTTTATGCTGCGCGCCTGCGCTCTTGTGCTTGACGTGATCATTGCGGCCGCAGTGATTTTAGCATCCGGATTTATGTTTGGCGACGGGTCCGCTGGCGTCATCGCTGCCGCCATATTGATGCTGCTTGTGTATCCTTTGCTGATGCCGCTGACAAATTGGAAGGGTACGCTGGGCAAAAAAATCATCGGGCTGCAAATTGTAAGAGACGAAACACACGAGAAAATCTCCCTCCCTCAGGCTATTGTCCGTTACATGATAGCGTGGGTGCATGTGTTTTCCCGCCTGATCTATTTAACAGCCGCATTTACGAAGAAAAAACAAGCCGTTCATGATATGGCTGCGAAAACAATTGTGCTGAAAGCAGAATAACCTTGAAGAATAGGATTCTTCAAGGTTATGTTTCTCATTAGTTCGTATTTTGTCCGCCGCCGTTCAGCCCTTCTTTAATCAGGCTGTTGACTTGGCTGCTGTACAGAAGGCCGATATGTCCGACACCATGAATTTGAACATTTTTAGCCCCGTCTAATTTTGATAAGTAATTCATAACAATCATATCAGCACTACTGTAAACGGATGTGTACAAGATCTTTTGGTTGGGATCTGTACCTGGAAGCGCCTTGCCTGTCACAAGACGATTCGCGCCGCCAAGTGTTACGACGTTTTCAATTTTATTACCGCCATCCAAATTTTTTATGTAGTAAAGCGTGTTAGCGCCGCCCATGCTGTGAGCGACAATATCCACTTTTTTCGCACCGGTTTCATCTAATACCTTTTGCACAAAACGCGATAATACTGGACCGTTGTTTAAGTTATTTCCTGTCTTGTCCCAAAAATCTACAGCATAAAGCTTGTCCCGTGACCAGCCCTGTGATACCAAATAAGTTTTAATACCGGCAAAGTTAAAAGAAGCTCCGCCAATTCCATGAACCATTACCACCGGATTATGTTCAGCGGCTTTCGCTGACGGCTGCATCGCAAACATGGATGTAACTGACAGCACAACAATTGTTACAAGTGCAATGATCTTACCTCTTAAAAGTTTCATAATTTCCTCCTTTTTTTGTAACAAATTCTTAAATTATAATACTTTGCCAAATTAATTAAGTAAAGGGTAAATTTGACTTATTTTTAAAGAAATTTTAAGGTTGAGAGAACATTTCAGGCTATTTTGATCCCGAAAACGCACGAAAAGAAGGCTTTTCCGCCTTCTTTTCTTTAATATTCATTAAAATAGTCTTGGATTTTCCTAGGATCATCTGTTTTGGTGAGCGCGAGCATTAACAATATCCGGGCTTTTTGCGGATTTAAGGAGTTTGATGCCAAAAGGTCGTTTTTCACATAGTCGCCGTTCGATGTGACGACACCATTTCCCGTACGGGTTGAGCGAACCACTGTGACGCCTTTTTTAACCGCTCTGACTGCCCCCTTTTCGGCTGCGTTAGATAAAGATCCGTTGCCTGATCCCGCGAAGACTATACCTTTTGCGCCAGCCTTTACAGCCGCATCAAACAGATAGCTTCCGTCATTTTGGTAGCCGTACAGAATGTCTACTTGCGGCAGTTTATCAAGGCTGGAAATGGAGAACTCCGAATCCTTTGTATGCTTGCGTGTGATTTCATTATGAAAATAAATGTCATCGGCAATCGTTCCGATGTATCCCATTTCTTCTGATTTAAAGGTATCTGTTGCGGTTGTGTTGGTTTTTGTAACATACCGTGCTGAAGCAATGCGGTCATTGAGAACGACGAGCGTCCCTTTCCCTTTTGCCTCTTGTGCGCCGGCCACTTTAACTGCGTTGTACAAGTTGGACGAGCCATCAGCACTGATGGCTGTGGACGGCCTCATCGAACCGACAACAACAATCGGTTTATCACTTTTTACAGTGAGATTCAGAAAATAAGCCGTTTCTTCTAATGTATCTGTTCCGTGGGTCACAACAATACCGTCGACATCTTTTGAAGAAAGCAGTTTGCTGACTCTTTTTCCGAGCTTCAGCAATGTTTTGTTATCAATGTTTGTGCTTCCGACATTAACCACTTGCTCGCCGCTGACATTCGCGATGTCCTTCATCTCTGGCACCGCTTCGATCAGAGACTCAACGCCAACGACACCTGCTTTATATTCAGTTGTAGAGGTTTTTGATTTATTGGCTCCGGCAATCGTACCTCCTGTCGCCAGTATTTTAATAGTTGGAAGGTCATTCTTTTTGGAAGCAGAAGCTGAAGAAACTTTTTGTGTCTGCGTTTTTTCTTTTGGAGATTCTTTTGCTTCAGGAGATTGTGAGCATCCGGTAAAAACAAGCAATAGTGCGGTAAAAAGGATCAGTAAGAGGAATCGTTGTGTTTTCATGTTTTTCTCTCCTTTGGAAGGTAACGTCTCTACGCCTTTTAATAATTGAATATTTCATTTATTCAGTCAAAATGTGCGTCAGGTTATCTCTCAGCTTTTTTATATACTTATTTTATTTTCTTATTCGAGTTTCTTTATCTTGACATTCGATGGGTGAATCATGATAATAGACCAGTCACTATATTTTATGATAGCAATTCAGTAAGGTGGGAATGTTATGAGCTATGGAGATGCTCGTGAGAAAATCCTTTCTGCAGCTACCCGGCTTTTTCAGCTGCAGGGGTATTACGGAACGGGACTGAACCAGATTATTAAAGAAAGCGGTGCACCTAAAGGCTCTCTTTACTACCACTTTCCCGGCGGTAAAGAACAGCTGGCAATTGAAGCCGTGAATGAAATGAAGGAATACATCCGCCAAAAAATCACAGACTGCCTGGACGTGAGCCCTGATCCCGCGGAAGGCATTCAAGCCTTTTTGAAGGAGCTCTCCTGTCAATTCTCATGCACAGAGGACATTGAAGGCCTGCCCGTCGGCTTGCTTGCAGCAGAGACATCATTGAAAAGCGAGTCTTTGCGAAAAGCCTGTGATGAAGCCTACAAAGCGTGGTCCCTTGTGTTTGAGGAAAAATTGCAGCTATCAGGTTACAGCGAGAACCATGCCAAGGAAGCAGGCATCGTCATTAACGCCATGATTGAAGGCGGCATTCTTTTATCATTAACAGCAAAAGACAGCACACCGCTTCTTCATATCTCCAGCCGCATTCCAGCTCTGTTGAAGAAATAAATAAAGAGACATACTACTACAAGCTGAATGAATACATTCAGATGAATGAGAGGAGAAATACATTTGGAAACAGCAGCTAAAGCATCTCAGCAATATAAAGTGATGCCCATTATGATATCTTTGCTGACGGCCGGTTTTATCGGCATGTTCAGTGAAACAGCGCTGAATATTGCGTTAACTGACCTTATGAAGGAGTTACACATTACAGCGGCAACCGTTCAATGGTTAACAACAGGCTATTTGCTTGTCCTCGGTATTCTTGTTCCTGTTTCAGGTCTGCTATTGCAGTGGTTTACAACAAGACAGCTTTTTACTGTGTCACTGATCTTTTCAATCATAGGCACCCTGATTGCGGCGCTTGCGCCTAGCTTTTCATTTTTATTAGCGGCGAGAATCGTTCAGGCACTTGGAACGGGACTCCTATTACCGCTCATGTTTAATACGATTTTGGTGATTTTTCCGCCTCATAAACGGGGAGCGGCTATGGGAACAATCGGACTTGTCATTATGTTTGCGCCGGCAATCGGCCCTACATTTTCCGGGTTGGTTCTTGAGCACCTTAACTGGCACTGGATTTTCTGGATCTCTCTCCCGTTCCTTGTGCTTGCGCTCATTTTCGGTATCCTGTACATGCAAAATGTGTCTGACATCACAAAACCGAAAATTGATGTCCTGTCTATTATTCTGTCGACGATCGGTTTCGGCGGCATTGTGTTTGGATTCAGCAACGCGGGTGAAGGTTCTGGCGGATGGTCCAGCCCGACTGTGATCGTTTCACTTATTGTCGGTGTTATCGCCCTTATTCTATTTTCAATCCGTCAGCTTACGATGAAGCAGCCGATGATGAACCTGCGTGCGTTCAGATACCCGATGTTTATTTTGGGTGTCATTATGGTCTTTATTTGCATGATGGTCATCCTGTCATCCATGCTGCTTCTGCCGATGTACTTACAAGGCGGCTTAGTCCTAACAGCATTTGCCTCAGGACTTATTCTCTTGCCGGGCGGTATTTTAAACGGATTTATGTCACCTGTCACAGGCCGTCTGTTTGATAAATACGGACCTAAGTGGCTTGTTATTCCGGGATTTTTGATTGTCACTATTGTTCTGTGGCTCTTCTCAAATCTCACGACAGCTTCCACAGCAGTGCTGATTATCGTGCTGCATACCTGCTTGATGATCGGGATCTCCATGATTATGATGCCTGCTCAGACAAACGGTTTAAACCAGCTTCCGCGTGAGTTTTATCCCGACGGCACTGCCATTATGAACACACTTCAGCAAATGGCGGGCGCGATCGGGACAGCGGTTGCGGTCAGCATCATGGCTGCCGGTCAGCATGACTACATGAGCAGCGTAAAAAATCCAGCCGATCCAGCAGTCATTCCGCAGGCGTTGACAGCAGGCGTTCAGCATGCGTTTGTCTTTGCGATGATTGTTGCGATTATCGGATTAATTGCCGCTTTCTTTTTGAAGCGAGTAAAGGTTGATCAATAAGAAAACCCCCTGATCTTGAGGTCAGGGGGTTTTTTATGCCTATATCGGACAACACACTCAAGCAAGACGCGAGCGGCGCCGAAGGAGGTGAACAACTATTTTTAGGTGATCGCTTTTAACGCGCGGATAAAATCGCAGCCAATTCATCAATCGCATAACGCAGTTCGCCCTTCGTATTGTAAAAGTGAGGAGCGAGACGGATGACATTGTCCCGCGGAGCGCAAATCACGTTTTTCTTTTTTAGTAACGCCGCCGTTTCCGATGCCCGTTCATCCCGAATGGAAACCATGCCCGGCTGCTGTCCTGATGGTGCCCCCTCAAGCTTCAGCCCTTTTTCAGCAGCATATTGACACGCATCGGCAATCACGGCTTTTATATGATCGCGGATACGGGACATTCCGATCTGATTCAACAGCGATAAAGCCGCAGCTGCTGCATACACGCTAATAAAAGCAGGGGTTCCTGTTTGAAAACGCCTCGCGCCTTCTGCATAAGACGACACCCCAAACCCGTTTTCCCGCCCGAACCAAGCAGATGCTTTTGGCTTCAGCTCATTCGCCAGCTCTTTCCTCACATAAAGAAACGCCATGCCCGGTATGCCGAGCATATACTTTCTGGTGCCTGCCGCCAGCATATCAATGCCCCATTCCTTCACATCAATGGGAATATGCCCTGCAGATTGATAAGCATCCACAAATAACATCGATCCCTTTCTCTTGGTGATGGCAGCGATGGCTTTTATATCCTGAATGCAGCCGTCACGGTAATGAACGTGCGGAACACAGGTCAGCACCGTCTCTTCCGTGATATATGTTTCATATTGTTCGAGCGGCAGCTCTCCGTCTATTGAAGGGATCACAGATACATTATAATCAGATTGCGCCTGCCAAATATGAGACACCGCCGGAAAATCCATCTCCGTATATACAACATGTTTCTTTTTAACAGCAGACAAGGATGATGCCACGGAAATCAGCGCATCAGAAACTGAAGGCACAATCGCAATCTCATCCGGCTCAGCACCTATCAGCCTCGCAAACTCGTTTCTGGCGCTCTCTGTCTTGTCAATCGCTTCATTCCAGTTCGTCCCCCTATGCAGCAAGCTGTCATGATAATCTTGTATCGCCTTTGACACCGGCTCTGCCAACGCGCTCTGTGAGCAGCTGGCAAGCATGATGCGGCTCTGCACGGTTGGGAACAGATGTCGGTACTGCTGCGGCAAAAGTTCCATTCTGATTCACTCCTTTTTA
This sequence comes from Bacillus sp. LBG-1-113, assembly GCF_020708615.1. Lineage (NCBI taxonomy): Bacteria > Bacillati > Bacillota > Bacilli > Caryophanales > Bacillaceae > Bacillus > Bacillus sp. LBG-1-113. Next base: position 105,687 of record NZ_JAJFDG010000007.1, on the reverse strand, counting down.
TTATTTTGATGAAAAATCCAGAAATAAACAATAGAATAATAGAAAAGGAGATGGTAACCATGAGAAAAAAAGTGCTTTTCACAGGTTTTGATCCTTTTGATCAGGAAACTGTCAATCCATCGTGGGAAGCGGTGAAACAGCTGAATGGCTTTGAAACGGATCAGGTGATCATCGCTTCGGAACAAATTCCAACTGTGTTCAGAACCGCTCTCGACACTTTGCGGCAATCAATTCATAAGCATCAGCCGGACATCGTGATCTGCGTCGGGCAAGCCGGAGGCCGGATGCAGGTAACACCGGAACGGGTCGCGATCAATCTTGCAGACGCGCGTATCCCGGATAATGAAGGAAGCCAGCCGATTGATGAGGAGATTGTTCCCGGCGGGCCTGCTGCTTACTGGACAGGACTTCCGATTAAACGCATCACATCTCAAATGAAGGAAAACGGCATTCCGGCAGCTGTTTCCTATACGGCCGGCACATTTGTATGCAACTATCTGTTCTACGGGTTAATGGATCACATTCACCGTATGTCTCCGCACATTCACGGCGGGTTTATCCACATTCCGTACATTCCGGAGCAAACAATCGACAAAACAGCGCCGAGCCTCAGCCTGGACATGATCGTCAAAGCATTGAGGATCGCCGCTGTTACGGCCGCACAATATGATCAGGATACGAAGTCACCCGGCGGCGCGCTGCACTAAGCGGCGGCCGCTTCACTGGTCAGTCTCTTTTTGTATACAAACGCTGATAGTGTGACGCTCACTTCAAACAGGACAAGCAGCGGAATCATGACGAGAAAATCAGAGATAAAGTCTGGCGGGGTAATCAATATGGACACCACGATCAGCAGAAAATAGGACAGCTTTCTCGCTTTGGCCAGCCGGTATGGATTTAAGATGCCTAACCTCGTCAAAAACATCACCACGAGCGGCATTTCAAACAGAAAACCAAACGGCAGGCTCAAATTCACCATAAACCTGAAATAGCGGTCAGCGGTAAACATCGTTTCAAAGTGTCCGGCAGACAAATGGGTCAAAAAGCCGAGAACGATCGGAAACAACACAAAATACCCGAACGAGATGCCGGCCAGAAACAGGGCGAATAATCCCGGTATGTACATCAGTGTCACTTTTCGCTCCGTGTTTGTCAGCGCCGGCGCTACAAAACGCCAAAGCTGATAGGCGGCAACGGGGATGGAGGCGGCAATCGCACAAATGCCGGCAAGCATCATATATACCCAGAGAATTTCACTCGGTCCGAGAACAGCTAATTTTCCGTCAAAATCTCTGATCAGCCAATCATAAATGTCCTCCACAAACAAAAAAGCCGTAATTAAAAACAGAAGAAAAGCCGCAAGTGTGAAAATAATCCGACGGCGAAGCTCTTCTAAATGTCCGATCAGATGAGTTTCTTTTTTATCCATATAAAAAAGCCCTCCCTTTCATGAGAAAAAGAGGCAGACCATGCGTCTGCCTCATCAGCACTCAGCCTGCGTTTTTGTCCTGCTTGACCGCTGACAGCTCAGCTGATTTTTCTTCTTTTTCATCACCAGACACAAGTGATTTTGTGGCGCTTTTGAATTCCAGCAGAGTCCGACCGGCGGCTCGCCCGATTTCAGGAAGCTTTGAAGGGCCAAAGATAATGAGGGCGATGACAAAGATCAGAATCAAGCCGGGTATTCCAATATTTGAAAACATCATGTATCACTCCTTAATGCGTAATTTTTGCCCGCTTTTTGATCATTTGTTTTTCATGGGCTTTGTTGTGCTCAAAGAAACGATCCTCTTCGACTTCATTGGATTGTTTCACTCCGCCTTGAACCATTGTCGAGGATACCTTTCTCAATCCGGTTTGGTCTTTTTGATAGACGAATGAAGCCCGTGTGGAAATGGCTGCTCCCGGCTCTGTCACAAATGGCATTACCCGATAATCAGCTTTCCACTGGGAAGGCGTCACTGTACAGCGGACATATCCGCGGTAATCGTTAAAGAACTTGATATGTGGATTTTCCTTTAAAATTTGATCGGTATCCGCCCGCTTATCCGCTCCGTTTCCTCCGGATGTGATGGAGGTGCCGACAAATTCAGCCCCGAAAATTTTCGAGCTTGTTTTATTAAAATCGACATGCAGATTCGATGCCCAGCTTGCGTGTACATCTCCTGTCAGCACGACAACATTATTTAAATTTTTGCTTTTAATGTAATTGACGACCCGTTCGCGCTGAGCCGGATAACCGTCCCATGAATCCATGCTGTAGATCGGGCTTGAGCTTGTCCCGAAATTCCACTTTGCAAAGAAGATTTGCTGTGCCAGCACATTCCAATATGCAGTCGAGCTGTTCAAATTGTTGAAAAGCCACTGCTCCTGTTCTTTTCCTAACAGGGTCCGATTCGGATTGAGCGATTCATCAGATGGCGGCTTATTGCCATCGTTATTGGCTTGGTCATCTCTGTATTGGCGTGTATCCAGCACATTAAATGATGCCAGATTTCCGTACGTAAAGTGGCGGTACAGCTGCATATCCGGACCATTTGGCAGAGAGGAGATGCGGAGCGGCATATGCTCATAATAAGCCTGATACGCCGCCGCACGGCGCAGTACAAACGCATCAACCGACTGCCCTTTTTCCGGGATTTTATTGGCATAGTTATTTTCAACTTCATGGTCGTCCCACGTGACAACCCACGGAAACGCCGCATGCGCCGCTTTTAAATTAGCGTCTGAACGGTATTGGGCATGGCGGTTTCGATAGTCCTGCAGCGTAATGATTTCTGCGCTGTTGTGTGTACGGACATTGCCTGTTTTCGATACATATTCATTTGGCCCGTACTCATATATGTAATCACCAAGATGGAAGACAAGGTCCAGCTTTTCCTTCGCCATATGCTTGTAGGCTGTATAATAGCCATGCTCATATTGCTGGCAGGAAGCGAAGGCAAAGGTCATTTTCGGCACATTGGCACCAGGGGCGGGCAGTGTTTTTGTTTTTCCGACAGGACTTAGCTCATGTCCGGTTTTGAATCGGTAATAGTACACTTTGTTCGGCTCAAGCCCGTCCGCTTCCACGTGAACAGAATGAGCGAGGCTCGGTTTGGCCATTTCAGTGCCCTTTCTTACGATCTTGCGGAAGTGCTCATCCTTTGCCACTTCCCATTTGACAGGCACAGCCTGGTTCGGCATCCCCCCGCCGTTCAGCGGATCTGGCGCCAAACGCGTCCAGAGCACAACGCTGTCAGAAAGCGGATCTCCTGAAGCAACGCCGAGCGTAAACGGATAACTAGAGAACTTAGGTGCAGCATTTACTTCAAATGCTCCGACTGACTGAGCAATGGTTAACCCAAGAGAAAGCCCCGCAATTTTTCCAGCCCCCTGAATAAATTTGCGGCGGTCAAACGTATTGTTCTGAAAGCTTTCGTCTTTCAATTTCTTTACCCATTCGTCAAAACGACTGTCATATGCCATTCCAGATCCCCTCTCTTCTCATTGATCGCTTTCATTATAGGAAACTATTGTTAATTAGCTGTGAAGAAGTGTGAACGGTTTGTAAGCACTGAACATGGGAAACAGGACTTCCTTCACAGCCCTTTCGCCGAAACATGCCGATAGCTGGCAAAACGGCGTATTTTCTGCAAATCCTGTCGTTTGCAAGCCGCCCTTTTTACCTATTTTTCTTCACATGATCTTAAAAAAACAAAAACACCGAGCGATTTTGCATAATCACTCAGTGTTCGGGAAGGCTGTCTGTTATTTAGAAAACAATCTGCTGAAAAAGCCCTTTCTTTCCGGTTTTACAGCAGCAGGCTCTTGTTCTATTAAAATTCCTTTTTCCTTCACTTCTTTCAGCCAAAATGGAAATTCAGTAAGCAATGCATCATAAAGCTCATCATCAGAGATGCGTTCAATGTCTTCGATATGCAGGAAGTTTGCGTTATCAACAACACGTCCTTCTAGCGTATCCAGTTTATTAAGAAAATCGAAGTTGCCGTTACCGATGCCGACAAACTGCCAAAACACCGGTTTATCAGAGGCCGCTTCAATAATGGGTTTGATCGTTTTTTTACACCCGCCATCATTAATAAAAACGATAAAAGCGGGATATGAACTCGGTTCTTCCACAACATATTTATGTAACACATCCTTCATGACCGGCGGCTCATCATTTCTCCCGAATTTATGCAAGAGCTCATTATTTAAAATTTCGCGATCAACATAGCCTGAAAAATCGATTTCAGAGACTGGCTTTAACCGTGAGAATTCATTATCATAAACCCATACATCCAGCAGGCCGTTATCATCAAATTGATCAGCCACAGCCAAAATCCGCTCCACCACTTTTTGAACCGTCCCGTTTTTGTACAGCGTTCTCATTGAACCGGTAATATCCAGCACCAGTCCGACACGAGCCGTCACCTTGGTTAACTGCTTTTTCTCCAGTACGATTTTTATGCTCTTCTTTTGCAGGTCAATTGTCGCCATTTTGTCATCTCCTGTAGTTCTTTTCTACGATTATCTCACAGGAATATTTTCCAATAAAGAAAAAACACCGTTCAAATGCGAACGGCGTCCTGCCCCTAAAAAGTGTTATATACGTTTTCACATGTTTCGGCCGTCGGCTGATAAAAACAATGTGACTTGTATCTGGCTACAAACGGCTGGTTATACCAGGTTGACGGGCAGTTTCCTCCCGGCTTGAAATACCACAGGCTGAATTTTGCCGGCCAGAACCTCTCCCCGTTTATCGTCCGGCGCGCCAAGGCCCGCTCGCTTTCCCGAGGTCTTTGATAAAAGTATCCATGGGTCACCGCTTCAAACGCATGCGGCTGAAAAATCATCTGCCTGATGGTGCGGAGGCCTTTAAAATCAGAGCAATTGGCCCTCAGCCGATTAATCCCAACATTGCCGACAAGCAGCATCCCCTGCTTACCTTCACCTTCCGCTTCCGCTCTGAGCAGCCGTGCCATCAAGTTGACATCAGCACTTGTTGCTCTCACAACCGCCATCACGTCACCTCCCCTTTTCTCCTTTCATCATATTGCAATACCCAAAGAGTGATGACGGAGGGACAGGAGAAGTTTTAAAATTTATTCTCGGAATTGCTACAGAGGCCAAATATCAGTGCGATAAAAAACGGGCGGGTGAGCGTTAGGGAACTTGCGATAAAAGCCCTGGTTTCACGGACCGGCCAGTCCCCTGTTTGCAACCGCCGCCAATATGCTTTATGAAAAACACAAAATAATGTTTAACTTTCCGTATTTGAGGAATCATACATAACAAATCAGACAATAGAAGGAGGAACCTTATCATGACACATGTGAAAGCGCTCGCGATTAAAGGTATTATGACGATTATTGTTTTGTATTTGGTGCTGGGTCTTGGCTTTGGTTTCACGTTTGGTGATACGCTGCTGATGACAGTTGTGTTAGGGGTTATTTCTTATTTGCTTGGAGACCTTTATGTCTTGCCCCGGTGGAACAATATGATCGCCACTTTGGCTGATTTCGGTTTGGCATTTCTCGTGATTTGGCTGATGGGCATGCCGCTTTCTATGGGAATGACTGGCGGAGAAATTGCGCTGGCGGCTCTATTTGGAGCAATCGCCATGGCCATCGGGGAATATTGCTTCCATTTCTATATGATGAGCAAAGAAATTGGCAAAAAGCATTATCTTGAAACAAGAACAGATTCATAACAAAAGGCCGGTGCTGACAGCATCGGCCTTTTATAAAACGTCTTCCCGGTCTATGTTTCGGACAGACCAAATCGCTATCAAGATGCCGATCGCACCTAAAGAAAGCGGAATATAGATAATCGTTGCCAACGAAAACTCGGGGCTTTGCTGACTGATCAGAATCGTCAATATAACCGAAGAAATGATGGCAGCCGGAACAGAGCGTTTCCTCATCCCAAACCATAAAGGAATGAAACTCAAGCACGCAGCCGAAGCAGCATATATCGCCATACTGACGATTTCTTGTCCGATAGTCTGGACTGTTAACATCGCAGGTGTAAGTTGATAATATTGATTGATTTGCGCAAAGATGAATGCAAGCACAATTTCAGACACCATAATGGTGATAAACGTCAGTCCGCCTGTAATCAGCAGCTTGGCAGCAATCAGTTTTTTCCGGCTGATGGGATATGTAAACATGACAGTAATGGTTTTATTTTTGTACTCGCTGATAATCAATTTGGCAATCAGCACACTGGCAAAAACAACAAATACAGACCTTACAAACGTTCCAAGCAGAAATAACGTGGATACCGCATCAGTCATCACCTCTGGCTGCGTAAGTTTTTTTTCTTCTGAAGCAATTAAACACATAAATCCGAGGATGCATAGATTTGCAATAACGGCGCCTCTGTAATACCAGCCTAATTTTATTTTTTTCAATTCAAGTTTCATTACATTCAACATGTTGTCTCAACTCCGTATTCAGGCATCTTGTTTGTCTGCTTTCCTGACCGCCATGTATGAAAAAAACAAACCGACAGCCGCAAAAGATAATGGAAGATATACAATGGAAGAAAGGGACAGGCCCGGGCTTGTTGAACTCATCAGCATGACAATCACGACAGATGAAATGATGGTTGCCGGGACAGAGTGCTTACGCATCCCAAAAAAGATGGGAACTAAACTGGTTCCAGCGGCGCCAAAAGCGAAAACCGCCATTTTTACCGAATGCTGAGACATGACATCGGCGCTCAATTCTCCCGGAATGACATGGTAGATCGAGTTCAGCATATAGTAAGCGGTTGCTACGAACGCATTTGAGACCAAAATGGTGATAAACGTCAGCCCGCCTGAGATGCTAAGCTTGGCAGCGAGCAGTTCTTTCCGGCTGATCGGGTACGTGAACATCACTTGAATCGTTTTGTTTTTATATTCCGATATGACTAATTTGGCGATCAGCACGGCGCCAAAAACGATAAACACCGCTCTGACAAAAGTGCCAATGACGAGAAATGCATCATCCATGCTTTGGAACGATTCAGCGCCCTCCGCTTTTTCTGTGTAACTGACCAACCACATAAAGCCAAGGATAATCAGGTTGGCAATGATTACTCCTCTTACATACCATCCCATCTTCATCTTTCTTAATTCGATTCTGATCAATTTGAGCAACGATCCCGTCTCCTTTACGCACTGATGTGATTGCCATTGATCAGGCTGATGAAGTAGTCCTCCAGTGACGTATACTTTTTATTCATTGATTCGATGTCTATATCATTTAAAATCAGCGCTTTTGATATAGTACCCTGTGTTAATTGAGCGTCATAAATTCGGATGGTTTTGTCATTTAAGATTTTAAAGTTGGCAATGTGAAGTTCTTTCTCAAGCACAAAGCAGGCTTTTGTCTGATTCGTCGTAACGAGTTCAATGTATTCTGTGTTTTGTCCTCTGACATCTTCCATCGACACCTCTTCCAGCAGCCTGCCGTCACGAATGACGCCGATTGTGTCCGCAATTTGTTCGATTTCACTCAGCATATGGCTGGAGATTAGCAGTGTCATTCCATACTCCTTGCTTAATACTTGAAATAAGTTTCTGATCTTTTTAATGCCGACAGGATCAAGGCCGTTTACCGGCTCATCCAATATAAGCAGTTCAGGTTTGGTGAGGATGGCCCGCGCTATGCCGAGCCGCTGCTTCATTCCAAGCGAAAATGTTTTGACGGGTTTCTTGTTGATCTGTTTTAAATTCACCATATCGAGCACTTCTTGAATGGCTTTTTTATTGTGATATCCCATATATGCACAATGCAGCTCTAAATTTTCGATAGCCGTCAGATTTTCATAGAAAATCGGATATTCAATCATGCTGCCGATCTTGCCGAGCACCTCATATGACGTATGGGTAAAATGGTTTCCGAGGATATTGATTTCACCGCTTGTCGGTTTAACAAGACTTGTCAGCATTTTCATGATGGTTGTTTTCCCCGCTCCGTTCGGGCCAAGAAAGCCGTAAATTTCACCTTTTTTGATATGCATGCTGACATCTGATACGACTTCTTTGCCTTGAAACGTTTTGGTCAGTCCGGTTGTTTGCACAATGTAAGTCAACGTTGTTGCTCCTTTCCCCTTGTTCCTGTTTCCTATTGTAACGGCAGGCCCTGTCTTTTTTATTTCTTCATTCTTAAGAAATTCTTACGATTGTTAATAGGTCATTCGTTTTAATGTAATCGTAAACGCTGTCCGTTCATACGGGTTGCTATGAAGAGAGATGGAGCCCCCCATTTTTTCCACAAGCCTTTTCGTGATCGTTAAACCGAGACCGCTCCCTTGGAATGCTTTGTTTCTTGATTCTTCAAGTGTGTACAGCCTCTCAAATACCCGCTGCTGGTCTGTTTCACTGATTCCTTTTCCGCGGTCCCATACGGAGATGGCGATGCTTGTCTCATCATAAGAAAGTGATAATCCGATAACCTTGCCATCCGCGCCATATTGAATCGCGTTGGATAATACATTTTGCAGGATACGGTCCAGCGCCTCTTCATTTGCATGCGCGTATACCGGCGTATCCGGTATATCAATCTCCGTGTTAAAACCTTTTGCCTGAACGGCATCATAGTAATGCAGGATATTTCGTTTGCATACTTCGTTGATATGTATTTTTGAGATCGGGATTTGTTTATCCTCAGATTCCAATTTGGCTAAATCAAAAAAAGAGTGGATCATTTGGATGAGTTCATTTGTTTTTTGGTGGAGCTTCTCAAGCAGCCTTTCCCGCTCTTTGTCCGGCATATCCCGGTCACTTTGGATGGCTTCGATATAACCGAGAATGACCGTCAGAGGTGTTTTGAGATCGTGCGACATATTGGTCAGCATCCGTCTCATGGAATGCTCTGTTTTTGCAAACCGGGCGTTGATATGCTGATGACCCTCGGCAAGCAGATTGATGTTGACGAGCAGGTCCCTGAGCGCACGGTCATCTGTATGCAGTAAAACCTGATCGGCCGATTCATTGTCAAGCATGGCGCCAAGCTTTTCTGCCGTATACGTCAAATTCCTGTCCCGGTTCTTTTTCATCATATATTGAATGACATTTAGACACGCCAAAGCGATGACAGCGGAAATCGTTAATACTGTCATTCTAAAACTCTCCCCATTTATAGCCGATGCCCCATAATGTTTTGATATATTGAGGAGACGATGGATCATCTTCAATCTTTTCTCTCAGCCTTCTCATATGTACATTAATGATATTTTGGTCGCCAAAGTACTCCTCATTCCATACGGAACGATAGATTTGTTCTTTCGTAAATACCTTCTTAGGATTTGATGCAAATAGTGTCAGCAGCTGCCATTCAGTTGACGTCAGCTGAAGCGGTTCGCCGTTTTTCAGAACGGACACATTGTCTATATCGATCGTCAGCTGGTGAACACGAATCACCTGATGTTCAGCCGGTTCATTCGACGAATATTGCGTCGCCCTCCGTATCGCTGCTTTGACTCTGGCTGTCAATTCAATCATCGAAAACGGTTTGGCGATATAATCATCCGCCCCGAATCCCAACCCCAGTGCTTTATCAACATCTCCGTCTTTTGCTGAAATCATTAAAACAGGAACGTTGCTTTTTTCCCGGATGATTTTCAGAAAATCCATGCCGTTCAGCTTCGGGAGCATGATATCAAGCAGAATCAAATCGTATGAATCCTGCTGAAACAGCCGGATGCCTTCTTCACCGTCGAAGGCATGTACCATCTCAAAGCCTTCTTTTGTTAAATAATGATCCACCATTTCACTGATTGAATGGTCGTCCTCCACAAGCAATATGCGCTGCATCCTCTCACCTAACCTTTTTCATAGTCAAAAAAACACACATGTCATTACGCTTATTGTAATTGAAAAACATGTGTGTTTTACAAAATTTATTTTTTTTCCTGTTTTCAGCTTTTACCTGCAGCCGCTCAGCTCAGCTTTTCTCCTTTACTTGTTGATATGTTTTTGGATAAAATCCAAAAGCGTATTCCCTTGTGCAGTGAGAATGACCCCCTTCCCGCTGCATGCCGGACAAGGTTTGCCTTCTATTTCACCGGCTCTTTCACAATGCGGACAAGCAATCTCCAGATCATCAGTTGCGATTACCATTTGAATTCCTCCTTTCCCATTGATCAAACATGGACCACCAGCCTTCTTCCATCGGCCGTCACCTCCTTTAAGAAACACAAAAACCCCCATCCTATCAAAGGACGAGGGTCTCGCGGTACCACCTTTATTAACAGCTAAAAAGCCATTCGCTCATCAGTACAGAAAACGTCAGTTTCGATACTCCTCTCTTGGTAACGGGGAGAGAATCCCGGCATTGCCTACTATCTATTCAGCAAAGCAATTCAGAAGCCCATTCGGCATCAGGGGAGGATCGGTTCACACCTGCCACCGACTCTCTGAACCCCGCTCACTGATGCTTACTTGCTCTTCCTCACAATTGTTAATCCGTTCTTTCTTTTTTAAAATTTATAATACTCCGTCAATTCAAGGAAGTCAATTCTTAATCCAATTTAGATTGGCCAAGTGCTTCCAGAGCCATATTTATGTGCTCCTCCTGCTGTGTCTGAAGAGCGAACTTGGCAATTTCCAGCGGATACGCCGCCTGCATCTCTGAGATGTGATCCTGCATTTTTGACCATACACGGCCGCCTGCCTGATCATAGCATTCAAGCAAACGGGCTGTTTCTTTTTCTCCAAAAATCATGTGGTAAAAGACAAAATCCTTAGCTGGATCGGCGACTTTCGCTTCTGTCCAATCCAGAAGGCCTGTGATGTGTTCGGCTTGATCAATAAGGATATGCGCCGGATGGAGATCGCCGTGTATCAGCGCGGAAAAACCGGGCCAGTATGCATCATCATTGATCCACGTTTGCCATCTTTCCCAAAGCTGCTTAGATACGCCAAGCTTATTCTTTACATCATCCATAGATTGAGCTGTCATTTGCCTAAAATCTTCTGGCTTCACCACTTCTATTCCGGATAGGCCGGCAGATGTTTGATTCATGCCATGTAATTCTGCCAGTATTTCGGCAAGTGTATGAATAAAACCGTCTGGCGGCGGCTGATGATTCATATTCCATACATACTGTTTCTGTTCCAAATCGATCCAAGCAGCAGGCGTTCCGCTAAGCTTCGGGTAAGCGATCAATTCCGGCGTATGAATTTTCCAATCAGGCACATCAGCTGTAAGATTCGCGCGGAGAAAGGCAAGCGTTCTGCCTTCTGAAGCTGCTCTTCCAACTACATCGCTTCTCCGCGGTTTTCGCAGCACCCATGGCATACCTGAATCATCCTCAGCAAATACAACATGAAAATCCATTCCCGTTTCATTCAGTTGAGCGTTATCAGAGTGAACCGTCAAACCATGATTGCGCGCAAGTGCGACAATTTCAGTGATAAGCTGCCTTTCGATAGGGTTTGTCATCTCTTTTCCCCTTTCTCATATTCCGCCTGTCGTTAGAGAGAAGGGATGTTTTTAAGGAACAAAAAAAGAGGGCAGCATCGCCACCCTCTTTTCATGACCATATAAGGGTACATACATAGGCAGATTCATCCCGATTCCCCGCGTCCAGGCGAGAGTCGTTCATTATTGAATTCGTGTCAATCGGAATATAATGAATGCCATGTCAGAACCCCTCCGTTCATTGTACGTTGATTTTCATTTTACATCATATTCCAGTGTTAATCTACTATAAAAAATGAATCAAGTCACAGGCGCGGGATTAAACAAACACAAATCATTATGAAGGCCCCAATGGTCCGCCCATGTTTGTTTCCTGCCGCTCGCTACATCTAAGATCATCCGAAAAATCTCCCAGCCGACTTCTTCGATACTGGCCTCTCCGGTAGCGATTCGCCCGGCATTGATATCGATTAAATCCGCCCAATGCTCTGTTAATGAATGGCGTGTAGATACTTTCAGCACCGGCGCAGCAGCCAATCCATATGGTGTTCCTCTGCCTGTCGTAAAGACCTGCAGATTCATGCCTGCCGCCAGCTGAAGGGTTCCGCACACAAAGTCGCTTGCCGGCGTCGCTGCAAACAGCAACCCCTTTTTCTCTGCCTTTTCTCCAGGCCCGAGCACACCGGAAATGGGACTTGTGCCTGACTTTGCTACCGATCCTAACGCTTTTTCCACCACATTGGATAAACCGCCTTTTTTATTGCCAGGTGACGGATTGGCGCTTCTGTCTGCTTCCCCCCGCCGCAGATAGCTGTCATACCACTTCATCTCATCAATCAGCGAACGTCCGACCTCTTCGCTGACAGCCCGCGGCGTTAATAAGTGAATCGCATCCCGCACCTCTGTCACTTCAGAAAACAAGACCGTTGCGCCTGCCCGAACCAACAAATCAGACGCATATCCCACTGCCGGATTCGCCGTCACGCCGGAAAAGGCATCACTGCCGCCGCATTGCAAGCCAATTACCAGGTCAGAAACAGGGCAGGTTACACGGACTCTGCTGTTGAGTCTGATCAACCGCTCCTCCGCCATTTCCATGATCGAATGAATCATATTCGCAAAGCCTCGATGATCTTGAAGTGAAATGATATGATCTTTTTCCTCAGGTGCAATCCGTGCCGGGAGGAGCTTTTCACATCCTAATCCGACCACCATCACTTCCCCGCCGAAGTTCGGATGCTTTGCCAGATTTTGAATCGTGCGGATGGGAATAACAGCGTCTGGGGCATTGATGGCCACGCCGCATCCATATTGATGATGAAGCGGCACGACATCATCGACATTAGGATATTTAGGGAGAAGCTCTTCTTTTATCCGTTTTACCGCATAATCCAGCACACCGACGACACACTGAACACTTGTGGTGATACCGAGAATGTTTTTCGTCCCCACACTGCCGTCAGCATTTCGATATCCTTCAAACGTATAACCTTCAAGAGGCGACAGCGGTTCGGGCACTTTGTTTGCGAGAGGGAGATCATGGAGTTCCGGAGGGGCGGGCATTCTCACCAAGGCTTCCCTCACCCAGCTTCCGCGTTTGATCGGCTGATCTGCAAATCCGATCACTTCTCCATAACGCACAATGGCATCCCCCTGATTCAAATCGGTTAAGGCCACTTTATGGCCTTGAGGAACATCTTCTTCAAGCATCAGCCCGCATGGAAAAACAGTGCCCTTTGGCAGTCCTCCGTCATTGACGATAATCGCCGTGTTATCTGTAACATTCACTTTGATGTAAAGGGGAGCTTGGTTTTGCCTAAGGTTCATTGCCATAAGAAAATCACTCCTCATAACTTAGTAAGCGTTTTCTAAATCGGTTCAAGAACAGCCGCAGATCTTACGTTTCAACTGCGGCTGTTTCAACAATTATTGATCATCCATACCCTTCAAAATTTTGTCACGGACAAATTTCAAATGCTCATACATGTGGTAATGAGCCTGGTAAGGGTCTCTTTTGGCAAGAGCGTCATAGATTTTTTTGTGGTATTCGACCGTTACATCCCTCTCCCTATACGGAATCTGGCTGTCGATTTTCGCATGGGTGATCAGCAGGGATTGAATCATGCCTTCGACAACGGGATTATTGGCACTTAACGCTATAATTCGATGGAATTCTTTATCGGCTTCTCCATAATTGTTGTCAGTGCTGCTGGCGATGTCGTCGATTGTTTTCTGTAAACGCTCGAGCTCATCTTCATTTATTTTTTCTGCGGCGATCGTCACCAGCCCGAGCTCTAACGCCATCCGCGCTTCAATAATAGCCGGAAGATTATCTGTCGCCAAAGCAAGCATGACGGAAAAAGGCTGCATCCCAATTTTGTCGTTGAAATACGTGCCGCCGCGGGTTTTTCTCGTGATAACACCCAGCGTCTCTAGTGAGCTAAGCGCCTCGCGAAGCACCGGTCTGCTGACATGTAAGATATCCATTAGCTCCATTTCTGTGGGCAATTTGTCTCCGGCCTTTAATTGTCCGCTTGACAGTAAATGGACAATCCGTTCAATGACTTGCTTAGCTAATGTTTTCCGATTGACTGTATCCACCTTCAGATCTTCTAAACCTTCGTACACGAACAACTCTCCCTTCAGTTGTTCAATTGTAAGACAAAATATTCGTTATGACAATATTTAGAATAAAACTTATCGCACGAGACACGGGCGCTTGCGGTCAAACTCCCAATTGCTGATCAGAAACTGCATAGGGATTGCATCATTCCGTGCGCCTAACTTCATTTTTCGATAGAGATCATGCGCTTTTTCGACTTGTTCCATATCAATATTGATGCCAAGCCCAGGCTTATCAGGCACCTTCACACAGCCATCAACAATTTCTAAAGGCTGTTTGGTTAAACGCTGTCCGTCCTGCCAGATCCAATGGGTATCAATCGCCGTGATGCGTCCCGGAGCTGCGGCCGCGACATGGGTAAACATGGCAAGGGAGATATCAAAATGATTATTGGAGTGCGAGCCCCACGTCAGCCCCCAATCATGGCACATCTGCGCAACCCGCACCGACCCCTGCATCGTCCAGAAATGAGGATCAGCCAGCGGAATATCGACCGCGTGCAGCTGAAGCGCGTGCCCCATTTCCCGCCAGTCAGTCGCTATCATATTTGTCGCGGTCCGCAGGCCTGTCGCGCGGCGGAACTCAGCCATCACTTCACGTGCGGAATAACCATATTCCGCCCCGCACGGATCTTCTGCATATGCGAGCACATCATGCTTTCCTTTGCATAATGCAATGGCTTCCTCTAATGACCACGCCCCGTTCGGATCAAGGGTGATTCTTGCCTCTGGAAAACGTTTTGATAATGCAGTGACAGCTTCGATTTCATCCTCTCCTGACAGCACCCCGCCTTTCAGCTTGAAATCCTGAAAGCCGTAGCGCTCCTGTGCGGATTCGGCAAGACGTACAATGGCCTCAGGCGTCAGCGCTTCCTCATGGCGGAGGCGGAACCAATCGCAATCTGACTGCTGATTGCTTTGATACGGCAATGTCGTCCGCCTTCGGTCACCGATGTAAAATAGGTAACCGAGCATCTTGACCTCATCCCGCTGCTGTCCTTCGCCCAACAAGGCCGCGACTGGTTCCTGAAGAAACTTTCCAAGCAAATCTAACAAAGCCGCTTCCAGCGCCGTAACGGCATGGACTGTAGTGCGCAAATCAAACGTCTGGATTCCGCGGCCTCCCCTGTCCTGGTCCGCAAACTGCTTTCTGACTGTTTGCAAAATCGACTGGTACGCCCCGATCGATTTACCGACAACAAGCGGCTCTGCAAGCTCCAGCGTGCGGCGAATAGCTTCTCCGCCCGGCACCTCGCCCACACCCTGATTCCCGCTGCTGTTTGTTAAGACGACAAGATTCCGGGTAAAAAACGGGCTGTGGGCGCCACTTAAATTCAGCAGCATACTGTCATGCCCCGCGACTGGAATTACTCTCATTTCAGTAATTGATGGAATATTCGATCTTTTTTCTTTTTGAACCTGTTCTTGTATGGATGAACTCATGTTTTCTCCTCCTTATAAAGCGCTTTCATAAATATTAGACAGGCAATGATTGATCGGGGTCTTGCTGTTGTTTCTTTAATACGACCCGTTTGATCGGCCCGACCAGCAGCAAATAGCTGAGAACTGCTGCAATCGCATTAGCGCCGACAAAAACGAGCGCGCCATTAAAAGATCCTGTGGCATTCACGATGTAGCCGATAATAATCGGAGTCGTAATCGAGGCGATGTTTCCAAATGTATTGAACAAACCGCCGCTTAATCCCGCACACTCTTTTGGCGACGTGTCCGACACGACAGCCCAGCCCAATGCGCCAAAGCCTTTTCCGAAGAACGCGAGTGACATGATCACAACGACGAGCCATGCTGAATCTGTATAGTTGCAGATAATCATGCTGCAAGACAGCAGCATGCCGACAATGATCGGTCCTTTTCTCGCAAAGGTGAGAGAACGGCCTTTTTTCAGTAAAAAATCAGACACGATGCCTCCAAGCACGCCGCCCGCAAATCCGCACAGCGCCGGGAGGGAAGCCACAAACCCCGCTTCAAGAATGGACATTCCGCGGGCCTGAACCAAATATACCGGAAACCATGTGAGAAAAAAATAGGTGAGAGTTGTAATGCAGTATTGTGCGATGTACACGCCAATCAGCATGCGGTTGGTTAATAACTGTTTGATATACGGCCATTTTGATTCTTTTTCGTGCTTGCTTTGACTGTCATCCATTGAAATCAGCCCGCCGCCTTCTTCAATGTACGCAAGCTCGGCTTTGTTAACCTTCGGATGTTTTTTCGGTTCATATACCGTTTTTAACCAGATAAAAGCCAGAAGAATTCCCGCGGCCCCCATCACTACGAAGACGGAATGCCAGCCAAAAGAGTGGGTGAGCCAGCCCATTAAAGGAGAAAAAATGACAATTGCGAAGTATTGAGCTGAGTTAAAAAAGGCTGAAGCTGTACCGCGTTCGGAGCTTGGGAACCAGGAAGCAACCACTCTGCCGTTTCCGGGAAATGAAGGCGCCTCAGATAGCCCGACTAAAAAGCGCAGCGCAAACAGCAGGATAATTGCTGTGCCAGCGGAAAAAAAGCCAATCGCCCCTTGCAGCAGCGTGAAAAATGACCAGAAAAAGATGCTTAACGCAATAACCGTCTTTGAGCCAAACCGATCCAGCAGCCAGCCTCCGGGAAGCTGCCCGATGACATAAGCCCAGCCGAAAGCAGAAAACACATACCCCATAGCGACCGAGTCCAGTCCAAGGTCATGCTGGACGGAATCTCCCGTAATCGAAAGCGTCGCACGATCTGCGTAGTTAATAGACGTCACAAGAAACAGCATAAACACGATGAACCAGCGTACAGAGGTTTTTTTGCCCGCCGGCGAAACATTCGCATGGTCTTTTTTCATAATATCTTCTCCTTTGTCAAAGTAGAGAATCATATGCTGGCTGGTGATAAGGCTTGGAAAGAGACAAGCGCCTCTTTCCAGCACCTTTATTGCTTCACAAACACGGTTTTGATCGCCGTGAAAAAGTCCTTCGCAGCCTCACCCTGTTCGCGGGAGTGAGAGCTTGATTGCTTCATGCCGCCAAATGGTGCCTGAAGCTCAACCCCGGCGCTTTCTGCATTGACCCGAACAAGCCCGGCTTCAATCTCATCAACGAATGAAAGCATACGGCCGATGTTTTGCGTAAAAATAGATGCACTTAATCCGAACTTCACATCATTGGCGAGGTCTAAAGCCTCCCCCATCGTATCCACCTTTAACAGAGCGATGACCGGCCCGAAAATTTCCTCCTGGGCAATCGCCATGTCAGATGTCACGTTGTCAAAAATGGCAGGCTGCACATAATATCCGTTTTGATACTTTCCATCCTCCAGCTTTTCTCCTCCAATCAAAAGGGAAGCGCCTTCTTGTTTGCCTTTTTCAATATACGATAGGCAATTATCAAGCTGATTTTTACTTGCGATCGGTCCCATCCAGACGTTTTCGTTCAAGCTGTCTCCAATCGTAATCTCCTTTGTGCGCTGCACCAATTTTTCTTTAAAGCGGTCATAAATTCCGCTTTGGACAATGACACGGCTCGTTGCGGTGCACTTCTGGCCCGTTGAACGGAAAGCGCCTGTCACCACGGCTTCCGCTGCCGCTTCAAGATCAGCATCATCCGCTATGATCACCGGGTTTTTCCCGCCCATTTCAAGCTGATATTTGGCGCCTCTCGCTAAAGCGGCTTGCCCGATGATTTTCCCAACCTGATTCGATCCCGTGAACGTAATGGCATTGACCCCGTCATGTTCGGCAATGCCTTGGCCGACAACTGACCCTTGGCCAGTCACCAAATTGATGACTCCCGCCGGAAGCCCCGCTTCTTCAAAACAAGCGATGATCTTCGCACATGTAACGGCAGTTTCTGTTGCCGGTTTGATGACAACAGTATTGCCGTACACCAATGCCGGCGCCATTTTCCAAATCGGGATCGCGACCGGGAAGTTCCACGGCGAAATCACACCGACGACACCGAGCGGGACACGGGTTGTAAACATCAGTGCGTCTTTGTCAGTAGACGGGATGACATCGCCTGTTTTGCGCATGCCCTCGCCGGCGTAATAGCGAAGAATCGCAATGCCGCGAGCGGTTTCTCCTTTTGCTTCCGGCAGGGTTTTTCCCATTTCACGCGTCGCACATGCGGCGATGTCCTCTAAGCGCTGTTCCATAATATCGGCAGTTTTGTACAGCAATTGGCCCCGTTCTGCACCCGTCAGCTTTCTCCATCCCGTTTTTGCCTCATGGGCGGCGGCGACGGCCCGGTCCACATCATCAGCCGTTGAATTCTGCACATAGCCGACGATGTCGTTCACATCGGCAGGATTTTCCGACTTGATCATATCGCCTGATTGAGATTTGACCCACTCTCCATTAATAAAATTGAGATATGTGTTTTTTTCCGTGATTACAGTCATGCCCATTGCCCCTTTCAGGTTTTTATGTTCGTCAAACCGTCGCGGCCTTCTTCGGGAAACGATCCGCCGCTTGCTTTAAAATGGCTTCTAATTGCTGATAATGTTCTTTTTCAACCGGCCCGACAGGCGGTCTGGCTGTATTTCTCACATTCATCCCCATAATCTCCATGCCGGCTTTGATTAAGGATACCGCGTACCCTTTCCGCTGCTTCCGAATATCGTTGATCGGCAGAATGACATGCTGATAGAGTTCCTTCACTGCATCGTTGTTTCCGTTTTTCAAAGCTTCATAGAACATGCGGGAAATATGCGGAATATAATTCGAAATGGCTGAAGAATAAGAGTGGAAACCGATTGGCAGGTAGGACGGCATCGTCACTTCAGCCATCGGCATTCCGTTAAGCCATCCCAAGCGGTCACCGATTGTATAGGCGAGGTTGATATTCAAATCCATGTTCCCCACTCCGTCTTTCACACCAACAAGCTGTTCAAGCTCCGTCAGCCGCTTGATCTGTTCAAGAGAAAATACGGCGTTGTCGCGCTGATACAGAATGGCATTCAAGTCAGTGCTTTCAATAATCGTTTTGGCGTACTGATACAGCCCCTCCTGTTCGCCATGCACCAAATACGGAGGAAGGATCAAATAGCCGTCAGCGCCTTTTTTCTCCGATATGCGCGCCCAATCAAGCGCGGTGCTGAGATTGCCGCCCACGCCCGTATAGACCGGGACCTTTCCTCCCGCAGCCGAAACCGCGACTTCAACCATGTTTTCGTATTCTTTCTGGCTAAGGGATTGAAACTCCCCTGACCCACAGGCGATAAAAATCGCTTCCAGGCCTTCTTCCAGCAAAAACTCGATATTTTGAAACAGAGCTTCTTCCTCCAGCTTTCCTTGTGTATTAAAAGGCGCAACCGGAAAACCTAAAATCCCTTCAGGTGCTTTTCTTATACGGCTCATGTACAAAACCTCCTGTCATTTGTGTAAACAGCTCATATGAAAGCGCTTTAAAATTGTGTGGCTGCATATCCTCTCCTTCCCGTATATCCTTTTGTTTTATTGTAAGACAAATAAACAATAAGTCAATAACTTTATTTTCTGACTCTTCACAAAAAAGTCAGAAAGCCGCGTTTTCCGCATAAAAAAACAGCCGTTGGTATCCGGCTGTTTTTTCACATACTTCTTTCTTTCATCGTTTCGTTCAAAAGCTTCGCTTCTAAAAAAAATACGTGGATAAATTTTTTCATATTCACTCTGGCAGGGGCGAGGGGTTTCGCATCTTTGGATTGAATTTCTTTCATTTTTTGGCTGACGACCGGGAAATCAAAGAATTTTGATGCGTAGGTTTCGAATTTAGGGTTCGAAAAATCAGTTGTGCCCAATGAGGCAAAATGGTCCAGCGAATGAATGATGGCTCTGCGGATTCGCTGTTCCGAGGCTTTCATTTCACGATTGATTTCCGTTTGTGATGCCGCAGCTCCAAGCTTTCGTTCCGCTACTTGTGTGAAAATTTGTTTTAAAGAAGGGATATTTTTTTCGTAAGGCTCAGATTGTTCATGCTCAGCTAAATACTGAAGGACCGCCATCATATCATGAGCGCCGCCTTCACCCATCATGCCGAGCTCGGATAGCAAGAATGTTCCCGCTTCTTTTAAGCTGTTGTCATTTTTATACTGAGACCGTGCTTTTCGTTCGGTTCGGTTGACCAGCCGGCTTAAAGAGTTTTGGATATCTCCGATCGAGTTTTCAAGCTGGATCCGTTCCTTCACCTTTTGCAGAACAGTTACAATTTCAATACGGTTTATCGGTTTATGAATAAAATATTCAATGCCGAGAGAATACGCTTCTCCGACCATTTCTTTAGCTTCCACTTGTGAGATCATCACGATTTTCCCAGAATAATAGTCCTTGATTCGGCGTATGGTCTCAATTCCGTCCCGCCCGGGCATTAATAAATCGATTAACAAAATATCAATCTGCTTAAATTGCAATATATGCCCTTCCACTTGGCTTCCGTCTTCCGCTTCACCCGCAGCCTCTCCAAGATCCTCATCCTCTATGATCTGCCTTAAAATTGACCGTACCGCACGGTCATCATCAGCGATAAAAAAACGCATATTATCTGTTCATCCTTTCTGAATCAAATGCCTGGCAGGCAGCCTGATGGTAAAGACCACTCCTTGCTGCTGGTTGTGAAACTTGATGTTTCCCTCAAGCTCTGTCACGATTTCCTTGACGTAGGAAAGCCCAATTCCGGTTGAAGGCGTGCCAAACTCGTCATACGTTGAGGTAAAGCCCGGATCAAACACAATATCTCCTATTTTCTCCGAAATGCCGGGACCATTGTCTTCCACCTGAAATTCTATCATACTCTCATCTGGCTTTCGGAGCCTCAGGCTGACCGTTCCCTCATCCCCCATTGCCTCCACCGCGTTTGCCGTCAAATTATTAATGATAGAAAGAACGATAAATACATGATAATCATCGTGTTCCCCCTCTAATGAACAATGAAAATTGATCTGTTTGCCCAATGATTCAGCGTACTTTTCATTCATTCGAATAACAAGCCGGAAAAGATCCGAGGCATTCATATAATCTTTAAAACTTTCATTGGAAATCAGTTTCGAAAGCCCGGCATATATCCTCTGGTTGTCCTTTTTCACTTCATGAATTTCTCCTGCCAGCCTTAGAATCCTGCCGCCGAGCTGATCGTCCTTGCCCTTCACTTCCCGGTGGAGCTGATAGGATTCGTTTGTCACGTGCTCTGTCGTTTTCAGCGTCTTTTTTAAATGCACTGTTTCTTCATATAAATTCGACACAATCATCAGCATGTGCTCATTTTGCCGCCTTGTCTGCTTTTCTCTGGACTGCGTTTCATACAGCTTCATTACGTTAAAAAAGCTGATCACAATAAATGTATGAGAAATCGCAACGACCGCGATATCCGTTATTTTTTCAGGCGTCACCACTGTATGAAAAATAAGAAACTGAACAACCAGCTCGACGCTATCGGAAGCAATTTCAATCATAAATCCGTAAAAACCGAGCATAACCGGCCGATCACGATAGCGGTTCGCCCGCAATACATAAAACAGACATGCAAACGTCATGTAAAAGAAAAAGCCTGACGCTTGATCATACAGGATTGGAATCAGTCCAGCGTGTCTTCCGTCCCATAATTCCAATAAGACACGAAATACGAAAACCGATGTTCCAGTCAAAAACCCCGGCAATACAGCGGACACATGCCGCAGCAGCACTAAGAAAAAGAAAAAAGCCGGCGCGCCGAAGCTGATTCGGAACTCTTCATTGAGGGGATAAAATTTCAGTTCGCCTGCAAGCGGCACAGTAATCAGCATGAGCGCCAGTATATATGCGTCTTTCTCAAAAAAACGTTCCAGTTTAATTATGATCACATCCTCATTTTTATTTTGAGGAAAGGACAAAAAACCTGCAAATTTCTTTCGACCCAGTATGTAAGCTTTTTATAAAACCAACGGCTTATTTTCGAAAATTTTTTGTCGTATTTTGTATGATTCTGTAGTCTCTATTATACAGTTATGATACCTTTCCGCACTCATGAAAGCGTTTAACGCCTCGTCTGTCTTCGATTATACTCCGCCTCAGTCCCAAATAGCTCAAACAGATAGGAGGAATTTGATGAAAGAACTGATAAAAGAACGCCCGGAAGAAAAGAACCTGGCGTCGCAGCTGTATGAATGGGTAGAACATTACCGCCCCTTTGCCGCCAATGGACAAAGCGCAAATTATATCCCCGCGTTAGGAAATGTCAATGACTCACAGCTCGGCATTTGTATATTGGAGCCTAATGGAGCAATGATACATGCCGGCGATTGGAACGTCCCTTTTACCCTGCAAAGCATTTCAAAAGTCATCAGCTTTATCGCTGCGTGTATAAGCCGCGGCATTCCCTATGTGCTTGACCGTGTCGATGTCGAGCCGACAGGTGACGCCTTTAATTCAATCATCCGTCTCGAAATGCACAAGCCCGGAAAACCGTTTAACCCCATGATTAACGCGGGCGCCATTACAATTGCCTCGCTTCTTCCGGGAGAGACAGCCCGCGATAGGCTGGAGTATCTGTACTCTGTCATTGAAACAGTAATAGGGAAACGGCCCAGAATACATGAGGAAGTTTTCCGGTCTGAATGGGAAACGGCCCACCGCAACAGGGCACTGGCCTACTACTTAAAAGAGACAAACTTTTTAGAAGCCGATGTGGAAGAAACGCTCGAGGTGTACCTGAAGCAATGCGCCATGGAAGGCACGACAGAAGACATTGCATTGATCGGCCTTATCCTTGCTCATGACGGTTATCACCCGATTCACCGCCAGCAGGTGATCCCGAAAGATGTAGCAAAGCTCGCCAAGGCTTTAATGCTGACATGCGGCATGTACAACGCCTCCGGCAAATATGCGGCATTTGTCGGGGTGCCGGCCAAAAGCGGTGTCTCTGGCGGCATCATGGCGCTGGTTCCCCCAAGCGCCAGAAGAGAGCAGCCTTTCCAAAACGGATGCGGCATCGGCATTTACGGGCCTGCGATTGATGAATACGGCAACAGCCTGACTGGCGGCATGCTGCTGAAGCACATCGCACAGGAGTGGGAACTCAGCATTTTTTAAAATAAAAAACGAGGTGATTGTATGCAGCAATTCCTGGAACATATCGTCGGTTTCGCAAATGATTTTTTGTGGTCAAAGCTATTAATTGTATTGCTTCTTTCTCTGGGAATCTATTTTACGTTCAGGCTTAAATTTTTACAGGTTCGCATGCTGAAGGAAATGGTCAGGGTGTTAAAGGAAGGCGCTGCATCCCGCTCTAAAAACAGCATCTCTCCGTTTCAAGCGTTTTGTATCAGCATGGCAGCCCGTGTCGGCACCGGAAACATTACGGGTATTGCCATTGCGATTGCGCTGGGCGGGCCCGGTGCGATTTTCTGGATGTGGATTATTGCCATTATCGGGTCAGCGTCAAGCTTTGTCGAAAGTACACTGGCTCAAATTTATAAGGTGAAAGATGCAAACGGCTTCCGCGGCGGTCCTGCTTATTATATGGAAAAAGGACTGAACAAAAGATGGATGGGCGCCTTGTTCGCCGTTTTAATCACGCTGTCGTTCGGTATTGTCTTTAACTCGGTTCAATCAAATACGGTCAGTCTCGCGTTTGAAAACGCGTTCGGCACAAACCGCCTGACACTTGGACTCATTTTAATTGCTGTGTTTGGAACAATTATCTTTGGCGGAGTCAAACGCATCGCAAAACTGGCTGAATATATTGTTGTTGTTTTGGCTGTCCTGTATATCGGAGTCGCTTTTTTCGTGATTCTCACAAACATCACCCAGCTACCTGCCGTTTTTGCGCTAATTGTCAAAAACGCGTTTGGATTTGACCAGGCGGCCGGCGGCGCTTTGGGAGCGGCTTTAATGCAGGGTGTCAGACGGGGGATTTTTTCAAACGAAGCGGGAATGGGAAGCGCACCGAATGCCGCTGCCACCGCGACGACAAGCCATCCTGTAAAACAGGGGCTGATCCAGGCATTTGGTGTGCTGACTGATACGCTGGTCATTTGTACAAGCACGGCCTTTATCATCCTGTTTTCAGACGCCTATCATACCCCGGGACTGAGCGGAATCGCCTTAACTCAAGCCTCTCTCAGCTCCCATATCGGACCATGGGCATCAGGCTTTCTCGCCATCCTGATCCTCTTATTCGGATTCTGTGCCTTGATCGGCAACTATTATTACGGCGAAACCAATATCGGCTTTTTGAACAAAAGCAAAAAACTGATATTCGTCTATCGCATCGGCGTGCTTGCAATGATCGTGTTTGGCTGTGTGGCCAAGGTGCAGCTTGTATGGGATTTGGCCGATTTGTTTATGGGCTTGATGGTCGTCGTCAACTTAATCGCCATTTTCTTATTATCGAAGGTGGTTTTTGCGGCTCTCCAGGACTATACCCGGCAGAAAAAAGCGGGCAAAGACCCTGTTTTTTATAAAGATGTCATAAAAGATCATGAGCGGATTGAATGCTGGGAGCTTTCAGAAACTTCTGCTGATCCTCATAACAAACAAATATCGTAATCAGAAGGTGTTCAGATCAATGGAATCTGAACACCTTTTATCTTTCGGTTGATTGACAAACGTTAAGACGTCCTTTACCATTTTCATATCTTTTCAAAAAATCAGAAAGAAGGGTCCGAACAGCCTATGAATCCAATTCAGCATCTATTAGATACATACCCGCTTATCGTGTTAGACGGCGCGATGGCAACCGAGCTTGAACGCAAAGGCTGCGACTTGAATGACAGTCTCTGGTCGGCAAAAATCCTGATGGAGCAGCCGGAGCTGATCAAACAAGTTCATGCCGATTACTTCGCTGCAGGCGCCGACTGTGCGATCACCGCCAGCTATCAGTCTACGTTTGAAGGCTTTGCCGCACGCGGGCTCAGCGAAGCGGAAGCCCACCGGCTTATCCAGATGTCCGTCAGCATCGCGGCCGAAGCCCGTGATGAATTTTGGGCACAGAAAGAAAACCGTTTGAATCGGCCAAAACCGATCGTTGCGGCCTCTGTCGGCCCGTATGGCGCCTATCTTGCGGATGGCTCCGAGTATCGAGGAAACTACGGAATCTCTGAGGAAGAGCTGGCTGAATTTCACCGCCCCCGCATGAAAGCCCTGATTGACGCCGGTGCGGATGTTTTGGCATGTGAAACGATTCCTTGTCTCACTGAGGCAAAAGCAATTGTCCGCCTGCTGAAAGAATTTCCTGACACATATGCGTGGTTCAGCTTCAGCGCAAAAGACGGTCTGCATATCAGTGACGGAACCCCTGCCGCTGACTGTGCGTCATGGCTTGATCAGCACAGCCAAGCGGCGGCGGTTGGCATCAACTGCACTCCGCTTCAGCATATCCCTTCATTAATAGCTGAGCTAAAGAAGAACACATCTAAACCGATTATCGTCTATCCGAATTCAGGCGAACAGTATGATCCGATCACCAAAACGTGGAACGGCGCAGCATGCGGCGAGCCTTACGGACAAAGCGCGCGCATCTGGTTTGAAAACGGAGCAAAGCTGATCGGCGGCTGCTGCCGGACAAAACCGGAGGATATTAAAGAAATCGCCGGCTGGGCCCGGACTTTAAAAACCACTTGACTTATCGGAATAGTTTGTATATTCTAACTTAAAAGCCGGCTTGCCGGAATCTCGTGTCCCCCGCTGACATGAGATTTTTTATTAGGAAGACATCAAATCGCCGTATAGAAAGTTGGAAAAAGATGAAACCCGCTCACAACAAGAATGAGACAAACTTTCAGAGAAGTATGAAAAGCAGACACCTCTTTATGCTTTCATTAGGAGGCGTCATTGGAACCGGTCTGTTCTTAAGCTCAGGCTATACCATTCAGCAGGCAGGCCCTGCCGGAACCATACTTGCGTACTTAGTCGGCGCGGGAATTGTCTATTTGGTCATGCTGTGCCTTGGCGAATTGTCTGTAGCCATGCCAGTGACAGGCGCGTTTCATACCTATGCAGCAACATACATAGGACCGGGCACAGGTTTTACGGTCGCTTGGCTGTACTGGCTCACATGGGCCGTTGCATTGGGATCTGAATTCACAGCGGCAGGCCTGTTGATGCAGCGCTGGTTCCCCGATACGTCTGTTTGGATGTGGAGCGCCGTTTTTGCTTTGTTGATTTTCCTGCTGAACGCGTTTTCGGTCAAGTTTTTCGCTGAATCAGAGTTTTGGTTTTCCAGCATTAAAGTATTAGCCATCGTATTATTTATTCTTTTAGGCGGCTCCGCAATGTTCGGCATCATCCCGATCAAAGACGGGGGCGCCGCTCCGATGCTGTCAAACTTCACAGCGGAAGGCGGGCTCTTTCCGAATGGATTTGTCCCCATTTTCATGACCATGCTGTCTGTCAACTTTGCCTTCTCAGGAACTGAGCTGATCGGAATTGCCGCGGGAGAAAGCGTCGATCCCGACAAGACCATACCAAAAGCGATTAAAACAACGGTCTGGCGTCTCTCACTCTTCTTTATCGGAACCATTTTTGTACTCTCAGGGCTGATTCCGATTCAAGAAGCGGGCGTTATCAAAAGCCCATTCGTTGCAGTCTTTGACAGAGTCGGTGTACCGTACGCAGCTGACATCATGAACTTTGTCATTCTGACAGCCATCCTGTCGGCCGCTAATTCCGGACTTTACGCATCGTCCCGTATGCTTTGGTCACTGTCAAAAGAACAGACGCTTCACCCAACATTTGCAAAGCTGACATCAAAGGGAATTCCGTTAAACGCGCTGGTGTTCAGCATGATCGGCGGCATCCTGTCATTGCTGTCCAGCGTATTTGCGCCAGACACGGTGTACGTTATACTCGTGTCGATTTCCGGCTTTGCCGTCGTTGTCGTTTGGATGGGCATCGCCGCTTCTCAATTCATGTTCAGAAAACGTTATCTGGAAGCGGGAAACAAGGTCACGGATTTGAAATACCGAACGCCTTGGTACCCATTTGTGCCGATTGCCGCATTTCTTTTATGTCTGGCATCCGTAATTGGCATTGCCTTTGATCCGAATCAAAGAATCGCGTTATATTGCGGTGTGCCGTTTATGGCCATCTGCTATGCGGTGTATTACGCGAAAAACCGCAAAAGCCGTCCGGCCGCCGATATGACCCATTCAAAATAAAAGAACCTGCCCCAAGGCAGGTTCTTTTTCTATCCTCATACTTCCACTGTCCAATGAAACGGATCTTTCACTTTTCCAAGCTGAATGTCAGTTATCGTTTGATATAGCTTTTTTGAAATTTCTCCTATTTGCCTGTCGTTCACAATCACCGTTCTTCCATGGATATTGAGTTCGCCGACAGGCGTAACAACTGCAGCCGTACCTGTGCCGAATACCTCTGTCAATTCCCCTCGTGCGGAGGCTGCATAAATATCATCGATCGATATCTTTTCTTCCCGGACCGGAATGCCCCAGCTTCGGATCAGTTCAATAGCAGAAGCTCGTGTAATCCCGCTCAAAATGCTTCCGCTTAATGCAGGAGTCACAACCTCTCCATTTATGACGAAAAAGATATTCATGCTCCCTACCTCTTCCGCGTATTTCTTTTCAATGGCATCCAGCCACAGCACCTGATCATAGCCTAATTCATTCGCCTTCTGCTGCGCCTGAAGGCTAGCCGCGTAATTTCCTGACGTTTTGGCATTTCCGACTCCGCCATTGACTGCCCGCACAAACTCATCTTCCACATAGATGTTAATCGGCTGCAGCTGATCGCCATAGTAAGAGCCGACAGGCGAAAGCACGATCATAAATGTATAGTTTTTTGACGCCTTTACACCGAGACTCGGTTCGGTGGCAATAACAAACGGACGAATATACAGCGACGTTCCCTTTTCCCTTGGGACCCACTCTTTTTCCAGCTCGACCAATTGCGTCAGTGCCTCCAGCACCAGCTCTTCGTCTAGAGGAGGCATACTCATTCGCTGACATGATCTGTTCAGCCTTTTGATATTTTGCTCCGGCCTGAACAGCAGCACCCTGCCATCTTCAGTTCTGTATGCCTTCAAGCCTTCAAAGACAGCCTGGCCGTAATGAAAAACAGAAGAAGACGGATCGAGCATAATCGGTGCATAAGGAGTAAGTCTAGGATGATGCCAGCCCTTTTCCTCCTCATAATCCATCACAAACATATAATCTGTAAAATATTTGCCGAACCCTAAGGATGATGGGTCTGGTTTTTCCTTCTTTGATGTGATTTTCTCTCGTTCAATAAGCTTGTTCACTGATAAGCACACCTTTCCAAATGAATTTGTTTAAATTTTCTGTCAATTTTGAGCTGCAGATCGGTAATGCCATTCTTTTTTTACAGGCGGTTTTCCGTTCTTATTTGATATAAGAGGGCTCAATTATAAATGTCAGAATATTCTCTATCGTCTTCGGCTATTATACACTACATTTCGTGTAAGATGAAGGTGAAGTTAAAGAAAAAACAGCCAGAGATTTTTCCGGCTGTTTTCGTTAAACTGCTAAAAACAAAATGACAGCATGACAAATCAGCAGAATATAAACCGCGATCCCTAACTGCCAGTTGACCTTCCGCGCCATTGCAAAAACAATCATCAAGGCCGGCAAGATAGCTGTTCCAGCCAGCTTATTGACCGTCGAATCCGGGCTGTTCGTTGCATCATAATGAATCGGCATATCTGCCGGAAGAAATGGATAAAAGACCATAGAGAGTATGACAGCCGCAATGACAGACCCCCACACCACTTTTTCATTCATCAATAGAAACATAGAACCATTCCTCCTCATCACATTCCTAAAACAATAAACCGTTCTTTATCTCCCATTGCTTTACGATTGATATGACTGTTCTACGGTGAATTTCGTTCGGTCTCCTCTTGTAATAATTTGAGCATATTCTACTACTTCTTCATTTTTATCATAGGTGAGGGATTCCGATAAAAACGCAGGCGCTCCAACATTGGTTAACAGGTGTCCGCTGATCGTTTCATCCGTTAAAATCGGTTCTATCGATTCCGTACCCCTGCTGATTTCGATATTGTATTTTGTTCTTAATAATTCAAACAGAGATCCGGTGCACTCTTCCTGCACCAATCCCGGTGCCGCTTTCCAAGGTATATATGAGGTATGGTATTGCAAAGGTTCACCCTCGGCGTATCTGACTCTGACAAGCTTGTTGACAGGCTCATTCTCTTTCATTTTCAGCAGCTCGGCTATGGAATGGTCAGCAGGGATCACCACAAGTTCAAGCACTTTTGACTCAGAACGCAGCCCCCTCATTTGTTCTGCAAAACTCGTAATCTTATGCGGAATCGGCGTTTGGATTTTAGCTGCCGATACAAAAGTCCCTTTTCCCTGGATTCTCTGAATATATCCTTCAAGCTCAAGTTGCTGCAAAGCCAGCCTTACAGTTGTTCTGCTGACATCATATTGTTCGCAAAACTCACTCTCTGTCGGCAGCTGATCATTCGCCTGATATTTGCCCGACTTAATTAATTCAATGATTTTAAATTTGATAACAGAATATAAAGCTGCCATTTCATCCTCCCCATTCTGTATGTAAACCGATCTTTTTTGAATGAAACCATAATACCATCTGCTTTCCTATTTTGAAAGATTTGTATTATTTTTTGTAACAAATTTTCAGAAAATAACGTTGACAATTTTATAAAAACGGTGCTAAATTCGTAATGACAAATATCATACATTGATCATAACAAATATGATGCTTGTCTATTTCATTGAGGGGGTGTCAGATGAAGATCATCGTTGCTGATCATTATGAAGATCTCTGTAAGTTAAGCGCTGTCATTATTAAGGAATGTGTGCAGGCTAAGAAAGATGCCGTTCTCGGCCTAGCAACAGGAAGCACGCCGGTCGGCTTGTACAAGCAACTGATTTCAGACTATCAGGCAGGCGAAATTGATTTTTCAAAGGTTATAACATTTAATTTAGATGAATACGCGGGCCTCTCTCCATCTCATCCACAAAGTTATAACAAATTTATGCACGAGCATCTTTTTCAGCATATCAATGTTCAGCCTGACCATATTCATATCCCGCAAGGAGACAACCCGCAGCTTGAGGCTGAGTGCAAAGTGTATGAGGAGCTTATCCGCCAGGCGGGAGGCATTGATGTGCAAATCCTTGGCATCGGCTCGAATGGCCATATTGGTTTTAATGAACCCGGCTCTGATTTTGAGGAGCGGACACGAATCGTCAGGCTGTCTGAAAGTACGATACAGGCAAATGCCAGATTTTTCGGCGGCGATCCTGTCCTTGTGCCGAGACTTGCCGTTTCAATGGGCATCAAAACGATCATGGAATTCAGCAAACACATTGTGTTATTAGCAAATGGCGAGGAAAAAGCGGACGCGATCCAAAAAATGGCTGAAGGCCCTGTGACACCGGAGGTACCAGCCTCGATTCTTCAACAACACAATCACGTTACCGTTATCGCCGATCCAAAAGCAGCTCAAAAACTGAAGAACTTATCATACTTATCAAACAAATAGAAGGAGACTGTTATGTTTAAAAAGGCATTTCAAATTCTGCAACAGCTTGGCCGCGCTTTGATGACTCCGGTTGCCGTCCTCCCGGCAGCCGGTCTGCTGCTCCGTTTCGGTGACAAGGATTTACTGAACATTCCTATTATAAAGGATGCGGGCGGCGTTGTATTCGATAACCTGCCGCTGATTTTCGCCGTGGGTGTCGCGATTGGTTTAGCTGGCGGCGAAGGAGTGGCCGGACTTGCCGCTGTCATCGGATACTTGATTTTAACCGTCACCCTGGATAACATGGGAAAATTACTCGGCCTTCAGCCTCCTTATGAAGGGGCCGAGCATCTGATTGATATGGGTGTATTCGGCGGCATTATCATCGGGCTGCTTGCCGCATTTTTGTACAAGCGTTTTTCATCAATAGAGCTGCATCCCGTCCTTGGATTTTTCTCAGGAAAACGATTTGTCCCGATTATTACTTCGGTCAGCTCATTGGTCATCGGCGTTATTTTCTCATTTGTTTGGCCGCTAATTCAGAACGGAATAAACGCCGCCAGCAGCTTAATTGCCGATTCAACGGTCGGCCTGTTCTTTTATGCAACAATCTATCGCTTACTGATTCCTTTTGGACTGCATCATATTTTTTATACACCTTTCTATTTTATGATGGGGGAATACACAGATCCATCAACAGGCAATACCGTAACCGGCGACCTGACAAGGTTCTTCGCAGGAGACCCGACTGCGGGACGTTTTATGATGGGGGATTTCCCTTACATGATTTTCTGTCTGCCGGCAATC
This sequence comes from Bacillus sp. LBG-1-113, assembly GCF_020708615.1. Classification (NCBI taxonomy): domain Bacteria; kingdom Bacillati; phylum Bacillota; class Bacilli; order Caryophanales; family Bacillaceae; genus Bacillus; species Bacillus sp. LBG-1-113. The sequence goes on along the minus strand of NZ_JAJFDG010000007.1, from coordinate 74,414 downwards.
GCGCTTGCCATCATCCATACCGCGCGGCCCGAAAAAAAGAAAATGATTTCCGGCGTCATGATTTCAGCAGCGCTTACGTCTATGCTCACTGGAATTACCGAGCCAGTTGAATTTGCTTTCTTGTTCGTCGCGCCTGTGCTTTATTTAATAAACTCTATTCTTGCCGGTGTCATCTTTGTCGTGTGTGATCTACTCCATGTCCGTCACGGCTACACCTTCTCGGGCGGAGGAATTGACTATGTGCTGAATTACGGGCTTTCGACAAATGGCTGGGTCGTCATTCCTGTCGGGGTCGTCTTCGCCTTCATTTATTACTATTTGTTCCGTTATGCGATTTTGAAATGGAATCTGAAAACACCCGGCCGTGAAGCAGATGAAGGTGATCAAAGTGAAAGCAAATCTCCTGTTTCAAAAGACCAGCTCGCCTTCCACGTATTGCAGGCGCTGGGCGGCCAGCAAAATATCGCCAACCTCGACGCATGTATTACAAGGCTGCGTGTCACCGTTCATCAGCCAAGCCAAGTGAACAAGGACGAACTAAAACAGCTTGGGGCGGTAGGTGTGCTAGAAGTGAACAACAACTTCCAAGCGATTTTCGGCACAAAGTCAGATGCTTTAAAAGACGATATCAAAACAATTATGGCTGGAGGCATCCCGTCTACCGCCGCGACGCTTGATGCTGAAGCCCCGACCCAGCAGGAGCCTCCTGCCGAAGAGTCTTTTATCTATCCGGTACAAGGTGAAATACTCTCCCTATCCGACGTGCCTGACCCAGTGTTTTCAGAAAAAATGATGGGTGAGGGTTTTGCGATTGATCCTACAGAAGGAAAAGTCGTTGCCCCCGCTGACGGCGAGATTGTATCCATATTTCCGACAAAGCACGCCATTGGCTTTACAAGCGCTGGCGGCACGGAAATATTGATTCATGTCGGCATTGATACGGTGAAGCTGAACGGTAAAGGCTTTGAAGCTCATGTCACGAGCGGCCAAACCGTCAAACAAGGCGAACTGCTTCTAACCTTTGATTTGAATGACATTAAGCAGCATGCCGCTTCCGCCATAACGCCTATTATTTTCACAAATGTATCTGAGGAAGAGATGAACCGTATGAACATGAAGTAAAAAAGTCCCCCTGATGCGGGGGACTTTTTAGCCAACATAATGAAAGCGCTGTCAAAATAAATTTTTAAAAAAGGGGTTTGCATTTGATTCACGAATGGTATGAATAAGCCTCATCATATCATTCTAAAGGGGGATTCATTTGAAAAAATTTATCGCGTTTCAAATTTTAATCGCATTGGCTATCGGCGCTATGATCGGCCACTTTTTTCCTGATTTCGGAATGGCGCTCAGGCCTGTCGGTGACGGGTTTATCCGCCTGATTAAAATGATTGTCGTGCCGATTGTATTTTCTACCATTGTCATTGGAGCTGCTGGAAGCGGAAGTATGAAAAAGATGGGCAGCCTCGGCGTAAAGACCATAATCTGGTTTGAAGTGATCACCACTTTGGTGCTGGGCCTGGGACTTTTATTGGCAAATGTCTTAAAGCCAGGCGTCGGGCTGGACCTTTCTCACTTAGCGAAAAAAGATATTCATGAGCTTTCCGGCTATACAGAGAAAGTCGTGGATATCAAACAAATGATCCTCGATATTATCCCGACAAACATTATTGATGTCATGGCCAGAAATGATTTACTCGCTGTCATTTTCTTTGCGATTTTATTTGGTGTTGCCGCTGCTGGTATCGGCAAAGCCTCTGAACCAGTGATGAATTTTTTTGAATCAGTCGCTCAGATTATGTTTAAACTGACGCAAATCGTCATGGTGACCGCTCCTATCGGTGTGCTTGCCTTGATGGCCGCCTCTGTAGGCCAATATGGCATCGAACTCCTCCTCCCCATGTTTAAATTAGTCGGTACTGTTTTTCTTGGTCTGTTTCTGATCCTCTTTGTCCTCTTTCCGCTTGTTGGTCTCATTTTTCACTTTAAGTATTTTGAAGTGCTGAAAATGATATGGGATCTGTTTCTGATTGCGTTTTCCACAACCAGCACCGAAACCATTCTTCCTCAGCTTATGGATCGAATGGAGAAATACGGCTGTCCGAAACGGGTGGTATCATTTGTCGTTCCCTCCGGCTTATCGCTGAATTGTGACGGATCAAGCCTATACTTATCGGTTTCCTGTATTTTCTTGGCACAGGCCTTCAATGTAGACATGACGCTGTCACAGCAGCTTCTCATGATGCTTGTGCTTGTCATGACCAGCAAAGGCATCGCCGCTGTTCCGTCGGGCTCCCTTGTCGTTCTTTTGGCGACTGCAAACGCTGTGGGGCTGCCTGCTGAAGGCGTCGCCATTATTGCGGGCGTGGACCGCATCATGGATATGGCCCGAACAGGTGTGAATGTGCCGGGACACGCGGTCGCCTGCATCGTGGTTTCTAAATGGGAAAAGGCCTTCCGCCAAAAAGAATGGGCCGCCGCAAACGGACAAACAGAAAGCATGTAAAAAAAGAACACCTCTGCATGAGAGGTGTTCTTTCCATATTATTCAGCAGCAGCGTGCTCTTCTTTTTCAATCGCTGCAAGTCTGGCGCTAACTTCTTCCGCCGTCATATTGTGTTCTTGTGCATATAAGTTTCTTGGGTTCGTGCGGCATTCGTGGCTGCAGCTGCGCATATATTTGTACTCATTTTCCGGTGTACATATGATTTTCTTATTGCATGATGGATTTGCACAGTTGACATACCGTTCACACGGTTCACCCGTAAAGTAGTCTTTCCCGACAATGACATGCTCGACACGGTTGACCGGCACGCTGATTCTTTCATCGAATACGTAGCATTGGCCGTCCCAAAGCTTTCCTTGCACCTCAGGATCTTTTCCGTATGTGACGATTCCGCCGTCAAGCTGTGATACATCTTCAAAGCCTTGCTTCATCAGCCAGCCTGAGAATTTTTCACAGCGCACGCCTCCCGTGCAGTATGTCAAAATCTTTTTGCCTTCCAGCATCTCTTTATTTTCTTCGATCCACTCTGGCAATTCACGGAACGCCTCGATATCAGGACGGACAGCTCCTCTAAAATGGCCGAGATCATACTCATAATCATTACGCGCATCGAGGACGACTGTATCAGGATCCTGCATCTTTTCAAAGAATTCTTTAGGCTTCAAGTGCTTTCCTGTTGTTTCATTCGGGTCCACATCATCCTCAAGGCGAAGCGTCACAAGCTCTTTTTTATGACGGACGAACATTTTCTTGAACGCATGATTTTCTTCTTCATCAATCTTGAACACCATATCCGCAAATCGTGGATCAGCTTTCATCGCTTGCATATATTGTTCAGTCTGCTCAAACGTACCTGATACCGTACCGTTAATCCCTTCAGCTGATACAAGAATACGGCCTAACAAACCAAGCTCCTTACAAAAAGCCAGATGCTGCTCTCTAAACACCTCCGGCTCTTCAATCGGAACATATTTATAGTAAAGTAATACTCTGTATTGTTTTTCCATGATATAAACACCCTGTTCAATGATATAGTTAGTTGTTATGCACACTCTTACTATATCATACAGGAAAACATCTCAAAGATGAACACATCCGCCCAGACTGATAAAAATATCCAAACTCTTACAAACCCAGGCAGCGAGTGGGTTCGCGGAAAAACTATAGTATTTTCCATTCATTTACTAATAAAAATATCATGTATTTTTCAGATAACTACACTTATAATTCTTCCTCAAACGATAAATTAACAGGCTCATTTAAAAGCTCTCCCGGCATTTCAAGATTTGTTGAAGGAACGCTCTCGTCTACCTCTTCAAAAACAACATGATCCATCCACACGTGGCCTGGTCCCGATAGCTGAACGCCGAATGAAATGACAGCACTATTTTCAGGAACATCTAATACAATAGTGTAATGATTCCAATTGGTTGTTCCTGTTATTGGTCTGTTGCTCATATTATCAAATTGAAGAACATCTTCAGCCGCACTGTCCACCCGCATCCAAAGCGACGCGAAATGCTTTACGCCTTTTGTTTTGATAAAACACGATAAACGCAATCATTTCCCGAGATAACGGTCCGCCTTAAATTGCTGCATCATTGTCGCAAATTCCCCGACCTCCTGAACCATTGTTGACTTTAAATACCCCGACGCCTTGCCCTGATGCACATTTTCCCGATCAACCCCCATTTCAAATTGAAATGGATGACTGCCGCTTAATACCCAACCCCTCATTTTTTTCTCCATCCAAGATTCCTCCTTTTTTGCAGTAAAACGTTTCATAAATGTTCGGTATGCTCCCGGCGGCATGTGATACATTTTTTTAAAGGCCCGGGTAAACGCCTCTTGAGATTCAAACTGATAATGCAAGGCAATGTCGATAATGCGAACATCTGTATAAAGCAAAGCAGCTGCTGCATTCGCAAGACGTCTTAAACGAATATAAGAAACAACCGACATGCCAACTTCTTTTTGAAAAATCCGATGAAAATGAATTTTAGAAAAGCCTGAAACGTTTACAATATCCTTGCCAGATATCGGCTCATGCAAATGTGATTCAAGCCAATCAATGGTTTGCTGAACAGCTTTTTCATAATACATGGGACAATTTAATCTCCTTTCTGTTTCAGAATAAAAGATCCCGCCTTAAAAGTTTTGATTATGTTTGCGATATGTAAAAATCCCCTGTGTGTTTACACAGGGGATCTTCTTTCCTCACTTTATAATAACAGAAGGCGTTATATGCTCCAGCCAAATCACACCGTCATATTGTTCCTTCAATATCATTTGCTCCTCCATGAAACCCCAATACAGCGCTGTACGCGGCGTATACATCCATGAAGTTCCTTTGCTTTTTTTGGTATGAAGAAAATCAACAAAGACCGATGGATGGTTCGCAGCTTTCAGCAAGTCTTCGAGACTTCCAGCCGGCGGCGGACTTGTTACTGGATTAACGGTCTTATTATCGGAGCTATCCAGACTGGCTCCAGAGTACGCATAGATTCCAATGGTATAGGTCTGTTTTTTCAGCCGCTCAGGCAAATAATCACCCATGTTAGGTCCGTTTAGCTGTACCCAGTCCTTTATCATTTTGGTATTCTGTTTGCGAAGATGGTAATTGTGACCCCAGACAATGATCTTCTCTTTTGGATAAAGCGTTTCCGCAACCCACTGAAATTGTTCAGCCATCATGCGGTCTCTCATAAAGAATGAAAAATCCTCCACATTCTCCGGATACTCCAATAGCTTTTCTTTCATTTCTTCCAGCATGTATGTTTCCATTACGTCAATTCTCAGCTGAAGGGAATGCACAAAGATCTCATAAGCTTTCGGCTCTTTCGGAAGGTGCGCTTTTAGCGTTGAAGCATGTGTTTCAGCGAACTTGATCAGCTCCCGGTAGTTTTTCACAAGCGCTTCCTTCTTTTGCGTAAATTCTTCCAGCGTTTTGCTGTTTGACACTAAGCTGAAAAAATCATGTTCTGATTGGGAAAGCAGCTCGGCTTTTTCAGGGTCCACCGCCTTTACCCATTGATTCGCAGCACTGTTGAATGAATTCTTGAGGCTTTGAATATCAAATCCAGTGAGAATAAGCGGATCGCCTTTCTCTTTTTGCTCTTTCATATAATCAAACAGTTCAATCACATCTTCTGTGTGCCATACGGGGTAAATGGAATTTTTCATTATGCTCTTCGGGGTTAATTGATCCATGTGAAGGTAGGATGCATTTGCTTCGGGAAAGCCAGACTCAAAGGCCAGTACATCATATCCCAGTTCTTCGTGGAGGTATTTGATCATGCGAACCTTTGTTGCGTTCATCTCACCTGAGCCATGTGTGGTTTCTCCTAACTGAACGATTCGTTTTCCTTTCAGCACTTTCTTCAGAAATCGCAGATCTTTGTTTGAAGCATCGGAAGAATCCAGTGGATGGGCATTCCGTTCAATCCAGCGATCCCAATGTTTTTCTTCAGAAGCAGCACGGGCGGGCGCCGCAAAAGAAGAAAACGCCAGACAGACGATCAGCAGCGGCATGGTTATTTTTATTAACTTACGTTTCAAATCTATCTCCCCTTTTCTGTTAGGTTCTCTAGTAGTTACGAGATAGATATAGAAAAAGTTTCCTTTTCAGTTATAAAAGAAGCCGTTTTTTAAGAGTCTTTCATCGCCTGATGAAAATAAAATCGGTATGTATTTCTCAAAAACGTCTCAATTGGAAGCTGCACATCCGTTTGGTATTTGCTGATGATGAATGGAAACCGCTCCAATCCTTTGTGGCGCAAATCGTTCACTTGCTCTGCATTACTTGCCGCCTCTTGCAAAACTATTTCAACAATCGGCCAGCACGCTTCCTGCACCTTGTGAAGAGCCGCTCCATCTCCGGTTTGCTGATAATGTGTGATCCAGCTGACGATTTGTTTTTCCATCACTCTCACCTTTCTTCAAAAAAAGAGGCGCCGCTTTCATTTGCGAGCTCCTCTTCTTTACTCTCCATAACCTATCAATTGCCCGACTTGGACTTCTTGGCCTTCTGTTAAATCAGCGGAAGGCTGGAACGCGTCTTTTTCAAAGATCAAAATGACGGTTGAACCAAATGAAAAGTACCCCAGCTCCTCGCCGATCTTCAATTGATCACTTGTGCTGGTCTGCACGATTGAGTTAATATTCATCGCGCCGACAGGAATCATCAGCACGTTTCGATGGCCGCTATTCAACCCATAAACAACTCGGTAATTTTTCGACAGTACATCTTTTCCGTATTTTAACCCAAACTGATTCACCGGGTATGAACGGTTTCCGAGTTCTGCCAGCTTTTGATATGTGCAGCTGATCGGCGAATGAAAGCGGTGGTAATGCCGCGGGCTTAAATACAGCACAACGAAATATCCACCGTTGTATTGATGATCAGCACTTTTACAGCCGGTCAATTCAGCGAATGAATAGTCTTTTCCCTTTACCGTAAAGGTTTGATTATGATTGATTGTTCCTATCGTCTGAACCACACCGTCAACGGGGCTGACCACAGCATGCGCCTCATTTGAAACAGGGCGCCGCTCCAAATTAATATTCCGAATAAACAATTCGGAAAGCGAACCGTACTCAGCGGCCGTTCCGTCTACATCATTCCAGTTAATCTGAAAGTGTTTAGAGAAGAGCGGAATGACCGGCTTACTGATTTTCGATTCACAAAATCCTTTGATCAGGCAGGATGATAATCGATGGTTCGTCAGTTCTATCAATGATCGGTACAGAATCTTTACAGCCGTATTAAACATGAATAATCCCTATCACCCTTCCGATTGTAATAAAAACAAAGCACCACAAAAAGGCGCCGATCGCTGCATATGCAATATACGTTTTCAGCTCCATTTTGCCGATTCCCGAAAAGTAACACGTCACATGCCGGACGCCTGGAATAAAATAACCTAATATAAGAGAATACGGTCCGTATTTTTTCATCCATTTTTCTACTTTCAGCATTCTTTTTTCCTTCAAACCGACCCATTTGCCATACTTATCGATAAACGGACGCCCGGCCTTTCTGCCGATTAAGTAGCTGATCATCATGCCTAACAGGGCTCCGACAAAGCTGATAAAAATGGCAAGCTCATAATTCAGCACATCAATGTGCGTAAAATAACCGACGATTGTCATCATGACTTCGTCGGGTATCGGCAATCCTATAATCCCAAGAACAAGCATCAAAAAAATAGCGAGATAACCATAATCCGCTATCAGCTGCTGCACTAATTCCATCTTTCGGACTCCAGATTTTCTGCTTCTGCTGCGTGTTTTTTAAAATGAGGAAATTTCACTTTGCTCACCATGAGATAAGACAGTCCGCATGTGCCGAGCGCCAGCAGGATCGGGTTATTCACAAAGCATAAAATGACGAGACACATTGCCGCAAATGGAATCGGCATTCCGATAAACGTCGGAAGCTTGCTTTGTTCAACATTAAATTTAGAGAGCCGAAGCATTCCGCAAATACTGTAAGCCAGCGCGCATAGTATCCCGATAAAGGGCAGAGCATATAAAGCGACACTGTAGGCAAGCATGGATGGCGCCACACCAAATGTAACCAGATCCGCAAATGAATCCAGTTCTTTCCCCATATCAGATACAGCATTCAGCTTACGAGCAGCCATTCCATCGAAGAAATCGAGAAACATGCCGGTAAAAATGAAAATCACTGCTGAATGGATGTTGTGAAATATTAAAGAATGAACCGCCAAAAGCCCGCAAATAAAGTTTCCTATCGTAATCATACTGGGTATATAATTCACAGTGTAACCAAACCTCCAATTGAAAAAAACCTTATATCAACACGACGTTATATATCGAATCAGCGTTACAGGAAAAATCTCTCTATTAAACATGATAACATAGACTGCCAGAAAAAAAGCAGCACTCAAATTCTATTATTATACAACATTTGTTACCTTTTGAACAATGAATGCCAGTCTTTTCAATTTATGTACTCATTTCATTTTCGCCTAAAAATGACATTACACGTTTATTGACATAGTCCGGCTGCTCCAGAGGTAACAGGTGTCCCGCGTTCTTGACCATTTCCGTCTGAATCCCCGCGACTAATACAGAAGCTCTTTCTAAAGCCATTTGCTGATGGTACATCACTTCATGCTCGCCGAACATCAGCAGTATCGGAACCGTGATTGACTTTAACTCCGCGTCTGTGAACACGTAGGGAAAGCCATTTTCTTTCGGTGTCAGGCTTCTTTTCTCATCCTGCCACTTGACTCCAGCCTTGATCTGCTTTTGCAGCTTGGGATGAAGCTGATAGCGGCCGGCCGTCAGCCACTTGATGTAAGCATCAGCCCCGTTCGGCTCACTAAGGCCCGCGGCATATTTATAGACATCCGGATGAAATGATATAAACGCTTCAGCAGGACTGATGACCACTGCCCTCTCCACTCTTTCAGGCATATCAAGCAGAAAATTTACTGTATGAAGCCCGCCAAGGGAAAATCCGGCCAGATGTGCTGTCTTAAGTCCAAGTGAATCAAAAACATCTTTCAGCCAATGAACGCAATCAGCTCTCGTATTCAGAGAGGCTGATGGTATACTTTTATTTTTGTCTCCTATTATATCGACTGCATATGTACGATATTGACCGCTCCACTCGGCGATATTCGGATACCACATGACAGAGCTGAAGAGCCCTCCGTGAAGCAGTACAAGCGAAGGTGCGTCCTTTGGCCCACTTGCCATGATATGTGTTTTTCCGAAACGAGTAGAAACATAGAAAGCTTCCGAATCAATCGGCCACAAAGAAAGGCTTTCATCATAAGCCTGGTAAAAGCATGTACCGCCTTCAGCCGCGGCAAGCTGCATTGAATCCTGTTTCATCTTTTTCTTTTTCCTCCGACTTTCATTTATAAATAGAGAAAGGAGACTGCCCTTTCTTGTAAGAAAAAATACCCATTCTTATTATCTCATATAACAATTTTCCAGTATATAGTTTGATCGTATACGAAGATTAATAAAAAAAGACGCTCTTCCTAAACTTGAAGGAAAACCGTCTACTCTTTAAAGACTAATGGAATAACTTTATCTTTTTTGTCCTTTGTTAATGACACTTGATGCGTCACAGACGTTTCATTTTTCGTCAAAGCGATGGAATAGTCACCCTTTTTGCCGGTATCCCATGTGATGTCTCCGTTTTTGTCTGTTAAACCGAGAATCTCACCGATCTCTGTATTCGGCTCCTGATCTGATGCCGGCGCTTTGACAATTGTCACTTGAACGCCTTCCATCGGTAACCCGGCATCGTCTTCCACATGAAGGGTCACAGGGATCGTTGTTTCTTTCAAAGCAGAATCTGAATGCGCCTGAGAGCTGCATCCGCATAAAAATAAAATAGAAATGAAAACGGCCAGTTTGCCGTATTTATTGATTTGCCCAATATTGAATATTATTGAATACATCATTCGTCACCCTTGTTCCCAAGTTATATGACGATCCTCCGTTGGTATGAATTGCAATGGCCGTCTGCCCCGTATCACTATAATTGCGGTAAACAGGCGAGCCGCTTTGGCAGCCGTACGTATCAGTTGTATAGGTCAGCTTATACGTTTCCGCAGAGCGAATCGGCTTTGTATCAGACCACATGGTGCCGAAAGTCTTGTCACACGGATATCCTGTAACTGATGTAGAGAGGCCGACGGGGCTGCTGCTGTTTGTTGTTCTATACCCATACCAGCCAACCGTGTTGCCAGGAGAACCATTTAGTTTTATTGCACCGTAATCATAATTGGTATCTTTGCTTTCCGTCCATCCTTTAACGGAGTAAAACATCGTGCCGGAATAAGTGCCGTATGGATACGATGAACCATTGCGGCCCGGCGCAGCAGTTATCGAAGAAGCCCACCCGTGATCCTTGCTGTACACACAATGTCCGGCTGTTACCACAGTATTCGGGTTTACTAAAAAGCCTGTGCACCCATAAGTGCTTGAGGTATTGGGATATTTGATAGATAGCTGAACCGTTGCTCTGTAAGGAAATGACGTAGTGCCTGAGATTCTGACGCGTTCATCAGATCCGATTACACTTGAAGGCTTTAAGGATTTAATGTTTTTTTCTGATTCTATGAGTTCGTGTAATGTTTTGCTTGTTTTTCCGGTTCCTTCATAAGGATCAGAAACCAATTCCGCTTTCGACGTCTGGTTATTACTGACTTCAGCTTCCTTTCCCGTATTGGAGACAGAGGTTTGCGGGTTCTCCGCCGCTTCTGCCGGCGTTCCGAAAGATACCGCCGCTGCCGTTGCCAAACACAAAATCGTAAAACCTGCAAAACATTTTTTTCTGAATCTTGAGACTACTCTCATTTTAGTCATCCCCCTCCTTTTATGTCAACCAGCCTTTCGTTGGAAGACTTTTACATTATAATCAGGAATCCGATTCTTATGATAAAATTTTTGGATGTGATGATAAAAAAAGCGGGGCATGTATCAAGACAAGGCCCGCCCATTTCATTTCTATTGAATCGATAGTTGATCCAGCGCTTTCTTCGCGTTTTCTCGCGCTTTTTCAACGGTGTCAGCCGCAGAAAGCGCAACCGCCATACGGCGTCCGACCTTCGTTATCGGCTTTCCAAACACGCGCACTTGTGTCTTTGGCACTGCCAGCGCGTTTTCCAAACCTTCAACAGTGTAGTCCGCTGACTCTTCCGGTGCTTTGAGGGGCCGGCTGGCGCCTGGAGAAAGCTGTGTGATTTCTGTAATCGGAAAGCCGAGAATCGCCCGTACATGCAGCGCGAATTCTGACAAATTTTGCGTCACCAGCGTCACAAGACCTGTATCATGCGGTCGAGGAGACACCTCACTGAAATACACCTTGTCTTTCGCAAGGAAAAGCTCAACGCCAAACAGACCGTACCCGCCAAGCTCATCCGTAATGGCTTTCGCAATATGCTTCGCCTCTTCAATTTGCTGCTCTGTCATATGATGCGGCTGCCACGATTCGATATAGTCTCCATCCTTTTGCACATGGCCAATCGGCGCACAAAATACCGTTCCGTTCACTGCACGCACAGTTAAGAGTGTAATTTCTGATTCAAACGGGATAAACTCCTCGACGATCACGCGTCCGTTCTTCACGCGTCCGCCTTCCATCGCCGTCTCCCAGCAGCTCTCCAAATCCGCTTCAGAGCGGCAGACGCTTTGGCCTTTTCCCGAAGAACTCATCAACGGTTTGACGACACAAGGGAAGCCGATATGAGCTGCAGCCTGTCCAAATTCTTCATATGTATTCGCAAATTCATAGCCTGCCGTCGCAAGCCCGAGCGTTTCAGCCGCAAGCCGCCTGATGCCTTCCCGGTCCATCGTCAGCTTCGCAGCACGCGCATTTGGGATCACGTGAAACCCTTCCTCTTCAAGCTTCAGCAATTCATCCGTGGCGATCGCCTCAACCTCAGGCACAATCAAATCAGGTTTTTCTTTCTCAATAATGTGTCTGATCTGCTCACGATCCAGCATGTCAGTGACATAGCTTTTATGCGCCACCTGCATCGCCGGAGCATGCTCGTAGCTGTCTACCGCCACCGTCTCTACCCCAAGACGCTGGGCTTCAATCACAACCTCTTTCCCCAGTTCACCTGAGCCTAACAATAAAACCTTCTTTGATTGATACATCTTTGCCCCTCCTATCTGTTCAAAAACCATTATAACTGAAATATTCAAAAAATAAATTTCGCAATAAAAAAGCTAAAATAAGAAAACCCTTATTTTAGCTTATGATTCCAATACATTGATTGCCGCCACAACATCCGCTTCACGATAAGAACCCATTAAACATAACGATTCTTCCGGCTTGCACGCGTGAGCCGCAACAACTTTCTTCGCATGCTCTTGATTCTTATAGATGCCTAAATCACTCAGTTTCACCGGGAAGCCAAGCTGCTGATAAAACGGAATCAGTTCTTCAATTTCCTCATTTCTCTTCTCAAGCGCAAGCTGAATCAGTATGCCGTACGCCACCTTTTGTCCGTGCAGTACATGATGGGTTTCCGGTATAAAACTCAGACCGTTGTGAACCGCATGGGCACCCGCCATCCTGCCGAAGCGTCCGGCATAACCGCCTACAGTCCCCGCCAAAGTAATAATGGTTTCTGCTACAGCTGTGAAAGAAGCCGAGGCTTCCCCTTTCTCAAGGCTTTCAACAGCCTTAAGGCTTTCTTGCAGCAAAAGATCACGAATATAGACAGACTGCCTAAGCCCCGCTTGGACCATTAATGAAACAGGCTCCTTCGTATTTCTGATAATCGCTTCCGCTTCATACCACTTCGCAAGCGTGTCGCCAATTCCGCTTTTAACATACTCAATCGGAGAAGAAAGCAGCAATAACGGATCAACGAGTGTCAAATAGCTGGAACGTTTATGATAATCGACTCGGATAAAGTTGCCTTCTTGATCATAGATCACACTCAGCGGCGTGCTTGCCGCGCAAGTTCCCGGGATTGTCGGAACAGTTATGACTTCAATATCCAAACGATCTGCGACAGCTTTTGCGGTGTCTAACACTGTTCCGCCGCCAATCCCAATAATGAGATCAGCAGATGCCGCTTGTTCCGCAATCTCCCTTATTGCTTCAGGCGAGCTGTACCCTTTATGATGAATTACTCTCCACTCCGGCGGAATCGCAGCATACGTTTGAAATGCCTCATACGACTTAATGCCCGTTACAACAACAGGATGCTTCCATTCCTCCACAAGTACCGGCAGCTCTTTTACCATTCCTTGTTTGCATATGTATTGATTCGGACCGCTTCGGACAATATCTTCTGGCTGCACCTCTCATCTCTCCTCCGTTTTTTCATCAATCATCTCACTCTCCTTCAAATGATGTCAATTCGCTTTCCCCGCAAACCACCCGCCAACTAGCAGCAAACTTAGGAAAAGATACTGATACCGTAGCATTAATAACAGGTTCAATAGCAGGGATTTATTATAAGATGTGGAATCCCTGAAGAATGGTTAGAAAAAAGTATTCGTAAACAAGATATCGATAAGTTAATAAAAAAATTTCTACGAGTATTGTGAAAATAAAGCTATTATTGAGGAGTATGAAATCTCTAAAAATCTTAAAATAGATAATGCCATTAGTTGGAATAGGATAAGAAAAATACAATACTCTATATATTGTTAAAGCAGACCAGTAACGGTCTGCTTACTCCTTTTCCTACAGCAACATCGTACAAGAAATCCCCAAAAATCATGCTACACTTAACCCAAGACCACCACACCGACAGGAGGCATCCCATGCAAAACGAAACCCGAACACTGCACCTTGACCCGCACCTTAATATAGAAGCCTACCGCTTCAAGGGGATTATGCAAAAATTCCCGAATCACTTTCACGATTATTATGTGATTGGTTTTATTGAAAAAGGGCAGCGGTACCTGGCCTGTCAAAATCAAGAATATATCATCAATCCAGGTGATCTTCTTCTCTTTAACCCCCGTGACACGCACAGCTGTGAGCAGATTGACGGGCGCACGCTCGATTATCGGTGTATCAATGTGATGCCGGATGTCATGGAGAGGGCGGTGGAAGAGATTACTGGCGCCGGGCATCTCCCTTATTTCTCCCATCATGTGTTATTCCGCCATGAGCTGACATCCAGTCTGCAGGAATTGCACATTCTGATTTCCAAGGAAAAGCAGGCTTTGCGCAAGGAGGAGCTGTTTCTTCATTTACTGGAAGAGCTGATCCGCCGTTATTCAGACGTTACGTTCCTCAACAGCATTCCTGAACCATCCGACGAAGTCAAAATGGTTTGCGGATTTCTAGAAGAACATTATGCCGAGAACGTCACGCTGAATGATTTGAGTGAACTAACAGGCTGGAGCAAATATCATTTATTGCGTTCATTTACAAAACAAAAAGGAATTACGCCTAATAGCTACCTGGAGACAATCCGTATTAATCAAGCAAAAAAACTCCTTGAACAAGGGGTTAGACCGATTGATGCTGCATTTCAGACAGGATTCAGCGATCAGAGCCATATGACGAAGTTTTTCAAACGTCAGGTGGGGCTGACGCCGAAGCAATACATGAAGATTTTCGAAAGGGAGTTTCAAAAATGATCATTCAACGAGAAACTGCCGGCCATACAGCGGCAATTGTGACCATTTTGATTTGGGGTACGACCTTTGTTTCGACAAAAGTTCTGCTGGCTGACTTTACTCCGATGGAAATATTATTTTATCGGTTTTTGATCGGCTTTATTGCTCTGATCCTTGTACGTCCTAAAATGATTCCGTTCAAAAGCTGGCGGCAGGAGCTGTTGTTCGCCGGAGCAGGTTTATTTGGCGTGTCCTTATACTTTCTATTAGAAAATATAGCGCTCACGTATACATACGCATCCAATGTTGGCATGATTGTGTCCATTATTCCGATGATCACTGCGGTTCTGGCTCATTTTCTGCTTGAAGGGGAAAAACTGCAGCTGACTTTTTTCATCGGATTCGCTGCAGCGCTGATTGGGCTTTTATTGATTACTTTCAACGGTAATGTCGTGCTTCACCTGAAGCCGCTCGGAGACATCTTAGCCGCCGCAGCCGCTCTCGTGTTTGGATTTTATTCGATATTTATGAAGAAATTAAGCGCTCACCGTTATCACATCATCGAGCTGACACAAAGAGTATTTTTGTACGGTTTGCTGTTTATGATTCCCGCTTTATTCTTGTTTGACTTCCATCTTGACCCGAGCCGCTTTACAACCGCTTCAAATGTACTCAACATGCTTTACCTCGGCATCGGCGCTTCCGCCTTATGCTTTGCCACATGGAATTACTCGGTCGGCGTGCTCGGCGCCGTGAAATCCAGCGCTTATATTTACATGGTGCCGGTTATCACAATCATCTCTTCCATCTTGATTCTGCAGGAAAAAATGACATGGATTGCTCTTCTGGGAGGGGCGCTTACACTGTTAGGACTTTACATTTCAGAGCTGAAACCGAAAGCGAAGCTGATGGAGAACGGATGTAATATGGATGCTTAACGGTGCAAACACAAACATCTCTAGTCAGTACGTAATGGTTATTTGGAGGTTTATGTAAATCTAACTGCTCAATCGTTAAATATTGTAGTTAAAATCTATACGCCTGATATTCCAGTAGGTGACAGTACTACAACTGGACTTACGACTACGATTACGATTAAAATAAAATAGAAGTATTTTACTTTATCAGATACTGAGGAAGTATACCCGACAGACTGGGAATCTACTCTTTCTATAACATTTGGAGCAGCTGCTGTATTAGGAGTTGCTGTCTTGATAACAGCTATACCTGAAACCTTAGCAGTAGGAGGAGCCGTAGCTTTTATAAGTGCGTTTTTAGCTTTATTCCCTTCTGCAAATAAATAATATATCAGCACTACATGGGTCTATATCATTTCTCATGTAGTGCTTTACTTTTAAGGAGGATACTGGATGACACTAAATCAACAAACATTTAAAGAAACCGTAAAAACAGCCGGAACAATTACACAGTACAAGGAAAATGATAAAGAAATCCTGGCTTTTCTAAACAAACAGGATTCTATCATGCTGAATCAGCTAAAAGTATTCTTTAGCGAGCCCCAGCTGACTCTTATACATAGTATAAAAACAGTAATCTACGGCACATTAGTTACTCTATTTTTATATTTTACAACGAATGAATTACCACATGAATGGAGTTTATTTGCCAGACTATTTTTTGTTATTGTCGGTTTTATTTGGCTAGCCTCTTGTTTTAAAAACGCAAAAGCCATTCAAATCTCCCAAAACTTCAAACAAAAATCCGTAAACACCCGCATTGTCGGTATGATCGACTTCGTATTAGAACAAAAATACAAAAAAAGCATCTCTGAATAATCCTAGCCAGAGATGCTTTTCTCACTTACACCTTCTCCGTCACAGCCGCACTATCACGCGTGACCGCCGCGGGCTCCCTCAGCATCACGTTCATCACACTCGCCAGCACAAGCATCCCAATCGACAAATAAAAAGCCAGTGTATACTCACCCGTTACCGTATAGATGACGCCGGGCACATATGCTCCGAGGGCAGAGCCAATTTGATGGGCAAGCGACAGCCAGCCGATCATGAGGCCGATCGAGTAGTTTTGAAAGTATTGGGTCGCGAGCATTTGAGTCGGCGCTACCGTGGCGAAGTCCACTAATCCAAACAGAATCGCAAAAGCTAAAAGCAAGTAGGGTTCGTGGCTGTAAATCAGAATCACAATCGACAGCGCGCGCACCGCATATAAAAAACACAGGATTTTCCGGCTGCTCCACCGATCCGCTACGATTCCGGACAGTAAGATACCAGCGATATTAAAACCGGCCAGCAGGCTGACAGCGGCGCTCGTAACAGTTGTAGAAAAACCGTGATCATGAGAAAAGGGAATTAAATGGGTATCCATCAGCCCGACGGTCGTAAAGCCGCAGATTAAAAACGGAAGGATCAACAGCCAAAACTGCCTCATACGAAACATCGCAGTTACTGAGCCTGCTTTGGTTTTTAATCCTGTTTCTACCTCCTCCTCAGCAGTCCCGCCGATCGGCTCTTCATTTTTCTCTGAAGGATGATTTCGCAGCAATAAAAGGGCTGCCGGAAGGACAATGACCATTAACAGCAACCCCAATGCCACAACCGTCAGCTTCCAGCTAAACCAATGGATCAGCATAAGCGAGCCGGGAACCAGCAGCATTTGCCCCGCTCCAAAGCCCGCTTCCATGATTCCAAAGGCAAGTCCGCGCTTTTTGCTAAACCAATTCACCACCAGCACACTTGTTGCTACATTCGATGCTCCGCCAACTCCGAGTGACACCCCCAACCCGTAAAGCAGAAAGAGATGCCACGGTGAAGTGATAAAACATGTCGAGAAAATGCTGATCCCGGTCAGTAACGTGCTCCATGATAAAACCGCCCGCGCGCCCCATCTGTCCACAAGCCGCCCGATCACAGGCTGGGATATCCCGTAAACGACAAAGCTCAGCGTTGAAATCAGCGAGATGGTGCCCCTATCCAGCGAAAACTCCCGCTCCCAAGGCTCGACAAACGCACCAAACGACAGGCGCACACCTTGTACGGCCAGTAAAATCAAAAAGGTGATAAAAACAATGATCCAAGCATAGTGGAGTCTTTTCATGACAGCTCTAAATCCCACCGCTCTTCTGTCAGATGCTGTCCCCATAATGGCGTTTCTTCTTTCACTTCACTCAGTCTGAATCCAAATTTCTCGTAAAGCGGACGGGCTTCAGCCATACTGCTCACTGTCCAAAGATAAATCCGTTCAAACTTCATCTCTCTGCTATATGTAACGAGATGCTCAAGCAGTTGTGTGCCCAGCCCTCTGCCCCGAAAAGCGGCATCAACCAAGAACCATCTCAGCTGCACCGTCTTTTTATCTTGTTTGACCAATCCGACACAGCCTGCAAATTTTCCGCCGCTTTCCGCGATCCATATCTTTTCAATTTCCGCGTCAAATGTCTCATGGAGATAAGCTAAAAATGTATTATCCCAGCCATGAGCTTCTGCATAAAATTGCCTTTGCTTTTCGATGAGAAGGTGAATGTCATCCGATAGATAATAATCTCTGATTGAAATACCCGATGTCTTGGATGAGAGCGACTGAGACAATATGGCTTCAATCTCCTCCATAGCTGTCGCAAGCTTGTGCTGCTCTTCGTCATCGATTTCCTTTAACATCAGCTCAACCTGTTCATTTGCTTTCTTCTCAAGCTTTTTATAAATGGTTTCCCCCGTTTCCGTCACATATATATAATGGTGGCGGGCATCAGCTTTGCTCTTCTCTTTATAAATCAAATCTTCTTTTTCAAACTGTTTTAGCATTCTGCTGACATATCCCCGGTCAAGCCCAAGCTTATCCTGAAGATCTTTCGCCGTACAATTCGGCGTATTGTAAATCTCAAATAGAATCCGTGTCTCCGTTAAGGAAAACGGGCTGTCATAAATGTGTTCGTTAAGGAAGCCAAGAACATTCGTGTAAAATCGATTGAACTTTCTGAATTTTAATCCCACAGCTGATTCATTGATTTTCAAACTCATCCCCACTTTCTATATCGTTGATTAAAGCAATTATAATCATATATAGTTGCTATAGTCAACGATATATCAAAAAGCGAGGCGAGATTTTATTTTCCAGATGCCTTCCTCTTCCTCACCACCATCAATGTAATATACGATAAAATTAGCGAAAACAAACTATAGACAACGGCCCATCCCAAAAATGATTGATTAAAAATCGTAAACGTAAGCACGAGAGAAATAATCAGACTAATCAACGGCATCATATACACGTTTTTACAAACATAAGTCCCGGCGACCGATAACACAATAACCGCTAACGGTAAAATGCCGAATGCGATATCTAATTCATCCACCTGGCAACAGCCTCCTCCCAGATTTTTATGCTACTTGTAAAAAAACATAACCTCAATGATTAAAAGGATAATATTTACTTTTTTCACTCCATTTAAAATTACCCGTTTACATTCACTCCAGACTATGATAGTTTAAGAAAGCGCTATCATAATAAGTTAATAGCTTGGATGGAGATGAGGAGAGCCAGGAATCCCCCCCTTTTGACAAGGGGTGTTTTCTGGCTCTTTTTGTTTGTCAGAAAGGAGGCACGTCACACATCCAACACAAACAGCAAAGGGGATGATTTGATGTTTCACCTATTTAAACCGGCTCCTCACATTGAGAGACTGGATGATTCAAAGACGGATGCGGCTTATAAACGGCTAAGGCTGCAAGTATTCATAGGTATTTTTATCGGCTACGCAGGTTATTACCTGCTGCGGAAAAACTTTGCCTTTGCCATTCCTTATCTGCAGGAACAGGGGTTTTCAAAAACCGAGCTTGGATTGGTGCTGGCCGCGGTATCCATTGCGTACGGCTTCAGTAAATTTATTATGGGCATGGTGTCCGATCGCTGCAACCCGAGGTATTTTCTCGCGACAGGCCTATTTTTATCTGCAATCGTTAATATTCTTTTTGTTTCTATGCCTTGGGTAACTTCAAGCGTCACCATCATGTTTATTTTTATGTTTATCAATGGATGGTTCCAAGGGATGGGCTGGCCTCCATGCGGGAGAACAATGGCCCATTGGTTTTCTATAAGTGAACGCGGCACGAAGATGTCGATTTGGAATGTCGCTCACAACATTGGCGGGGGAATTCTGGCTCCGCTTGTCACTCTTGGAATTGCTATGTTTGTCACTTGGAAAAGCGTGTTTTTCTTCCCTGCCATTATTGCAATACTGATTTCATTTTTAATTGTCCTTTTGGTGCGGGATACCCCTCAATCTTGCGGACTTCCGCCAATTGAAGAGTACCGGAACGACTATCCAAAACACGCTTTCAAAGATCAAGAAAAAGAATTAACGACAAAAGAAATCCTCTTTCAATATGTACTTAATAATAAGTTTCTTTGGTACATCGCATTTGCAAACGTATTTGTTTACTTTGTGCGATACGGCGTAGTGGACTGGGCGCCTACTTACTTAACAGAAGCCAAAGGGTTCTCTCCGGAAGACTCCCGGTGGTCGTATTTTCTTTACGAATACGCCGGCATACCAGGAACGATCCTGTGCGGCTGGATCAGCGACCGCTTCTTCAAGAGCCGCCGTGCACCGGCAGGCGTTCTGTTTATGGCGGGTGTTTTCATTGCCGTATTGGTGTACTGGCTGAATCCGGCCGGCCATCCGCTGGTAGACAACATTGCTCTGATCAGCATCGGCTTTTTAATTTATGGTCCTGTGATGCTCATCGGTCTGCAAGCCATTGACCTCGCACCGAAGAAAGCAGCCGGAACGGCGGCTGGATTGACCGGGTTTTTCGGATACATCGGCGGATCTGCTTTCGCAAACGCCATTATGGGACTTGTCGTTGACAGATTTGATTGGAACGGCGGCTTCATCATGCTGATCTCATCTTGTATACTGGCTATCGTGTTCTTGGCTTTGACATGGAATACGGGAAAACGAGCGGAGCATGCTTAAGAAAAGATTATAAAAGATTAATATTTTCCCAACACGCCATTTACATCCGTTATCTAACATAAAAGCTGTTACTGCTTGTTCATAAGGAGGAAGAAAAGATGCGAAACAATAGATTACTAGCTTTGGTTCTGCTATCTTTTGGTTTGCTGTCGTTTATGGTTACACCAGTTTCGGCAGCCTCAAAAGGAAACCTGCTGTCTCCTGACCGGATCCTGACAGTCGCGCACAGAGGGGCTTCCGGATATGTGCCTGAGCACACCATTCTGTCCTACGAAACCGCTCAGAAAATGAAAGCCGATTATATTGAGCTGGATTTACAGATGACAAAAGACGGGAAACTCATTGTCATGCACGATGAAAAACTGGACCGCACCACAAACGGAACGGGCTGGGTGAAGGATCATACGCTCGCGGAGATTAAGAAACTTGATGCCGGCTCTTGGTTTAATGAAGCTTATCCGGCAAAAGCAAAGCCGCAGTATGCCGGCCTTAAAGTTCCTACATTAGAAGAGGTATTAAATCGTTTTGGCAAACATGCTAACTATTACATTGAAACAAAATCGCCTGACACCTATCCAGGCATGGAGGAAAAACTGATCGCTTCCTTACAGAAGCATAAACTGTTAAGCAAGCAGTCAAAGCGCGGGCAAGTCATCATCCAATCGTTCAGCAAAGAAAGCCTGTTAAAAATTCATCAATTACAGCCTAACCTGCCGACTGTTCAATTGTTGGAAGCAAAACAAATGGCTTCCATGACAGATGCTGCTCTGGAGGAAATCAAAACCTACGCTGTCGGCGCGGGTCCGGATTATAAAGCATTGAATGCAGAAAATGTCCGCATGATTCGCAGCCACGGTCTGATTTTGCATCCTTACACAGTCAATACAGAAGCAGATATGCGCCGCCTGCTCAACTGGGGAGTTACCGGCGTGTTTACCAACTATCCGGATGTATTTCATCATGTGAAAAAAGACTACAAAAAAAGCTTTGAATCCTAGGATTCAAAGCTTTTTCTCATCATTTTCCCTCAAGTACAGCCTGCGCAATATTTACCGCATGATCGCCGATACGCTCCAGGTTACTGATCATATCAACAAATACGATACCCGCTTGCCCTGTACACAGTCCTTCATTTAGACGGATAATATGCTTTTTGCGAAGCTTTCGTTCCATCTTGTCAATTTCATCTTCTTTTTCAATGACATGAGCAGCAGTTTGTTCATCATTGTGGTGCAGAGCCTCCATTGATGCCTTCACAGTGGAAATTGTTAAATCCATCATGTCCGTTAAATCCGTCATGGCTGATTCGGTAATAACGACACGGTGTGCCTGCTGATACTCAATCAATTCAATTACATTTTCAAAATGATCGCCGATTCTTTCAATATCTCTGACAGTATCCATCAGCATATGATGCTCCTCAGATTCATGATCTGAGAGGGAGCTCGATGAAAGCTCAATCAAATAATCGGTAATTTTCCGGTCGAGATTGTTGACCGCATCCTCTAACTGATAAGCATTTGCCGCGTATTTTGTCTGTTTTGTCACTAAGAATTGTTTTGTGACTTCCAGCCCCTGAACCGCAAAGTTCCCCATTTGCAGCACTTCTTCCTTCGCTTGTCCGAGAGCAATAGATGGAGACTGCTCAATAAAAATCGGATCAAGATGCGACTTGTATTCCATCATTGAATCCTTGCCCGGAATCAATTTTGTCACAATCAAAGCCAATAGCCCGACAAAAGGTAGCTGTATGATCGTATTTGACGTATTAAAGATTCCGTGAGCAAATGCAATCGTCATTTTAGGATCAAGTCCCATCGAAGCCTGGAGCCATAAGATCAAAGCTGTAAACGGCTTGAGCAAAATCATGAAAATGGTTGTCCCGATTAGATTGAACAGTACATGAGTAGCCGCAGCACGTCTCGCTGCAACAGATGCTCCAAGAGACGCAAGCACCGCGGTGATCGTCGTCCCGATATTGTCCCCGAATAACACTGGCAGCGCGCCGTTAATATCAATCAGACCATCTGCGAATAAACCTTGCAGAATACCGATAGTGGCACTGGAGCTTTGCACGAGAACCGTAAACAAAGTGCCGATGACGACACCGAGAACCGGATTTGAACTCATATTGACTGTTAAATCATGAAAGGCCTCGAGGGAACGAAGCGGTTTCATGCCGCCGCTCATTAACTCCAATCCATAAAATAAGGCCCCAAACCCAAACACAATCTGGCCCACATTTTGCACATTTTTATGCTTAAAGAAAAACAATAAAAATCCGCCGACAGCAATAATCGGCAACGCATAGGCCCCTATATCGATTCCGATAATAAAAGCGGTAACCGTTGTACCAATATTGGCGCCCATAATGACCCCAATCGCCTGCCGCAGTGTCATAAAACCTGCGCTCACAAGTCCAACGGTAATAACCGTCGTTCCAGAGCTGCTTTGTATCAAAACCGTCACAATCAAACCCGCTAACACGCCCATTAGCGGATTGCTTGTAAAGCGGTCTAAAATATTTCTTAGTCTATCTCCAGCCGATTTCTGAAGCCCGTCTCCCATGAACTTAATCCCAATCAGGAAAATACCAAGGCCTCCCAGAAATTCGAACAGTAATGTTTGTAAGTCAATCCCCAACATGTTCACCTCTATTTAGACATTATTCAGCAAACTCTCTTCGATTATGTTTCAAGTTCATATGATTGTAAACAAGTCGCCAGACAATTTTACAATAACTTAACAATGAGTAAGAAGGACCCCAACCGCATTTACATTGGTGTAATATTTCACGATAACCATGACTTGTTGACTAAAAAAACCTTGTGCTCTCAGCACAAGGTTTTCTCCATTTATTCTTTTCCCGCAGCAGCTTCTGACTGTGCGCTTATCAGCTGGCTATTAATCTCCTTCGCATCTTTCAAATACTCTGTCTTAAATCCGCTCTTCAGCGCCCACACATAGAAACCGAGCGATACAAAGGCAATCAAGGCCATATCCCAGCCATACGTAATGACGTTTAGACCGCCGAATTTGTCACTGCCCAAATAGGAAATCATCATCATGACAAGCAGGTAAAACACCATCCATATGCCAGCTTTAACGTTTTGGCCAAATCCTTTCCATTTCGCCTTAGCCTGATAATAGAAATAAATCGGAAGTCCGATCAAAATAATAAACAGAACCTGCCCTGTTAACGGCCAGCGCGCCCAATACAGCACAAGCGACGCAAAGATAAATCCAAGCGGTGCAATTACGCTTAAGCCTTTTAAACGAAGAGGCCTGTACAAATCCTTCCCTGTCCGTCTCAATGTCATCACTGTAACCGGGCCTGTAATATAAGAAATTAATGTGGCTACAGAAATAATTTCCGCTAATACACCCCACCCTCTGAACAGGAACAAAAAGATAAACGAAACAATCAAGTTAAAAAACATCGCTTGGCGCGGAACGCCGTAAATCGGATGAAGCTTGCCAAACACGCTCGGCATGTATTTGTTCTTCTCCATTCCGTAAATCATGCGGGAAGTCGTCGCCGTATACGTAATACCAGTTCCGGAAGGTGACACAAAAGCATCCGCATATAATACGATGACAAGCCAGTTAATATTTAATGCAATCGCCAAATCAGCAAAAGGAGAATTAAAATTAAGATGGCTCCAGCCGTGAGCGATATCAGACGGATTCACCGCTCCGATGAAAGCAATCTGCAGCAGCACATAAATGACTGTCGCAACTAACAGAGAACCGACAACTGCAATTGGAATCGATTTCCCGGGATTTTTGGCTTCTCCCGCCATATTGATCGGGCTTTGAAATCCGTTAAACGCAAACACGATACCGGAAGTCGCAACCGCAGTCAGAACACTTGCCCAGCCATTCGGTGCAATGCTCTGGCCCGCTGTAAAGTTTTCTCCATGAAATCCGACAAACAGCAAAGCGCCAATTGTCAGGCCTGGAATAATGATTTTAAAAATTGTAATTAATGAATTCGCTTTCGAAAACAAATTGACTGTCCAGTAGTTCAGCAGAAAATAAATCAGAAGCAAAACAGAAGCAAACACCAATCCTTCTCCTGTCAGCGTTCCGTTTTTCACCAAACCGCTTGTCCATTTCGCCCATTCCCATGGCCATGAACTCATATATTGAACGGAGGCCACAGCTTCAACAGGAATAACGGATACAATCGCAATCCAGTTGGCCCAGCCTGCAATAAATCCGATAAACGAACCGTGTGAATATTGCGTATATTTTACCATTCCCCCTGCCTCAGGGAACATAGAACCTAATTCACTATAAGAAAGAGCAATAAATAAAATAACGATCATGCCGATAACCCATGAAATAATGGCAGCCGGCCCCGCAATTTGGGCAGCGCGCCACGCCCCAAATAACCAGCCTGACCCGATCATCGACCCGAGCCCGACCATCATAAGGGCAAACGTCCCCATTCTTCGATGTAACTGATTCATATCGTAAACACCTTTCATGTATGATGACATTCTGTTGCTAAGTTATATTATTATTCTGATTACTTCACTTTGTCAATATTTATCGAATTTTAACTAAAATAATATAAAATCAATGTATAGTGCCTTCCAATATAGGAATGAAGTAACTAGCTTCACCTAAAATAAAATGTACTGTTGATAAAATACACAGAGGTTTAGCCTTAAGCAAAACGGGAATGATACAGGAAACATTACTTTTAAAATAGAAAGGAGTTATTACCATGAAACAAAAGCTGTTATTTTCCGGTCTCGCTGTTTCAACTGTCGGCATCACTTCTTATCTATTAAAAGACCCGTCAAACCGCCAAAAGGCAAGAGAATTCATTCACAGCATGAAAATGAAGTTAACAAAACAACCAGACATGGAAACGTTCCCAGTCGATAAGGCCGGTCACCCGCACCCGCATGACATTGAGGACAACAAAATGGTATCCGAAGGCTCCATGTACCCTGTTCAATACTACGATGAAAAAAAGAAGTAATCAAAAAAGCTCTCTTCGAAAAGGAAGAGAGCTTTTATATTTACCTTTTCCGTCTAATGCCGCTCATCACAAATCCGCTTTCAGGCATTGACGGCATTCTGGCAAGACTGTAATGCAGCGATTGTTTTGGCACGTCATATTCAACCTGATTCACGAGAAAATCCAGGCTCGCTTTCAT
Source organism: Bacillus sp. LBG-1-113 (assembly GCF_020708615.1). NCBI lineage: Bacteria > Bacillati > Bacillota > Bacilli > Caryophanales > Bacillaceae > Bacillus > Bacillus sp. LBG-1-113. The sequence goes on along the minus strand of NZ_JAJFDG010000007.1, from coordinate 48,697 downwards.
CACTTCAATGGTAATCCCTTCCCCCGGACAGCGATGGCCCTTCTCCGCGTTGCCCCCGCCTTGAGGGATGAAATCAAACGGATTTTCCTCCCGCTCTTTAAAACGCTCAGGCCGGAATTCATCAGGATTGTTCCACATACGGGGATCATGATTCGTTCCATACACATCAAGCAGCACTGATGCCCCCTTCTTAAACTCACAGTCATTCCATATAAAATCCTTTTTGACAACGGCTCCTAAAAACGGGCCAAAGGGATAAAATCTGCGCACCTCTTGCACAAACATTTCTCTTTCCTGACTGCCTCCAGAACGAAGCCATTCCTTATACTTTGGGTGTTCATCCAGCGCCAACGCTGAAAACGAGATAAAGTAAGCAATCGCTATAATCGGACGCAGCACATTAATGAGCTCGATGGCTGCCATGCGGGCATCAAGCCGGCTCCCATTCTCTTGCGTATAAAAAGCCATTTCATGCAGCGCTGATCCATGTTCTGTTTTCAGCCTGCCGCCGCGGACATCTTCTATCAATTTTTCAATCCACTCTTCCGTCCGAGGTCTTGCCCTTCTTCCCTTCCAATGCCGCGGCCCCACTGCACCAAACGCGTCTACCATATCAATGAAATCGTCCGCTCTCTCTTTCACTTCCGTTTCCTTCAGCGGAACACCCGCCCAATAGCAGGCCACTCGGCATAAGATTTCTTTTGCTTCATCAAACAACACCACCTGATCCGCCATTTCCCATCTTGTTACAGCCGCTTCCCACTGCTCTTTCATCAGATCAGCCAGCCGTTTTTGATGCGGAGGTGTCATCAATGACAGAAAAAGCAGCTTTCGATGGATATGAGCGTCGCCATCCATTGTCTGGATCGCATTGACGCCAAACAGCGATTTCTGCACTCGTTTCGGGAGAGCACCCTGCCGCTGAAACCGTTCAGTATCATAAAATACCTTCGCAGCCTCCGCCCCGCTCATACAAATAAATGTTTTTCCAAGCAAGCGTGCCTGAAACAAATCCGAATGGTAATGTTCTTTTCTATTCTTGATAAACAAATATCCTTCCCGCATCAAAGCCACACTGTTATCGAGGCTTTTGTCATGTGGAATCTGCTCATTCATCCCGCAACCCTGCCTTCCTTTTTTACTTCTGTTTTCACTTTATCTCACGAAGATAAACCCAATGACAGTATTTGCTTCCAAGCATTTTTTCATTACTTTTAAAGGTAGAAACACAGAAATGGAGAAAAGATAGATGATCAAAACAAAGGGGAGATCAAAATGAAGAAATGGATATATGCTTTTCTTGTGCTGGTCATTGCCGGTTCAGGAGGTTTGTCCCTCCATGCAAAAGCGCCCGCCAATGAAACAAAAAAGCACCTGAATGTAAGCCGAATGAATGTGGATAAGGAGTTCAAGGATACTGACGGAACCTTTATCCTTCATGATTTAGAAAAGGATCAGACATTTGTCTACAACAAGAAACGGGCCAACAAAAGACAAACTCCGCAATCTACCTTTAAAGTGACCAATGCCTTAATCGGCTTGCAGGTGAAAGCTGTCCGGGATGAATATGATGTCAAACGCTGGGATGGCGTCAAACGCGAATTCGAATCATGAAACCGCGACCATACGCTTGGCTCAGCCATGCGGGAATCTGCCATCTGGTATTACCAGGCATTAGCGAAGGACATCGGCGAGGAAAGAATGAAAAACTGGCTTCATACCCTGTCATACGGAAACGAAGATATCAGCGGCGGAATCGACCAGTTTTGGCTGCAAAGCTCTCTGACTATTTCTCCGTTGGAACAAGAAGCCTTTATGGAGAAGCTCTACAAAGAGAAGCTCCCGTTTGACAAAACAGTCATGAAAACCGTCAAACGCATGATGATTCAAGAAGAAGGAGATCATTATACGCTTTACGGCAAAACCGGAACTCGCCTGACAGACATGGGATTAGGGTGGTTTGTCGGATTCATCAAAACAGAGCACGGTTCCTATACGTTTGTCACCAATGTTGATGACTCCGGTACAACAGCCAAAAACATCACAATTGATCTTCTAAAAAAATATGGCCTGATCACTTCATAAATGAATGAGCCCTGCAAACGCACAGGGCTCTTAAATGTCATTCTCAAAGCAATAATGATTCACAAGCTCTTCAATTAAATCATGATCCGGGTAATCACCGTTAAACTCGAATTCAATTTCTTCAACAAATTCTCCATGACGATACACGTGGATCGCCCCATTTTGCCGGACGACACTAAATTCCGGCTGAAACATATATCCGCTTCGTTCAATCGCACCCAATTTCATTCCCGCCTTTCTCAAAGCAGTAATTCATACACCTCATTTAATTCCTTGGCCCGTTTTTGATCCTGTTCGTCTTGGGCATACTTAATCTCCTTTTCCAGCACCTGATTCAAATATGACATCTCATCGTCATCCAAATCCTTTACAAACTCCTCTTCATTGGCATACCGCTGCGCCAGCATCTTCTTGCAAATCCGCAGACAGACTTCATTTTCAAGATGATTTGAAAGTGACTCCCGCAAATAACCGAGTGTAACATCCATGATATAAGCACCTTTCCTTTGCGTTCTTTATCCTATAGGTTGCTGAAATGAGAAAAATTCATACGCAAAAAATGAAAAAAGAGACATCAGTCAATGTCTCTTTTTCCTGTATTATTCAGCTGCTTGATTTCTTTTTGTAACGTCCGCCTGCACGCGCTTGCCAATTCCAAAAGCATAATAACTGATGACCACAAGAGCTAAGAAAATAACCCCTACAATTAAAGATATCCGAGTATCATTATTAAACCACATGCCGACAAGAACCATCAGCAAGAAAGCAATTGTCAAATAATTTGTGTAAGGTGCAAACGGCATTTTGAACGGATGTTTATCTAACGCAGCGCCCTTCGCTTTTCTGAACCCGAGGTGGCTGATCAAAATGATAAACCAAGGGATCATCCCCGGCAGCACGCTTGCGCTGTATACATATACGAAGATCTTCGGCGGCGCAACATAGTTCAGCACAACGCCGACAGCTAATCCGATCAGCACTGCGATTGTGCCATACAGCGGCACACCATTTCGAGAAATCTTCGCAAAGAATTTCGGTGCCTGTCCATTGACACCTAATGTATAAAGCATACGTCCCGCGCTGAAAATCCCGCTGTTGCAGCCTGACATCGCCGCCGTGATAACGACAAAGTTAATAATGCCGGCCGCTGCCGTAATTCCAACTTTAGAAAACGTAGACACAAACGGGCTTCCAAGTGCATTCAGCTCATCCCAAGGATATACCGTCACGATCACAAAAATAGCACCAATATAGAAAATCAAAATGCGCCAGATAATGCTTTGAATCGCGTTGCGCAGCGTGTTTTGCGGGTCCTTTGCTTCTCCGGCAGTAATCCCGATCAGCTCAACCCCTTGATAAGCCGCTATAACCAGAGACAATGCAAAGAAAAATCCTGAGAAACCGCCCGCAAAGAAGCCGCCGTGAGACCATAGGTTAGACAAACCGATAGCATCTCCGCCATTGCCAAAGCCGAAGAAAATAATTCCTAATCCCGCGATAATCATTAAGATAATCGTCACAATTTTAATCATCGCAAACCAAAATTCAAACTCACCAAACGACTTAACAGAAATTAAGTTCGCTGCACCAAGAATTGCCATAGCTACGATACCAGGTATCCAAGCAGGCAAATCCGGGAACCAATATTTCATATAAGAACCGACTGCGATAATTTCTGACATGCCGACGATCACCCACTGGAACCAGTTGCTCCACGCCGTCATGTAACCAGCAAGGGGATGAATGTATTGATGGCCAAATGTTGCAAAAGAACCGGTACTTGGTTCCACATACAGCATTTCACCCATTGCACGCATGATAAAAAAGATAAAAATTCCGCAAATCGCATAAGCCAGAAGGACAGACGGGCCAGTCCATGAAATCGTGCTGGCAGAACCCATAAATAAACCAACACCGATCGTACCGCCCAAGGCAATCATCTGAATATGACGGGCGCTCAAGCCCCTCTTCAATTCTTTATTTTCCACTCCGCTTCCTCCTCTTAAAAACGAATACAGCTCAACCGAAATAGCATAAAGGCCGATCAGCCTTCAAAACGTTCTTCATTTCGTATGAAGCTACAAATATCAGAAAATTCAATCATAAAATTGTTAGATAATCTCCAAAATTACTTATTTCATCATAATAAATTTCTCTGGAAAATACAATTGTTTTTTTCGGGTAAACACTTTCATTCAATGGGTTTGATCTATCACTTCAATTAAAATCTTTTATATGAATATAATGAAATCAGAACAATATGAAAACGATATATGATACAGCTGCTTTCATGAGATGGGCATAAAAAAATAAGCTGTTCACGATGAACAGCTTACCTAATAATTTACGCCAGTTTGGCGTTTTAATGTTTCTAGCCACTCCGTATCACCTGTCCCATAGCCCTTGCTTTGCCCCAGATCTCTCAAAGACCCATTGATGTAGCCAATTGACAGTATGAAATCAGGGATGGCATCATACCCGATTTCCGCCATTTTACTGAGCTGTGATCCATAGTGAGATATAGCATAGGAAGCAGTTTGTTTTTGCATAGGATCATTCTCAAGTTTTTCTTTATATACCTCTAATAGATCTCGTCCGTCAGGTGTGATGTATCGGCCGTCGACAACTTCTAAATCCTTCAAATGGTAGCCTGTGACTTCGTACATCTCACGAACTGCTTGATACTTTTGATACGCCGCTTCGGAATATTGTGATGAATCACGGGCCTGGCTTTTCATGATATGTACAAACAGCTCTTTGCTGTTGTCTCCAGATTGCAGCAATCGCTCAATTTGACCGATGAGCTCCTTGTCGTCTGTTCCGCTCACCTTTACCTTATAATCGATGGGTGTAATGGTAAACGTAAGTTCTGTACCCGCCGGGATTTGAATATGGTTCCGATTCAGGAGCACTTGAAGCTGTTGGTTAACCTGGCTTCGCTGGAACACCTTTGCATTCTCCGATTCCGCTTCCCCATTAAACGTAAGATTGCGAAACGCTGCATCCTGGAGATTATAGTTTTGCGCCTTTCCTTTGAATAGCCATTCTGTTTCATTATCGTAAGCAGCCTGTCTTTCTGCAGCTGACAGATCACTTCTGAAATAAGGAGACTTCGAATTTTGATACTTATCCTTTATATAACCTAAAGGATCGGACTTCGTTTTGTTTATCGCATTCATTCGGCTGTACTTTTCATCTAGAATTTTGATTCGGATATCGCTCTCAGATTCATAAGGATTATTGGATCGAATCACAGTTTCTTCCCCTGTGTCTGTCACTGTTCGGTCATTTGCTGATTGAAACACTTTGCTGAAAGTCCCGTTGTTCCCCGCTACACTGGTTTTTGAGTAATTGAGCTGATCGATTCCCTTCTCAGAGGGCCGTGTCTCAAGCCGGCTGTATGCCTTTTCCAGCACCTCTGCAGATGTACTCCTGCCTTTATCAGCCGAAACCTTTTTCGTGATATTCTGTGCCATGAGCTGGGTGCGGATATATTGACGATTCAGACGCATTCGATTCCCTCCTGAATAATTCTCTCTTCTCTATTTATCGGCAAATCCCTTGTATATATTAACCTCTTAAAACATTTATTTACACTTTAAACTTTATTATGTATGATGGAAAAAAAAGGAGGTTTTCTCATGACTAAAAAATGGATCATTCAATTCGCTATCATGCTGTCAGTTCTATTTACTTGTACTTATTCTGCTTCCGCAGCCGGAATCAATGCCATTACAGGGAACAATTCATTTGATACAGCAGCCCCAATCGGATATTGGAAATATAAGAATATAGACACAACGATACTGGAAGCCGGACAAGATGAAGCCTATTTCACATTTACAGCCAATAAGGGAGAAAAATTATACGTAAGAAGTACATACCAGAGTGCGTACACAGGGATGAAAATCGAAATTTACGATAAGAACAGAGTACCTGTTTCGCAAGGCACAGAAGTCATTAATCCTAATACATTTTCTTCTTTTATTTATGCAAATGCCGACGCCCAAAACACCACTGATACATTCTATGTAAAAGTGTCCCGCGGCACCTATACTGGAAACATGTATTTCACACTTTCAATTGAAGACCGGATCAAATCCGGCAGCGGAACGTTCCAATTCAGCGGCGTGGCTGAAAATAAAGGAAATACAAGCCTTAGCCCCTCAGGTTCTGACTCCAGCGTCATCAAGCTTGACTTAACAAACCAATCAGGAATTCCTCGTGATGCCACTGTAACAAGAGTCCAAACAACCGCTACTCAAACACCAAGCCAGGGAAATACACGACATATCATCATGACGAGTGAAAACAGCGAATGGCGCCGTGCTCTTGTGAATAGCTCAACTTCGGGATCATATGATATATCCTTAACAGACCAACTCAGTGCGGCAAAGGTATGGAGTTTTAAATACAATACATTAGCGACTGCGAAATCAACGATGAGTAATGTAAAGGCAAAAATAGATTATCAATACGATGTCACAAAGCAGTTTTAATGTCATACTGAGCTGGCTCAGATTCCATGATCCGGCTCTTTTTTTATGCTAAGCTTCCATAGAATAGACTTAGCCCAAGATGCAATTGTTTTGATAAACTATCATCAGTACAACTAAGGGAAGTGCAGCGCGAATGGCATTAAAACAGTTAAAAAAGCTATTATTTGACCGCCCTCTGAAGGACGGCGTCATACTGAACAACCAATACAAAATCGAAGAATGCCTCGGCATGGGCGGCTACGGCTTGGTTTATGTGTGCACCGATGTCCTTACGCAAACACCGTACGTTTTAAAACAGCTCCGTCCGACAAAAGCCAAAAAACAAAAGGAAAGAGTCCGATTTCAGCAGGAAATTGGTCTGCTCAAACGCATCAGCCACCCGCAAATCCCGGCCTATATAGAAGACTTCATCATAGACGGACAAGCCTACTATGTCATGCAGATGATCGAGGGCGATAATATAGAGGAATTGTTATTTTTTCAAAAACAGCCGTTTACAGAGCTGATGGCATTACAGCTGATGTCTCAGCTGCTGGACATTGTAGAATACCTGCATGAACGTCTTATTTTTCACAGTGACATCAGAACGCCAAACATTATGATGAATCACGGTAACGTATGCCTCATCGATTTCGGCCTTGCTAAACAGTTGTCTCGTGAAGAAGATGAGGAATTAAAGCTCAGAAAACGGGATGACTTCTTCGACCTCGGTGAAACCCTGTTGTTCCTGCTGTACTCTCAATATAAAGGGAAAAAGAAGAAAAACGCCACTTGGCTGGAGGAATTAACGCTGACAAAAGAAGTAACCCTGCTGCTGAAAAAATTATTGGGCATTGAGGAAGAATATCAGCACACCGCTTCTATTCGCGAAGACCTGAACCGCGCGATTCAATCAGTGACATAAAAAAACCCTTGTCCCAATGCGGAACAAGAACTTTTTTGAATTAACTGCTGCTGTAGCTACGGCGTTTGTAGCGGTGACTGCCGCCATAACGATCGTAATGTCTTCTTCTGCCAGAGCTGCTGCTGTAGCTGCGGTAATGCCGGCGCCGGCTGCTGCTGTAGTGCCGGTGTCTCCGATGGCGATCACTCGAGCTGCTTGAGAGGTACTTGATTGTTTTGATGATTTTTTTAAACATATGCTGTTCACCCCTTTTCTGCTTCCTATTATATATAATTCTCTGATAGAAAGAAAAACATAGCAGGATCACTTTTTTGAAAACAAAAACGCAGTACCATTTTCATTTGTCTGCAGCACATAGGTAATACGAAGCAGCCGGCATACATCCTCAATAATCTTCAGCCCAAGCCCGTCACTGTCTTGTTCTCTGTCAAATCCAATGCCATCATCGCGAATCGAAACAGCGCCGTTTTCTATCTTGACTTCCAGCTTTTCAGCTTTCGAATGCTTTAGCGTATTTTGAAAAATGTTATCGAACAGTCTCTGCATCCATAAACCGTTGCTTATCCATATCACATCTTGATCTGTTGGCTTATAGTGCAATTCAATCCCATTCACACTGTATAAATAATCCCACTTTTTCACCGCTGTTTCTAATAGATCGTTTATTCGTACTTCTTCATTTATAATATATGAACTCTCTAACGTTTCAGTGGAAAATAGATTCAAGTCATTCGTTAATTCCGCAATATATTCAATTTGCTGGTACAAAGATTCAAATGCAGTTTGATCCTGGCACTGGCTCTCCAAATAAAATAACTGCAGCCTGAGAGCTGTTAAAGGTGTATTAATATCATGCCTTAGTTTTTGCATCAGCTCCTTTTTCATGTCCTCTCGCTGACTTAGTTCCAGTTCCCGGTACGTTGTCCGTTCAATTAACAAGTTAACCGACTTAATCAATTCGCCAATTTCATCATCGTTTTTAACTTCCAGTTTATTGGGGATCTTTTTATCGCCCGCTAAACGCCGAATGGTTTGATTCAATAGATTGATTTTACGCAGCAGAGAATGAATTGATTTTGAAAATAAAAAAGCTAACAAAAAAAGTGATAATAAAAATACGGCCAGCATTGCCGGATACGCAAAAGACCTGTGAAAAGGCATGCCATGATTGATCGGTTTAAACATGCTGTCATAAATCACCGACATCAAAATGCTAACCGCCAGCAACAGTACCGGAACACTAATGACGGCCGTACATAATAACAACTGATATTTTGTCTTTAGCTTCATTTCTTCACAACGGTATTCAGCCGATACCCTTCTCCATAGATATTTTCAATGATCTCACCCGCTACATCATTAATTTTCGCTCTGATTTTTTTAATGTGCACATTCACGATATTCGGGTTTCTGTCTTCAAGCTGCCATAGATAGGCAAAGAAATGTTCCTTCGTTAAGATACTGTTTTTGTTTTCGTACAGATAGAAGAATATTTTCCGCTCAATCGCGGTAAACAGCACTTCATGATGCAAATCTCCATTGAATACCTTTTTGGTGTCTGCATCAATATGCAAATGTTTAATTCTCGTAAAGGTGCCATAATGATGCTCAAGCATATTCTTCATTCTCAGCAGCAGCTCTCTCGGATCAAAAGGTTTTACCATATAATCCTCGCCGATTTTTAATCCTTGAAGCTTGCTGTCCATATCATTGCGGGCGGACAGAAAAATGATAGGAATATTTAACCCTACATCTTTTATTTTTTTAGACATTTGATACCCGTCCTCACCCGGCAGCATGATATCCATAATGACCAAATCAGCCTTCTGAATGACTGAAAGCACATCCGCTCCGTCCGTTTTCCAGCTGACATCGTATCCCTCACGCTGCAAAATCTTCTGCAGCAGATCACCAATCATGACATCGTCTTCCACGATTAAAATATGATAACCCTTCATCTTAGCGAACCTTTCATTTCAGTTTTTGTTTGAGAAACTTCATAGAAAGCTGATAGATCTGATCAGGCTGGTATAAATATATGCTGTGTGTGCCCCTTAACTCTCTCACTTCTGATACTTCTAATTGGTCTGCAAGTTCTTTATAATCTTTACGTTGCTGTTTTGTATATTTTGAGTCTTTATATTGATCAGCAATGGCATCTAAAAATAAAATTGGTGTTTCTTTTGGTACCGGCAGATTCACAGATTTCCTGCCGTTTTGGTAAGACTGTAACAGCTCATGCGCCATATCAGCATTGAAAAATTGCTTAAAAGATATGGCTTTATAGATTTCTTTTTCATGATCAGTTAAAAACGACTGCCGAATCACCTCGGGATTATAGGCAGCAGACGGCATAAACCGATGAATACCGATCGACGTTAACAGATGGAACCCCCTTACTTTCAGTCTGTCAATCCCGCTCAATTTATACGTGACATACTGCTGAGGCAATCCAATGTCCATCGCAATAATGGCCTTGATTTCCTTAGGATATTTCTGCGCCCAATACATCGCTTCAATTCCTGATATGGAATGAGGCATTAAAATATAAGGAGGCTTATTCCCGCTTTGCAGTAGCGCTTTTCTCGTCTGTTCCAATATTGTATCAATATCTCTGTCATCATCATACACATCGCTGTAACCATAGCCCGCACGATTCACTACAGCAATCTTGTTTTCTTTTGAAAACTTGCTGTACAACCCCTTCATCTCATAAGCAGGCGCAGCAACCCCCGAACCTGACATAAACACAAACGTATCCTTCCCGCTTCCCTCTTGATAAACATTCATTCTCTTACCGTCAACATCGACTACTGTGCCTTTTTCTTTAAGAAGTGCTGCTTCCTTATTTAGTTGGTAATGGTGGTAGATAAAAACGGAAACAGCCCCAAGCAAAATCAATGCACCTATGCCGCCAAAAAAGATTTTTACGACTTTCCATAATGTTTTCATATGATGCTCCTTTCACGTGATACCGAAAGGATACGGTATAAAAATAAATTTCTGATTAACTTTGGAAAATTTTATTTTCACATTTGACTTTGCCCTTACGGAAAGGTGTACATTTGGAGCATGGAGGTGATCGCTTGCTATCGATCGGTGAATTTTCGAAGATATGCAAAGTATCAACAAAAACATTGCGATACTATGATGAAATTGGATTAATCCACCCCGAAGACATTAACCCTGAAAATGGATATCGATATTATTCGATCAGACAGCTGAAAAAAATGCTCTTGATTAACCGTTTAAAGTCCTATCAATTTTCTCTGGAAGAAATCAAAAACATTCTCGATTTGGAAGAGGATCTGGCTGAAGAAAAGCTTGGTTCTGCCCTTCATCGAAAAAGAAAAGAAGTACAAGAAAAGATCAATGCTTATGAATATACCCTTACACAATTGAACCTCGATATTCTGCGTGCAGAGAAAGGCAAACCAATGATGTCATGGCTTGACGATATAGAAGTAGTGCTTGCCGAAACCCAGCCAATGACCATCCTGTATTTACGCAAAATGATGAGCAGTAATGACTATGCCCTAGGATACGAAAAATATTTTAGCAGGCTATATGAAAGAATTGCTGTTGATAAACTTACCTTGCTCGGTACGCCCATGACAATTTATCACAGCCCTGAGTACAACCCTGCCGGCAATGATACAGAGTTTGCGATTCCAATAGAGGAGACTGTTAGAGGAACAAAAGATTTGCGCGGAGGTCTATGCGCAAAGTCTGTATTAAAGGGCCCCTATTCAGAATTGACATCCGTATACGCTAAGCTGAGGGAATGGGTCGAAAATGAGGGCTATGAATTGGCGCAATCCCCCTATGAAGTGTATGTAACTGATCATCTTCATGCCGCCATTCCAGAGGATATTGTGACCGAAGTGTATTTTCCAATAAAGAAAAAAGAGAGGTAACTGTCATGCAAAGAAACGACTGGCCAACTGAAGACCCGGCAGCCTTGGGGATGGACGCCGAAAAACTGTTTGAGCTTGACCCTAAGATAAAATCTGAATACAGCAATATAAACGGTATTGTGGTTGTAAAAAATGGATACATCGCTTATGAACGCTATTATCATGGCTATGGACCGAATGATACGCATCATATAGCATCAGGAACCAAAAGTATCTTATCCGCCCTTATTGGGATTGCGATAGATGCAGGATACATAAAAAATGTCGATCAAAAGGTGCTCAACTTTTTCCCGGAATATATACCCCATCCTGCCGACAAACAGAAACGAGACATCACCATACGCCATCTTCTCACAATGACGGCCCCCTACCCATTTGAGGAATGGCACGAACCACTCGACAAGATGTGCATGCAGCCAGACTGGGTCACCTATACGCTGGATATGCTGGGGCAAGGAGGAACGATCGGCACATTTAAATACTCCACCGCAGGCGCGCATCTGCTGTCAGCCATCATCACCCGCAGAACAGGAAAAAGTGCCCGCGAATTCGCCAACGAGCGCCTGTTTAAACCGATCGGCGTGAAAGAAATCCCGCATTATGGTATGCAATCATTCGGCTTTGACGATCTATTCGGAAAAAATGTGAAAGGCTGGGTGAATGATCCCAACGGCAACTCAACCGGAGGATGGGGGCTTACGATGACTCCGCGGGATATGGCACGGTTTGGTTGCCTTTATTTGAATCATGGTACTTGGAACAATCAACAGATCATTCCTGAATCATGGATTGACCAATCAACTGCGATGAACGCTAATAACTACGGCTATCTATGGTGGCTGCGTGATGAGGACAGTGTTTTTTCATACTCAGCACTAGGCGATGGCGGGAATGTGATTTGCTGTGTTCCGGAGAAAAACCTGGTTGTAGCCATTGCATCGGAGTTCATCATGAATGCTCGTGACAGGTGGCAATTGATTAAGGAGTATTTAGTTTCTCAATGAAATTATGAAAATTGACAAACGAGAATTCCTTATTGGCAGCCTGCTCTAAGGAGCACGATATTGAGAAGGCTGCCATTCTTTCTTATGTCAATTAAACTTTCACAAAACAGAATTCAGCGATATTTTATCCATGTAGTAACATAAAATCACCACAAAGCCTTTTTCTCTTCTTCCTGCTCGATAAACAAATGATTTTCAGGACGGCCCAAAACAGAAAAAAGCGCCAAAAGCAACTTCCATCCTCGAAGCGGACTTCCGCATCTAAACTTCAACACTTCTCCTTCCGCTAAAGTAAACCTCAAAGTTGGGCTTGTACACCAAGCAATCTTCACTTGAATAACATGCTCACCAGGCGGCAAATCAATTCGCAGCCTCCCTCCATCTTTGATATTTCCCATCTCAGCCCCATCAATTAGCACTGAATACTCTCTCAATTTGTTGATGTACTGCGATGTCCTTCTCATTTCAATGTACGTCTTTTGATTCACGATGACACATCCTCAAAGTAGTGATCTTACAGGCGAGAAGCGTTAGAACCCTTCCGCCATATCGTTATTTCCATTCCTAGTATATTATAAATTGCTGTACCTCAGATCTCCGTCGGCAAAAATCTCTTTCAGCTTCAGTGTGCCTTCTACTTGGGCTTATAAAAAAACACCCGCTTGTATTTACAAGCGGATGTTAGATCTTTCGAAATGAACCCATTGAATTTTAACAGTAAAACAAAGCAGTATATTATTGTTTAATATCTTTTAGCGCCTGTTTCGGTTGTGAATGAAAACTCATCAATGATGCAATAATTGCAATCATAACCCCTAATGCACCAATCCAGGTAATCGAGGCCAATGATACGTTTTATACAAAAACCCCGCCTATTCCTGCGCCGACTGCCATGGCGAATTGCATCATTGACTGATTCATGCTAAGCAAAACACCTGACATTTCCGGTTCTATTGTAGCCAAGTGAAATTGCTGTGTCGGACCGGTAGACCATGCGGCAAACGACCATAATATCAGAATCACCAACACTCCGACATAGGAATGGGTGACAAGTGACAGCAGAATCAGTGTGACGATATGCAATGTCATCCCTCCAACGAGTGTAAAGGGCACTCCCCATTTATCGGTGCTATATCCCCCAAACTTTGATCCAACCAAACTGGCAATCCCGAATATAAGCAAAACACCGCTAAGCAGATTGCCGCTTATTCCTGAAATGTTCAAGAGATAAGGTGACAAATAGGTATAAGCAACAGAATATCCCCCGAGCCAGAAGAAAGTGATTGATAATCCCATCGCCACTTTCCGTTTTTTGAAAAGGGCAAGCTGTTGAAGCAAAGGTACGGGCTTATCTCCTTCAGTATGCGGAAGAGTAAAGAATATAACGGCCATTGCGATCAATCCCAACAAAGCAATTGCACCAAATACAGACTTCCAGCCTAATGCTGTTGCTATCAATCTTCCAAGCGGAACACCAATGATTAAAGAAGCGGTAAATCCCATAACGACCGTAGCGATGGCACTGCCCTGCTTCCCTTCCGGCGCAATCTTAGCGGCAATCGTTAATGCGGTGACAACAACAACACCTGCTCCCATCGCCATAATGATCCGTGCTGCAATAAACCATCCATAACCAGGCAGGACAAAGGCCAAAATATTGCCGAACACAAACAAACCGAGAGCATACATCATCAACCTGCGTCTATCCATACTTGCTGTCAATGCCATGAGTACGGGTGTAGAAAGAGCATAAACAAGTGAAAAGATTGTAATGAGCTGGCCCGCGGCAGCCAAGGTTATCCCGAGTGTATCAGCAATGTGATCCAAAATTCCGGAAATGATGTACTCTGAAGTTCCGACTAAAAAGCTGACAATGGCTAAAATGTAAATCTTCCAAGTGTTAGACATAAACGTTCACTCCTTAATCATTAATATAACTACATATCACGAATTAACGATATGTTGGATCAAAAAATAAACACATCGTAATATGTCGATATGTATGGCGTAAAAATAAACATCTATTGATGTTTATTTTTATATCTCTGTTTTAAGAAAGTCAGCAAGTTTCCCAATGGCTTCTTCATCTCTTTTGTAATACGTGTACTTTCCGATTCGTTCCGCCTTAATCAGGCCGGCTCTTAAAAGGATGGTGAGATATTGGGAAGCCGTCGATTGCGTCATTTTCAATTTGTCTGTTATTTGACTGACACATACCCCGATTGTGTTCATATCAATCCCTTCATGGGGTGCAAAATGACGATCCGGTTCCTTCAGCCATTGCAAAATTTGCAGCCTTGATTCATTTGATAAGGCTTTGAATACTTCAATTGGTTCCATATTGATTATTATATCGTTATATTCCGATATGTCAATTCGTTTTTTTATTTTTGATGACTGACTTTTTTAGAATTAAAAATCTGAAGACTTATTTCAGTTTTGTTGGAGGTATTACAGAACTTAACTTTCGCCTATCTACTGCTAGATTGACCATTAGAAAGCGTTGCTTTATATATACTTTGCCCTGCTTCTGCTTTTTTATTTCTCCAACAAGGACCATATCTTAATCTATCCATAACACAAATTTTCGCTTCAAAGCCATTATGATGCATGTGTTTGCTCACGAACAACAACTTCCTTGACGTTTCCGCGAATGCTTGTGTTTGGATATGTAAGAATGTTTTTCATGTCTTTCAGTTAAATTGAATGTAATACTGTTCAAGTGTAGACTGTAAAAAAAACATCCGCTCGTAACAAAAGCGGATGTTAGATCTTTCCGAAATGAACCATTGAAGCTTCAGGAATAACAAGACAGTGTTTAATAAAACATTTTAACTCTCTAGATTATAATTTTTTCTCCAGATCATTACTTAATTTAAATACCATCACTCGCTCACCTGTCCGAGAGCTTAAATCTGTATGAAAACTTTTCACTTCTTCTCCAGTTATCGTTAGGATGATATTCTTAAGACCTTCTATCCCTGATTCAACTAACTCCGAACGAGTTTGTTTAATAGATAACATGCCCTCTTTTGTTCCACAAACTGTATATTCAGCAGGTGTTAAAATTCCCTTTAAATTAACAATGATCATATCCCGCAATATATCAGTCTTAACAGACACAGACCCGCGCCCAAGATAATCCTTTTCCCATTGCGTAATTGATTTACTGATCTCTGATTCATAAGAACCCTTCGATTTCTTCATATATAAAACATCTCCTGGCAAAATAATTAGCAGCATATTCTATTTGTTAGTTCGTCTCATTAATATTCTCTTACAACATGTCCTTCATATACACCTTCAATATCCAAATCAGTGTTACCGTTTCTTAAGACCACTATCATTTTGGATAACATATTTTCTTCCATCATAGAGTGTACATGCAAAATACGAATGCTCCCTAAATGGGTTTCCTCAACTTCTTCATAAGATTTTAAATGATAAAAATGAATTGCTTTTCTTATTACTTTTTTCAAACATTCCATATTTTCACGATCAAACGAGCTCATTTCCTCTATTGTTTTCGTGACAAAATCAGTTATATTGGCGCCCATTACATTCTCCTTAGAACTGCTTTCTCCCCTATATGGGTGTAGAAGCTGACCACTTCACTCCATCATGACAAGCAATGATCAGGTAAGGCTTGACCTGTTTTGCTAGAAGGAACCTCCACAATTGAGGATTCCCCATCCTTATGATCAACGATTAAACCTCTAACTTTAACATATGACGGCACAAGTGGATGTTGGCGTATGATATCAACACTTTTTTCAATCGTGCCGCTGTTATTTTCATTTAGCCACTCATCGACCGTACCGCCTAAAAATTCAGGCTTGCAATGTTGAAAGAGATAATCCAATGTTTGTATTTTATCTTTCATTGTTTCAAGTTGAGTGAGTCCATAACCTGTTGAAGTCCGCTTATCATTGGTTCCTACTACAAAAACCTCCTCAACATCTTCCTGGTAAATCGCAAAAATAACAGACCTCATGATTTCTCCATAAGGATGTGAGATAGCGGCACCATAGCTTTGTATAGTCAGCATATTTTCTGCTGGAGTGTTAGTCACTTCTTGTAAAATAGGCTCCAAACCGTTTTCAATGTCCGTCAAAAATAATACTTTTTTATTTTGATTTACATTCATATAGCACACCTCTTCTACATGTTTATCATTTTTATATTAAGTAACAAATCCATTTGATAACTGTTTAGAATTATAATTACCAGCTTTCCCAACATCCTTCTGGATCAATACTAGCCAGTCGAACCCATCCATTTTGAACTTTCTGCTGAAATACTGGGTCATTATTTAATAACCGTTCTACATGCTGTCTAGGTGCTTGAATGACAATCAACAAACGAAGAGGAGAATGATAAGCCTCATGATCTGATTGCATGACGGATTGCCAAGGCAGTCCGGCTAACAAGTCACTTGCATTCCCCTGCATAACTCCGAGGCCAGCAGTAACGGTTTGAGTTGCTTTATTTCCGCTGCCATAATAATGAGGTGCTACTGTTGATGCGTAATATTGTAAATTAATCCATTGGGCCACAGTTCCAGGTCCTGCGATAATATTTGCTAGGAGTTCACCGTTTTCATCCTGCTTCCAATCATAATTATGAAGAAAGGCTCTTCCTTCCAAATCACAATCCTGAGTGAGTTCACGTTGGCCGATAATAAAAGCGGCATTACGAGCCAGTCCCCATTCCGGACGTATCTCACTCCAATCTTCCGCAAATCGGTGTGCCTCAGCCTTCGGGTTTTTAAGTTTCGATTGGACATTCGGTAATTGGGCCAGACGTTCTGCATTAACGTTATGTCTCACTTTCGGCATAATAGCTTCAATATGGTCAAATGCTTCCTGTGCAGCTTCGGAAAGCTCTGGTACATAAAGCCAGTGTAATTCATCCACCGTTGTATTATGTTCAGCAGCAGCAAAAACTGTATCCTCAGGGATTTTCATTCCTTCAGTTAATAGAGCTTCTCTTACCTCTGAAAGATTACATAAAGCAGCTAAAACTCTTGCATTGAATCCACCGGCCGCTCCACCGCAGGCACCACAATCAAGAGCAGCGGCATAAGGATTATTGGTGCTTTGGCTGCCATGTCCGCAAATCACGACCAATGGGGCGATATTCTCTGTTAACCCCATCATTTTTAATGCTTGGCGAGCATAGTTTACTTTTTCTTCATCAGTAAAACCCAAAGGTATTTCTGCCTCTGTAGCATCATGATGAAGCGAGAGTTTTGTATCAGGTTTGCGCAACCAAGCCTCACGGAGATGACGAATGAAACGACCCGCCTTTCTTGGCACAAAGCTACGGGCTGCCATTTGCAGAGTAAGCCAAGGTCCACTTAGCTCAGGCAGTAGTAAGCTCGAAAGCACATTCTGCTTCATCGTTTTAAATGTATGGCTTAAAGAATGAAACGCTTGCGTTCGTTGGTTGTATTTTTCGAGTACATCTTCATCTACAAACTCTTTAACTTTATGTTGTGGTTTTTGTATGATCGGCAAGGAGGCATGACTGTGTTTACTGCCAAGTTCACAAGTTGCAATCGGCACCCCGAAGAAACCAGCCATACCAATCGTTTCAAACGGCCCTTCTTTTTCTAGTTGACGACGAAAAGGTTCTGATCGGACATCGATGCAGAATGCTAATTGAGCTAATGCAGATTTTTTACCATTGGTTTCACGTTGCTTCGAGATGATCTTCTGACTTAATCGATCAGTGTATGTTTGTTCCCAAGCTTCTAACCAAAGTTTCCTGCGAAGTTTCTCATCAAAGCTGTAGGCAAATGATAAATATTCGTTTTGTTCATCAGCCGACATCTGTGACCATTCCTCTAATGTAAGTCCCCCCCAGTGAATCCAAGCTGCTAAAAGGGGAGGAATCGAAACGTTTTTCTCAGATCGTTTATTAGTGAAAGGTAAATATGGCTTTATAAGGGCCCACTCCATAGATATTCGAACTGCTAAATATTCTGTTAGGAGTGCATGTTCTTTGCTCGATTGTTGGGAGCGCCATAGCATCATCCCTGCCCATCCAGGTAAGGAAAGTAAATGACCTTCAAGATAACGCTGGATTTCTGATTCGGGGATTTCTAACGCGAATAACGCTTTTTGTAAAGCCAAATGTGCCTCTTGCGGCCAGCCTTTTAACCTTTCACGCTGCTTTTTACTAAGTGCTGGATCATACTGAATGAGATGCTGCCAGGCACGATAGAAACCTTCCTCACGATTTGGCATTGTCCAACCTGCTTGAGAGTCATCAAGATATAATTTAGACCACTTAATGACATGATGATCCAGTATATTGACTAACCTTTCACCATCCTGATTCTCGATATACGAACTGATTGGTTGCATAAAAACATTCTCGATATGATCCAGTCCACTACATTCATTCACCAATTGCTCCAGCTTATGTGATGATAAAAGGTTGGAAGGCAGTGGTTCTAATTTTAATCCAGCATGACAAAATCGCTCTGCCACGTCCCGTGGGATGTTAAAAGAATGTGAATCCAGCCAACGCTGTAGCCCCATTTCCACAAAGTCTTCATCAATCTCGCCTTTATTCTTTGCTGAACGGATCATAGACACACTAGGGTATATATCAACATCACGAGTATTTTTCAGCCAGCTTGCAACCTGATCAAAAGGTTGGTTTTCAAGTCCCATCCACGGATTACGTGCAGCAAATGTAGAAATAGGCCAGAGTGGCGCAATGACTCGGCTGGCAGATGTAATTAAAACGTGAATATCACTTTCTTGAACATCAATATCTGTATCTTTGTTTTTTACATTTTCTTTCGTTAATACGGATGTAATGCCCATCTCTGATTAGCTCCTTATGATAAATATTGTTTAAGGTAGTCTGGGTGACTCTCTACTGACTTTGGTTTTGCTTCACCTAATCGCACTAACCAAAGATAGATTACCGCGGAGAAAACTGAAGAACGATGACGAGCAACCCAAGTACCTAAAGCACTGCCAAATAGTAAGAGACATACGACAATGATGACAGCTGACATTGGAGGTTGAACACTTTGAAAAACGCTTGTATGCAGCCACTTATAGAAGAGGTTATGAATGATAAAATAAACAAAGGCTGCTCCGCCTAAACATGTTAAGCCGGCAATTCGACCCAATCTTCCCTCTCCAAAAGCTACAAGCTGAGTCCAAGAAACGGACAATGACCACCCTAAGATCAGCGCACTAATGAATTGATACCCCTCTCCAGGAGCAGCGAGCCAAAAAGCAACGCCTATACCTAAGGATAAAACCCGACCAGCCATGATCCATAAATAGGATGTTCCTTTATTAGCGCGAGCTGATACTTCATGACTTCGTACTGCCGAACCAGCCTGTAAAAACAACGTAGCTTTGAATAAACCATGTAAAATAAGATGAATAATGGCTGCGATATAGGCTCCTAATGCACACTGGATGAGCATAAACCCCATTTGTGCAATTGTGGAGCCGACTAACTGGCGTTTATAATCAACCTGGACTAAACTAATGCCAGTTCCAATCAATACTGAGATGCTAGCAAGCATAAGTAAAATAATCGAAGCTATACCTCCATTAAATAAAGGAGAAAATCGAGCCAGTATGATCCCGCCTGCATTTACTAAACCTGCATGCATAATCGCAGAAACAGGAGTTGGAGCAACAATAGACTCAATTAACCATCTTTGGAATGGCCATTGAGCCGCAGGAATCATCACTGCTAATACAATCAATAGATTAATCCCTGTTCTCTCCCATGCCCCAAATTGAGCTAAGCTTTCATTTGTTAAAACCAACGATAACTGCCATTGACCTGTAACTTGAAAAAGCCAAACCATCGCGAAACACAAAGAAAACCAACTTACCAAAAATAAGCGACCAGAAACCTTGGCTGCTTCACTGGCCATTTGCCAGGCACTGTTCAGCCTTATAAGCAGGGTTAAACCGACAAGAGTGGCTCCCCAAAATAGAACCATCAAGCGGAGATCACCACTTAACCATGCAATTGAAGCAGCACCTGTAGTGAAAGTAAAAAGCGTAAAATATTTTCGATAAGATCGGTCTCCCATTAAGTAACGTACAGAAAAACGCTGAATGATTAAACCAATTGTCAAAACAAAGAAAGTCATTAACCAAGCTAAGGAATCGAAGTGCCAAGGGCCAACATTTCCTTCCACACTCTTTTTGGCAAGATTCACTAAGGAAACCAAAGGCGGTAAAGCCAAGATACCAATATGAATGCGGACATAACTCAAAGGTACGCGTGGATGTAAAAACAATAGTCCACTTATCCCAGAAGCAATAAGCGTAATAAAAAATAATGTTAATAATGATGATAAGCTCAGCGAAACTAACATTCTAACTTCTCCCTTTTTTAGATCTCGTTATTGTTCAAAAGACCTTTCAATCAGATCATTTTTTTATTATTTAATACAATTTTTATCTATCTCCATTTTTCCCCAGCAAAAAAGCCGACAACTTCAAAATTTCAATGATTATGCTAGATCATTGAATCTTGAAAATTGTCGGCTTCACTTCAACTAACTTCTGCGAAGTTTTTTGAAGAGCTACCTTATTATGGGTCATTTTACTTTATGCTATGTTTTAACTTCCTTCTAAAGGAATGAAATCATCGCTACATTTTAATATAGTGCTTAATTATCAAATAAAATCGACTTATGTTTCTCCTCCATTTAAATTAGGATACTTTTTCATCCTGTCAAGATTAGCTGAAAGAATGCTAAAGACCTAATAATTTAACAAACGAAAATAAACATCTGGGCCGATTATTAAGTTAAGTATAAGATATGCTAAATTTTAAACATTGTCAAGATGTTGGAATAAAGAGAATGAAGTATCAAATCCTTCTTTCCCTTTAAATATACATCCTGAATATTTATCCAAGGCTTATGATATCTATCACTTTAATTTTTTGTAGAAATACAAGAAGAATTTTATAATCATTTTTCTATTTTCTGTTTAGTAAATAACTGGGTTCAATTAGGAACTATAAATAAATACTGGTTCCTACTTTATTTTCAACAGCCTTAACGACCAAGAAATTGAACTAGCTGTTGTGGATATTGTTATAGCTAGAATTCCCCAATTTCTCCGTAGATGTCACTTTCCTTAAAAATACCTTCTTTAATATTTTCATATTCTTATGGCAATCCTAAATATCTGTAAAATTAAACATAGCCATCTTTAAAACAAAAAACCCCTTTGGCTAAAACTGTAGCTTTAAAATAAAGGTTGATCAAAAATCACACATGAATCTTCATAGAAAAAAAGATAGATCAAAATGGATTCTACAGCTTTGAATACAGATGGAATCTTTATAAAAGAGTTTATCATTTTAGGTTACGATTTTTTGAACATTAGCACCCGATTGTTGAATAAATCTAAAGGTTTTTTGACTTATTTTCCTTTCTTTTGAAGCGATAAAGAAGTATGTTTTCACATTTTTCATAAATTTTCATGGTAGTTTGAGTAATATTTAGTTTAGGGAATGTTAAATATATAAAAGTTGAAACTGCTAGGCTTATTAATACTCCTGCTAAAACATCAAAAGGATAATGAACCCCAACCCATATACGGGAGACTCCCACAAGAACAGCTAACAGTACCCATAAAATTGACCAGCCTCTCTTAAAGAGCCAGAATGAAATACAATATGAGAAGAATAAAATTGTATGGTCACTTGGAAAAGAATTGTCTTTTTCTTTATGTATCAGTTTATTAACCTCTCCCAATTCAACAAAAGGTTGATAATTCGAGTGAAATACCCCTGAAACCTTCCCTATCGTAAAGGCACAAATGAAAGCGATAGATGCACAAAGAATCATAATTCTATTATCCGTATCTCTTGTAAACCAAATAAAAAGAACACTTAGTGCAAGTAAAAAAACCATATATTCAGCAATAAAACTAAATACAGGATTCAAAAAGGGATGTTCTTTTCCTAAGTCATTAACTAGTCTAAACAGTGATATATTAACTTCTGAAATATCCAAACCTAACACCATCCAATCTCTTTTTAGAACATAATAAAAGAAAATTAGATGACCTGCCATCGAATCAAATTACATTATTTGAGATTAAAGTTACATTTTTGTAAGATTAGTGTCACATCTTTTATGTAAAAAGGGGGTCCAAAATCAATTGGAATCCCCTTATAATTTTTAGTTACCTGCCTCTTTAGTTAAAATAGAAAAATACCCTTAGACAAAAATTATCTAAGGGAAAAAGCATCGCAACATTTTTATAAACGTCGTAACTTTATTTTAAAGTCGCAAAAACAACCAAAGGGGTTAAACATTTTACTCCACAGTAACACTCTTCGCAAGGTTACGCGGCTTATCAACATCACAGCCGCGATGCAGTGCAGCATAGTAAGCGATCAGCTGCAATGGAACAACAGATACCAACGGAGCAAGCGCTGGGTTTACTTCCGGCAGTACGAATCTGTCATCCGCATCGTCTAGGCCTTTCAGTGAGATGATGCATGTGTTGGCTCCGCGAGCGGCAACTTCTTTGACGTTTCCGCGGATGCTTAGATTTACGTGCTCTTGTGTTGCCAGTGCGAATACTGGTGTACCTTGTTCGATCAAGGCAATCGTGCCGTGCTTCAGCTCTCCGCCGGCAAAGCCTTCTGCCTGGATGTAAGAAATCTCTTTCAGCTTCAGTGCGCCTTCGACACATACGAAGTAGTCGAGTCCGCGTCCGATGAAGAAAGCGTTTCTGGATACAGTCAGGTATTCACGTGCAATCATTTCCATTTCGTCTTTCTGGTCGCAAAGGGCTTCCATTGCGTTTGCCGCGATACCGAGTTCTTTGACGAGGTCAAATCCGATATCAATGCCGTTTTTATCAGCAGCTACAGATGCAAGAACCGCAAGAACAGCGATCTGTGCAGTGTATGCTTTCGTTGAAGCAACAGCAATTTCAGGGCCTGCATGAAGCAGCAATGTGTAGTCAGCTTCACGGGAAAGCGTTGATCCCGGTACGTTTGTGATCGTCAGCGCTTTGTGTCCGAGTGCTTTGACTTGAACAAGAACCGCGCGGCTGTCAGCTGTTTCTCCGCTTTGAGAAAGGAAAATAAAGAGCGGTTTCTTAGACAGAAGCGGCATGTTGTAAGAGAATTCACTCGCTACATGCACTTCAACCGGCACGTTTGCCCACATTTCAATATATTGTTTACCGACAAGTCCTGCATGGTAGCTCGTTCCGCAGCCAATGATATAGATGCGGTCCGCTTCCGCTACAGCCTCAGCGATATCGCCAGGCACAGACAGTTTGCCGTGTTCATCTTGATACGTTTGGATGATTTTGCGCATAACAACTGGCTGCTCATCCGTTTCTTTCAACATGTAGTGAGGGTACGTGCCTTTTTCGATATCACTGGCATCCAGCTCAGCGATATAAGACGCACGTGAAATAACGTCGCCATCAAGGTTTTTGATGACAACTTGATCATCAGTGACGATAACCATTTCTTTATCCATCAGCTCTACATATTCGTTTGTGACTTGAAGCATTGCCATCGCATCAGACGCCACGACGTTGAATGTATCTCCAAGTCCAACTAATAGAGGGCTTTTGTTTTTCGCTACAAAAATCGTTTCTCTGTTGTCGTTATCGAATAAAGCAATTGCATAAGAGCCTTTTAACAGTGTAAGTGTTTTGCGGAACGCTTCTTCTGTATCAAGTCCTCCGTTGACAAATTGCTCGATTACTTGAACGACTACCTCTGTATCGGTGTCACTTTTGAGCTCTACATCTTGTAAAAAGTCCTGTTTTAGCTGAACGTAGTTTTCGATCACGCCGTTATGAACAAGTGTAAAGCGGCCCAGTGCGCTTTGATGCGGGTGAGCGTTTAGATAGCTTGGTTCGCCGTGTGTTGCCCAGCGAGTATGGCCAATTCCTGCTTTGGCTCCAACATTGGCATCCACAACCTCACGAAGATCGGCAATGCGTCCTTTTTCTTTAAACACATGGATCCCCTGTTCGTTGGCAACTGCGATACCCGCAGAGTCATAGCCACGGTACTCAAGCTTCTCTAACCCTTTCAGCAAAATTTCCTTCGCATCAAGCTGACCGATATAACCTACGATTCCACACATAATTTCTTCCTCCTAAGATTGTAAAAGGAGACGAAGAAAGTCATTTTTCAAGGGGACTTTCAATCGTCCCCTCCTACATGTTTTATGGAAGATCATGTGATTTCCCTTTGTGCAAGGAGTCGCCTCCTTGGTTTGAAGAAATCCTTACGGCTGTGATCTGTATACTCAGCCGGGAGGCATCCGCCGAAAAATCGATAACCTCCATCCTCGTCAACTAAGCCTTTTTTCGGGCGCTTAGTTCGGGCGCTATAATTATAAGTGAAACAAAATCCCGTCTTTCCTGCCTCGAGAAAACAAGAACAAGACAAGCTTGATTTTACAGCATGTGCCAAGAATGGTCAATTGTTTTTTAAACAACTTTGCCGCCTGTCTCACAATTATCATATGTGAGTCGCACTTGTCTTGTTCGCTCTCTGTTTAAAGATTTCGTTACTCTAATCCCATTTCTGACCGGACGACTTCAACAATGCGATTAACATAGTCATCACACAGTTCTTTCGTCTTCGCTTCAGCCATGACACGAACGAGCGGTTCAGTGCCAGATGGGCGCACTAAAATCCGGCCGTCGCCGTTCATTTCTTTTTCAACCTCAGAAATAACAGCTTTTACTCTTTCATTTTCTTCGACTTTATATTTATCAGTTACTCTCACATTGACTAATAACTGCGGGAACTTCTGCATTTCAGCCGCAAGCTCTGAAAGCTGCTTGCCTGTCGCTTTTAAAGTATTCATCAGCATAATGGCGGACAATAATCCGTCCCCTGTTGTGTTGTAATCAAGGAAAATTAAGTGGCCGGACTGTTCTCCGCCGACATTGTAGCCGTCTTTTTTCATCGCCTCAACCACGTAGCGGTCACCCACAGCCGTCTGCACGCTTTTTATCCCTTCTTTTTCAAGCGCTTTATAGAAACCGAGGTTGCTCATGACAGTGGAAACAACCGTATCGTCCTTTAAGCGGCCCTCTGATTTCAGGTATTTTGAGCATATGTACATGATTTGGTCGCCGTCAACGATATTTCCTTTTTCGTCGACTGCGATCAGGCGGTCGCCGTCGCCGTCGAACGCAAGGCCGATATCAGCATTTTTCTCTTTTACAAACGCACTGAGCGCTTCAGGATGGGTCGATCCGACTCCGTCATTGATATTTAATCCGTTCGGAGAAGTTCCCATTGTCGACACATCGGCGTCTAAATCGGCAAACAAGTGTGTCGCCAGCGATGACGTCGCTCCGTGTGCGCAATCCAGCGCAACATGAATGCCTGTAAAATCTTCGTCAGCAGTCTGTTTTAAGAATTGCAGGTACTTTTGGCCGCCTTCAAAATAGTCGTTTACAAGTCCCAAATCGGCGCCAACTGGTCTTGGCAGCTTATCCTCCGGTTCATCCATCAGACGCTCAATTTCAGCCTCCTGTTCATCAGAAAGCTTAAATCCGTCTCCTCCAAAGAACTTGATTCCGTTATCCTGCACTGGATTATGAGAAGCAGAAATCATGACGCCAGCCTCTGCATCCATCGCTTTTGTTAAATAGGAAACACCAGGGGTAGAAATGACTCCCAGACGCATCACTTCTGCGCCAATTGATAAAAGTCCGGCGACAAGGGCTCCCTCCAGCATATGGCCGGAGATGCGTGTATCGCGGCCTATCAGCACTTTTGGACGTTGTTTATCTTTTGTCAGCACATACCCGCCGAAACGTCCGACTTTAAAGGCCAGCTCAGGCGTAAGCTCGCTGTTGGCAACACCTCTTACACCATCTGTTCCAAAATACTTGCCCATTTTATAATCGCTCCTTTTTTATTCTGATGAAGATTGTGAACCTGTATTTGATTCATCTTCATTCTGATCCTGATTTTGATCTTGGTTTTCGTCTTGTTTTTGATCATCACTGTTTTTATCGCTGTTCGTTGTATCTTCTCGCTGATTATTCTCTTTGTCATTCGTCTTGTCATCAGTGTCATCCTGGTTCCCTGACGTCGTATTGCTGTTATCTTTTGTTGTCGTATTCGTTTTTTTAGACGTAAGCTTGATTTTTGCGTTTTTCTGTCCCAAGGACCAGGTTACATTTTGAGGCCCGTTTACTTCAAGCTTCACACTGTGCTCTCCGTCATCTAAATCAGATACATTCACATATAATTCTATATCTGATTTCTGCAGTTTTTTTATGTTGCCGGGAGAGCCTTTGGCCGTCACGTCTACCGTTTGTGACTCCGGATCCAGAAATTCTATATTCTGTGAGCTGCTCAGCCCTACAGTCTTAATAGGGACATTCTCAAACGTCTGATCCGCTTCGCTATCTACTTCTATATGCAACGTCACCTTTGACGGCGAGATTTTTTTGACGCCGTCAGGAAGCGGAATATCCGCCTCGATATCGGTATCCTTTTTGATTTTGCTTAAATCTAAGCTGACGCCGTCTATAAATTCAAGAGAATCCAAGACATCCTGCGCGCCGTAAACCGTCACCTCACTGGGACTTGATTCGATATTCGCTATGCTGACCCCGTCAGGAAGGCTTCCTGTCCGCTCGATTTTAAAGGGCACTTTTTTACTCGGACTTGTCACCGGAACGGTAATTTTGATGACCGATGGCTCCACATCGACAGGAAGCGCGTTCCCGTCTTTATCATAGACAGTCACTTTCGCTTCCTTTTCAATCGTTTCATCTGCATTTTCCAGGTTTACCGAAGCTTTCACAAGAGAAATATTATCAATCACGGCTTTAGAACCGGTAATCTGTACATTTTTAGGACTGACAATCGGCTGCTCCGGAGAATAGCCTTTTTTCATTTTGCTTTTGTTGTAGTACTCCACTTCAACAGGAAAGCTTTCTGACGTGCGTTCTTGAATGGTGACGGTCGTTACGGATGGGTTAATGGATATCGTCAGCCCATCCGACACGTTTTTGGCCTTAAGCTCGACCTTATGTGTGCCGGTTTTCAGCTTCTCCATATCCGCGTATATTTCAAAATTCTTTGTCTGTCTCGCCTTCTTCACGGCGCTTGTCGAGCCTTTAATCGTGACATTCACCGTTTGCGGAACGCCCGTTACGACATAATTTTCATCATCGTAATATGCTTTAACCGGTATATCAGTCAGTGTTGCTTCATCAGTTGTAGATGTCGGAAAAAATGATTCACCGGGTTTTTTCGGAGTTGGTGCTTGGTTGCTGTTAACCGCTACATAAAGCAAGAGCGCGAAAAGCAGCGCAATGACTTTCACAGCCCAGCGGTTGTTTAAGAATTTATCCATTTTTCTTGCCCCTCCAATACCAGCGGTTAGAAGAAGTCTCTCTGGTGTTCTTCTTAAACTCTGCTTCAAGCATTTCTTTCAGCGCTTCTTCCGTCAGCTCTCTGTGAAGGTCGCCATTCCTTGCCACACTGACGCCGCCGGTCTCTTCAGACACGATAATCGTCAAACTGTCTGTAACTTCACTGATTCCGACAGCAGCCCTGTGCCGCGTTCCCAGTTCTTTTGAAATGAACGGGCTTTCAGAAAGCGGCAGATAACAGGCGGCAGCGGCAATTTCATTATTTTTCATAATGACCGCTCCGTCATGAAGCGGTGTATTCGGGATAAAAATATTGATTAAGAGCTCAGAGCTGACCTTTGCATTTAAAGGAATGCCCGTTTCAATATAATCCCCCATACCCGTATCCCGCTCAATGGTTAAAAGGGCGCCGATCCGGCGTTTCGCCATATAATTGATGGCTTTCGTTATAGCCTCAATTGTTTTCTGCTGCGCTTCCTCAACAGGCGTGCCGCTCCTTGAGAAGAAACGGCCCCGTCCAAGCTGTTCAAGCGCTCTTCTCAGCTCTGGCTGAAAGATAATAATAATTGCTAAAAATCCCCATGTTATCGCTTGGTCCATCAGCCACTGAAGTGTGCCGAGGCCCAAATATTGACTGGCCATACGGACAAGCACGATTACAACGATTCCTTTTAAGAGCTGAACCGCCTTCGTGCCGCGTATCACCATAATCAGTTTATATATCACATACCAAACAAGGAGAATATCAACGGCATTGCCGAGGTACTGCAAAAAAGGGATATCCTCAAAAGCCATTTCCTCGTCCTCCAAGAATTCAGTCATTTCGTATTTGAAGTTTCATGTGTTACGCATATGTACTTTACATAGCGAGCCCATTATACCACATTTCGTTTTGGCAAGTGAAATATGCCAGCCGTTTGAGAACCTTAAAAAAGAGTAAAGCGCACTACACGCTTTACTCTTCTCCGTTCGGGTCTAATGCATTGAATACACTTTTCCCCGCAGACTTCATTTTATACCATGTCCAGTCGAATAATTGATTAATCTCCTCTATTTGACCGGTGACTTGTCCAGCAGAGGCCATATACTTTTCTCCGTTTACAACGGTTACATCCCCATCTATTTTCCCTTTAATAATTAGCTTGCCGTTTTTGACGGTAACATCACCTTTGATCGTCTCACCTTCAGGCACGATCACAGTGTTGTTGTGCACGACCAGATTCGGCTGCTTCGACACGCTGAAGTTATGGTCATTGTGCCAGCTGTT
This sequence comes from Bacillus sp. LBG-1-113, assembly GCF_020708615.1. Classification (NCBI taxonomy): domain Bacteria; kingdom Bacillati; phylum Bacillota; class Bacilli; order Caryophanales; family Bacillaceae; genus Bacillus; species Bacillus sp. LBG-1-113. The sequence goes on along the minus strand of NZ_JAJFDG010000007.1, from coordinate 19,617 downwards.
TAACAACCCTCCGCCCATCAAAATGATGAATACCGCAGCAGCCGCGATAACCGGATGGGATCTGAACCATCTTTTCACAGAAGCTCTTTTCTTCTCCTTAGGCAATTTCGCCATGACGTTAGCGGTAAAATCGGCGGGGGCTTCGACATGCGATGTGCTCCGGACGAGCGCGATGGATTTTTCCATCTCATAAAAATGCTTTCTGCATTCCTCGCATGCCTCCAGGTGCTCTTTTAATACTTGTTCATCTTTCGGAAGGATATCTCCATCAAGATGCATATGCATAAGCTGCACAATTTGTTCAGGACAGCTCATTTCATCACCCCACTTAAAGATCCCTTAATTGTTTTCTAAGAGCCTCTCTGCCTCTGTGAATCCGTGTTTTTACCGTTCCCACAGGAATGTTCAGAATCTCGCCGATTTCAATTAATGAGAGTTCATCAATATACTTCAACACGATGACAGTTCTATATTTGTCAGGAAGCTTTAAAATTTTCTGCTGAATCGTGTGTGAAAGCTCCAGCGATACGACTGCATCTTCAGGCAAAACTCCATCTGCGGCGATTTGGGAATACATCGTCAAGCCTTCTGTACCCACCACTTCTGCATCGAGGTAATAATCCGGCTTCTTTTTGCGAATGCGGTCAATGGTCAAGTTGGTCGCAATTCGATAAAGCCAAGTTGAAAATTTCCGGTTGATATCAAAACTGTCGATATTGACATACGCTCTGATGAAAGCCTCTTGTGCGATATCTTCCGCCTCGTGCACATTGCCAAGCATACGGTAGCAAAGCTGATAAATTTTATCCTTGTAAATATCTACGATGTCCGCAAATGCATTTTGATCGCCTTTTTTGACTTGCTTAATTCTCTTTTTAATCATCATTTCCATATTTATCTAACCTCTGCCTTCACCGGTCTGTATGTATACGAGCTTCGTTTCTAAAGGTTTCAATTTTTTTATAAAATAAGTTTAACAAATTTTTGGCAGGGTGTAGATGGCAATTCGTGAATAAACTACCTTAACATATTTTTAAAATTATTACACAGACTGAACAGTTAGAAGTTGGAAGGATTTTTCAAAAAGAAAAAAGACACCTTTTGGTCAAAGGTGTCTGTGACTGGGCTAGCTGGATTCGAACCAACGCATGACGGAGTCAAAGTCCGTTGCCTTACCGCTTGGCTATAGCCCAATAATGGTGGAGGGGGGCAGATTCGAACTGCCGAACCCTGAGGGAGCGGATTTACAGTCCGCCGCGTTTAGCCACTTCGCTACCCCTCCATATTTTTAGGAAAAACAGTGCCGGCAAGAGGACTTGAACCCCCAACCTACTGATTACAAGTCAGTTGCTCTACCAATTGAGCTACACCGGCAAGATGGTGGAGGATGACGGGCTCGAACCGCCGACCCTCTGCTTGTAAGGCAGATGCTCTCCCAGCTGAGCTAATCCTCCAAATGGTGACCCGTACGGGATTCGAACCCGTGTTACCGCCGTGAAAGGGCGGTGTCTTAACCGCTTGACCAACGGGCCGTTTGTGTTCTCGTCGAGCTGACAAAAGTTATTATATACAGGTTCCCCCCCTTTTGTAAAGAGGAAAATTAAATTTTTTATTTTCAAACTTTTTAACCCCTTTTTTAACTGAAAAAGCCTCCCAACAATTATCATTTATCTTAAGATAGATATAGATCGAATCAAGAGAGGAGAAACCAATATGATACTAGTCAGCTCTTGCCTCGGGGGCATTGAATGCAGATACAACGGTTCGCATGCCGCATCAGAGAAAATTCGAAAACTGATTGAAGAAAAACAAGCAGTGATGGCTTGCCCTGAACTTCTCGGCGGCTTCTCCACTCCCCGGGAACCAGCAGAAATCATCGGAGGCACTGGTGAGGATGTTCTTAATGGATGCGCGAAAATCATAACGTCTTCAGGAGAAGATGTAACAGATTTATATATGAAGGGCGCGGCCCAAACATTGGCCTATGCAAAAAAAATTAACGCCTCTGCCGTCATATTGAAAGAAAACAGCCCATCATGCGGTAGCAATTTCATCTATAATGGCTCATTTTCAGGCAAAAAAATCGCTGGAAACGGAGTAACCGCCGCCCTATTAAAACAAGCGGGGTACCGTGTAATTTCTGAAAACCAGCTAGACGATATATTGTAAGGAGGCTCATCATGACGCAAGATATCTCTTTATCCTTCTATAAGCCTGAGCATTTACCTGAGCTTTACGCATTTACTTTACACAATGATGACAAACGCTTTACCGCTCTCCCTAAAGAGGTGCTGACTCAGGCCCTAAGCATACAGGAGCGCTATCCTGTTGTCATCTTAAAAGGTGATCTGCCAATAGGCTTTTTCATTCTACATACGTCAAAAGAAATCATTGCTCCCTATTCCAACAATCCATTTGCTTTATTGCTCAGTTCCTTATCATTAAACTCCGCTCACCACGGACAAGGCTATGCGAAAAAAGCCATGCTTCAGCTACCCTCCTTTGTTAACGGGTATTTCCCATGGTGCGATGAAATCATTTTAGCCGTCAATCACCTGAACACCCGTGCAAAGCAGCTTTATATGAAAACTGGATTTCTTGATAAAGGACGCCGAAAAATTGGGCCGCTCGGCGAACAGCTGATACTTCATTATTTTTTATAACCTCTTTTGAAATAAAGTTTCAAAAATCAAAAATGATAGTTGAAATATCATAACAGAAATGAATATACTGAATATTGAGATATATTTATTTTTTATACAGGGGGCATCCTCATGTCAGAACAATTGAATCTTCACAGCCTTACAACGGAATCACGCAATAGCCAAACAATGGAAATACACAAAGCAAATACCCTCGATATCTTAAAAATGATTAACAATGAAGATATCAAAGTCGCTACCGCCGTTCAGCATGTCCTCCCCGATATCGAAGCAGCGGTCGAATGCGCGTATGAATCCTTTCAAAATGGCGGACGGCTCATTTACGCAGGTGCAGGCACTAGCGGCCGACTCGGTGTGATGGACGCAGTTGAATGTCCTCCGACCTACAGCGTCAGTCCTGATCAAGTAATCGGATTAATGGCCGGCGGTCCCAACGCATTTTTGCAGGCGGCTGAGGGGATTGAAGATCATGAAGAAGCAGGGGCCGAGGATTTACGATCCATCCATCTCACCTCAGCCGATACAGTGATTGCGATTGCAGCAAGCGGCCGTACGCCTTATGCAGCGGGTGCGCTGAAATACGCCCGCAAAATCGGAGCAAACACCATCTCCCTTACCTGTAACAGACACTCCACCATCAGCAAACACGCTGATCACAGCATTGAGGTCGTGGTCGGACCAGAAGTCATTACAGGCTCGACACGTATGAAAGCCGCAACCGCTCATAAAATGATTCTAAACATGATATCCACCGCTGTAATGGTCAAAATCGGCAAGGTCTACGAAAACTTGATGGTGGATGTCAATGTCAGCAACAAAAAATTAAAAGAACGCGCCATCAGCATCATCCAAAGCCTCACAGACGTTTCTTATGAGAAAGCGCAATACACACTTGAACAGGCGAATCTTCATGTCAAAACAGCAATCGTTATGCTCAAAACCAGCACAGATCAAGACAAAGCGAAGACATTGCTTGATGAAGCGAACGGTTTTATAGACAAAGCAATTGAAAACTACTATTCATGATAAGGAGAGACAGTAATGGCGACAGGCGGTTTAGCTATTATTCAATCGATGAAACACAAGCTGCCACAATCAGAGCGTAAACTTGCAGACTACATATTAGCCCATCCCCACAAAGCGATAGAAAGCACAGTCAGCGAAATCAGCGCCTTAGCTAATTCAAGTGACGCTGCCGTCATCAGGCTCTGCAAGTCACTGGGACTAAAAGGATTTCAGGATTTAAAAATGAGGGTAGCGGGTGATCTGGCAAAACCTGCTGTTCAAGGCTACCGGGACATCGCCCCTCATGAATCACTGCCTTCCATCTCTGAAAAAGCAGCCGGCAATGCCATTCAAGCAATTCAAGACACCTCAGATCTCGTGGATTATCAAGAGCTTGAGCGCGCTGTTTCTCTACTGCTTCAAGCGAACACTGTACATTTCATCGGCCTGGGCGCCTCGGGCATTGTCGCCAAGGACGCCCAGCAAAAATGGCTTCGAATTCATAAACAGGCGACTGCTTTTACGGACACTCATCTCGTGGCATCTTTAATCGCAAATGCAGATAAAAAAGACATTGTATTTGCCATTTCGTTTTCAGGTGAAACACAGGAAATCATCGAGCTGCTTTCGATGGCAAAGAAAAAAGGCGTCACAATCATCAGCCTCACACAATATAGTCAAACTTCCGTCTCCGTATTGGCCGACGTTTCATTATATACAGCCCATTCCAACGAGGCCCTGATTCGAAGCGCAGCGACTTCCTCTCGTCTCGCCCAGCTCTTTATGATTGATGTTTTGTTTTTAAGCATGGCGGCCGAGCAGTATGAAGAAACGGTCAGCTACATTGATAAAACGAGAGAAGCAATCAAATCTATGAGAAAGACATAAGGCATCTTGAAAGGGAGGGGTTTGTATGAGCAAAGAAAAACAATACAATATTCTGGCGGAAAAAATCCTTGAGCTATGCGGGGGGAAATCCAATATTTCTTCCTATACGCATTGCATGACCCGCTTGCGCATTACGCCTTACGATGTCAGCAAAACGGATAGTAAGGCGTTAAGAGAGCTTGATGGCGTCCTTGGAGTCGTCGAAGCTGAAACCCTGCAGATTATCCTCGGCACTGGTGTCGTTAATCATGTCACCGCCGCTTTTTCGAAGCTGGTATCATCAGAAGAAGATTTCAATCTAAAAGAGGCCGCGTCCAAAAAGAAAACCGAGATCAATCGCAAGAACGCCACCCCGTTTAAGCTTTTTTTACGAAAAATAGCCAGCATCTTCATACCTCTCATTCCCGCACTCGTCGCTTCAGGCTTAATTACCGGGATTACCAAAGCGGTAACCCAAGCCGGCTGGCTCTCTGCAGAATCACAAACAGCAATTGTATTGACAGTCATCGGATCAGGCCTGTTCACTTATCTCGGTATTCTCGTCGGCATTAACGCGTCAAAAGAATTTGGCGGAACGCCCGCTCTCGGCGCTCTGGCAGGGATTCTGATCATTAACCCGGAAATCGCAAAGATCAGTTTATTCGGAGAACAGCTTCTTCCCGGCAGGGGAGGCCTCATCGGCGTTCTATTCGCAGCTATATTCATTGCTTATACCGAACAATTCGTCCGCCGCTTTATTCCTCAATCACTCGATATTATCGTAACGCCAACAGTTTCACTTTTGATCACTGGAATATTGACGTATGTCGTTTTCATGCCTTTAGGCGGTTTCATTTCAGATGTCATCACATCCGGTCTTCTGTCCATCTTAGACATCGGCGGAATCGCTGCAGGCTTTATTCTGGGCGCAACCTTCCTGCCTCTCGTTGTAACGGGGCTACATCAAGGCCTGACGCCGGTGCACATGGAACTCATCAATTCCATCGGTGATGACCCGCTTCTCCCTATCCTTGCCATGGGAGGCGCGGGACAAGTGGGCGCAGCCTTCGCCATCTTCGTTAAAACAAAGAAAAAAACGCTGAGAAAAGCGATAACAGGAGGTCTTCCTTCAGGACTGCTCGGCATCGGTGAACCGCTTATATTCGGTGTAACGCTGCCGCTTGGCCGTCCGTTTTTGACAGCATGTTTAGGGGCGGGGATCGGCGGAGCTTTTCAAGCTTATTTTCAGGTAGCCACAATTGCACTCGGCGTCTCCGGATTGCCGCTCTCCTTTCTGGTTCTGCCTTCACAAATCATCTTATATATCATTGGTCTCTTTATTTCCTATGCGGCAGGCTTTTTATTGACCTACGCTTTCGGATATAAAGATGAAATGGCTGCCCAGTTCGATTAAATGATGACAATTTAGGAATAGTAACGGCATAGAAACACGGAAAGGAGCAAGCTTGTGAGAACGAAGACATTAGCATTACTCAGCGCTATTTTAACCGTGTCCATTCTGACGCCGAACGAAGCCTTCGCACAAACCGCCCTTCATCAAGCAGACAACCAGGTTAAGCCGAAAACAATAAATCCAGAAACTGCACAGTTTTCGTCGAAGAAACTAAGGAAGGTTGATCAGATGATTGAACGGGACATTGCAGCAGGATTCCCCGGCGCCGTTCTAGTCGTCGTGAAGGACGGCCGTATGATCAAAAAAGAAGCGTACGGCTACAGTAAAAAATACGACGGGGCTGAACTCTTGCGCCGTCCGGCAAAAATGAAAACCCGCACGATGTTTGACTTGGCATCAAATACAAAAATGTATGCGACCAATTTTGCTTTACAGCGCTTAGTCAGCCAAGGCAAACTCGACGTTTATAAAAAGGTATCCGCTTATTTACCTGATTTCAAGGATCAGCCTACAGATCGCATCAAAGGAAAAGATAACATTCGTGTCATTGATGTCCTGCAGCACCAATCTGGGCTGCCATCCAGTTTCTACTTTTATAACCCAGAAAAAGCCGGCATGTATTATTCGCAGGAGCGGGAGAAAACCATTGAATACTTGATGAAAATCCCGCTGGATTATGAAACAGGAACAAAACACGTATACAGTGACATTGGATACATGCTTCTCGGCTGTATTGTCGAAAAACTCACCGGCAAACCGCTTGATGTCTATACGGAACAAGAGCTCTACAAACCGCTAGGGCTGAAGCATACATTGTACAATCCGCTGCAAAAGGGCTTTACAGCAAAACAGTTTGCAGCCACTGAACGTATGGGCAATACACGAGACGGTGTTATCCATTTTCCTCATATCCGCACAGACACGCTGCAAGGAGAAGTACATGACGAAAAAGCATTCTATTCGATGGAAGGCGTTTCAGGCCACGCCGGACTGTTTTCAAACGCTGATGATATGGCGATTCTGCTTCAAGTCATGTTAAACAAAGGAACGTACCGAAACGTTTCATTATTCAATCAGAAAACAGCTGACCTATTTACGGCGCCATCAGCAACAGATCCGACATTCGGCCTTGGATGGCGGCGAAATGGAAGTAAAAGCATGGAATGGATGTTTGGCCCTTATGCAAGCAAAAATGCGTACGGACATACTGGCTGGACAGGAACGGTTACCATCATTGATCCGGCATACAATTTAGGTATTGCTTTGTTAACAAATAAAAAGCATTCACCAGTCGCTGATCCAGTAGAAAATCCTAACGTGTTTGTGGGTGATCAATTTTCAACAGGCAGGTACGGAAGCGTCATCACCGCGATTTATGAAGCAATGAAATAATTGACGATAGGAGGAAGTTGTTATGAAACCTGTCATTTCGCTGATCCTTTCCACCGTCCTTTTTCTTTCATGTGTTCTCGGCGTCAATCAGACAGCTAAAGCGAAACCCCGCGGCTCAGCTGACGCCAAACAGATCGTTGATCATATGACGTTAGATGAAAAACTTGGCCAGATGCTGATGCCGGATTTCAGAAACTGGCAAAAGGAAGGTGAGACTTCTCCGAAAGCCTTCACAGAAATGAATGAGGAAGTCGCTGGCCTCATCAAGAAATATCAATTCGGCGGCGTCATATTATTTGCAGAAAATGTAAAAACAACTGAGCAAACGGTACGGCTGACAGACTCATATCAAAAGGCTGGCCCTAAGATTCCGCTCTTACTCAGCATTGATCAAGAAGGCGGGATCGTGACGAGATTAGGGGAGGGCACTCATTTCCCAGGCAATATGGCGCTTGGCGCAACAAGAAGCAGGATCAATGCATATCAGACCGGCAGCATGATTGGAAAAGAGCTTTCTGTCTTAGGCATCAATACAGATTTCAGCCCAGTCTTAGATATTAATAATAACCCTGATAATCCTGTGATCGGTGTAAGATCATTCAGTTCTGATCGTGAACTGACAGCACGACTCGGTCTATATTCTATGAAAGGTTTGCAACGGCAACATATCGCCTCTGCTCTTAAGCATTTCCCGGGACATGGCGACACTGACGTTGACAGCCATTATGGACTGCCGCTCGTTTCTCATAGCCAGGAACGGCTTCGTGAGGTTGAACTCTATCCTTTTCAAAAAGCGATTGATGCAGGAGCAGACATGGTGATGACAGCTCATGTTCAATTCCCAGCCTTTGACGACACCACATATAAAAGCAAGCTTGACGGATCAGATATTATGGTTCCCGCTACACTTTCAAAGAAAGTGATGACCGGGCTGCTTCGGCAGGAAATGGGGTTTGGCGGTGTAATCGTCACTGATGCTCTCAATATGAAAGCCATAGCAGATCATTTCGGCCAGGAAGAGGCGGTCGTCATGGCCATAAAGGCCGGTGTTGATATTGCGTTAATGCCTGCCTCAGTTACATCTCTGAAAAATGAACATAAATTTGCAAGCATAATTGGCTCCTTAAAAGAAGCTGTCGAGAAAGGGGACATTCCCTTACAGCAAATCAACAAATCGGTGGAAAGAATCATTTCCCTGAAAATAAAACGCGGTATTTACCCCGCTCAGAATGACAGCAGTATAGATAAAAAGGTGAAGAAAGCGCTCAAAACAGTGGGAAGCAAACACCATACGAAGACAGAGCAAAAAATCGCTGAAAAGGCAGTGACAGTATTAAAAAATGATCAGCATACCTTGCCGTTCAAACCCAAAAAAGGCAGCCGAATCTTAATTGCCGCACCTTACGAGGAACAATCAGCATCCATTGAAAAAACCATTCACCATTTAATGCAGCGAAAAAAAATCAATTCTGTTTCTCTTACCAAAATCAACTTTGCAGAAAAGGTATTTAATGCTGAGTATGAAAAACAAGTAAAAGAAGCTGATTATATCATTACAGGCTCTTACGTTGTAAAAAATGACCCTGTCGTCAACGACGGTGTCATCGACGACACGGTAACAGATTCAAGCAAATGGGCCACCGCTTTTCCGAGAGCTGTCATGAATGCCGCACTGCAGCACAAAAAGCAATTTGTCTTAATGAGTCTGCGGAATCCATATGATGCCGCCAATTTCGAAGAAGCCAGAGCCTTGATTGCCGTCTATGGTTTTAAAGGATATGCAAACGGCCGTTATCTTCAGCCGAATATACCGGCCGGGGTTAAAGCGATCTTCGGACAATCAAAGCCAAAGGGCACGCTGCCAGTCGACATTCCATCCGTCACAAAACCAGGAGACATCCTTTATCCATATGGCTATGGAGTAAACATCAAAACGGGAAAACCGCTTTAATAAGGAGGAACATATGAGAAAAACGGTATTGGTTCTTCTCGCAGGGCTTATGATGTTCGGAACAATGACGGCTGCCACTGCTACACCTGAATCGGCAAAACAAACAGCAAAAAAACCTAAAGTCCAGACCGGCATTGATATCCTCTTGTCCCAACACAAAAAGCAGCTAAAGGGAAAAAGAGTCGGCCTGATTACCAACCCAACAGGTGTGAGTGCATCCCTTAAAAGCAGCGTAGATATTCTTTACGAAGACCCCGATATTCAGCTGACAGCTTTATTCGGGCCTGAGCACGGCGTTCGCGGCGACGCTCAGGCAGGAGACGAAGTAGGCTCTTACATTGACGAAAAAACCGGGGTTCCCGTATACAGCCTTTACGGAAAAACGAAAAAACCCACTCCTGATATGCTGAAACATGTCGATGTTCTTATATTTGACATCCAGGACGTAGGGACTCGTTACTATACGTACATTTATACAATGGCCTATGCAATGGAAGCCGCGAAAGAAAACGGAATACCTTTTATCGTGCTGGACCGTCCGAATCCCCAAGGCGGAAAAAAGGTTGAAGGACCAGTGCTGGAGCCCGAGTACACATCCTTTGTCGGACTCTATCCCATTCCATTAAAGCACGGGATGACCATTGGAGAATTGGCTTTACTATTCAACAAGGAATTTAATATTGATGCTGATGTGTCAGTCGTAAAAATGAAGCACTGGAAACGCTCTATGGACTTTGATGAAACCAGACTGCCATTTGTTCTCCCTTCACCTAACATGCCAACCGCAGAGAGCACATTTGTGTACCCTGCAACAGGGTTAATTGAAGGCACAAATGTATCTGAAGGGCGGGGAACGACTAAGCCATTCGAGTTGATCGGAGCTCCCTTTATCAAAAGCACTGAGCTTGCAGAAAAAATGAACAGTCTTGATCTGCCTGGCGTTACATTCAGAGCTGCCTCCTTTACTCCGACGTTCTCTAAACATCAAGGAACACTTTGCCACGGCGTACAGCTCTTTATTACGGACAGAGAGAAATTTGAAGCTGTTAAAACAGGACTGTCGCTTATTAAAATGATACATGACCTCTATCCTGATGAGTTTAAGTTCCTAGCGTCTGGCTCATTTGATAAATTGGCTGGCAACGGCTGGGTTCGAATGAAAATCGTGAACGGTGCTTCAATTGATGAAATCATTGACACCTATCAAAAACAGCTGAAGCAATTCAATAAAACAAGAAAACAATATCTCATTTATTAAGACGTAAGAAGGGTATGTTACACGTGTAACATTCTCTTACCCAACAAAAGCTTGATCATTTTCCCTTGCCCGCTCTTGCGGCAAGGGTTTTTATATACAAAAACAACACGCTTTATATAGGAAAACTTTCATTTATTTGGTACAATCTTATTGAAAATGATTATCAATTAAGTGAGCGACTCTGAAAAGGTGGTCTTCTCCTTGCAAAACTCAATGATGATTTATCATCCTGTACAAATTGAATACATGAAGAAAACGAGTGATCTCTTCTCAGAACAGCAATTGGTTGACTCATTCGTGCTGATCTTTCATTTAAAAGGAGATGGACATATTTCTATCGGAACGAGAACTGCGCCTCTCCAAAAAAAGACACTGTATGTTTGTCCGCCTCATGAGACATTCGGTATTACACCAGCAGAAGAGAGAAATATAGATGTTTGTCTGATCAGGCTTCACTGCTATACAGCGGAAACCCAGCAAGATCTCTTAAAACCATGCACTGAAACTGATTTATCCACTCTAAACCTTGTGAATGTTTCACATATTGAAAACCTTTCAGCCCGGCTTCAAGAACTTGCTGAAATATGGACAGACTCATCACAGCTTTCTCAATTGAAATGTGTGATCGAGGTTCAGAGCCTGATTTATGACCTATTCACAGCCAATGTCTCTGATCAAAGCGATACACAGACAGCGCTCGAAAAAACAAAACAATACATCGAAACTCATGCCGATAGAAAAATTACACTAGGCCAGCTCTCACAAATGGCGGGAATCAGCCCCAAGCATTACAGCGAAACCTTTAAAAAGTGGACAGGTCAGAGCGTAACAGAATTTATCACAAAAACGCGAATCACTCGAGCGAAGCGACTCATGGCAAGATCCAACTGTAAACTGAAGGAAATCGCCCATCAAACCGGCTATCAAGATGAATTTTATTTCAGCAGAATCTTTAAAAAACACACAGGCTGTTCTCCAACAAGCTATATGAAAAAACGCCGGAAAAAAATAGCCGCCTATGGAAAGGGAACAATGGGGCAGCTCATTCCTCTCCATCATATACCGTTTGCAGCCGCACTCCATCCAAAATGGACGGCTTACTATTATCAGCTTTACTCAGCAGATATTCCAGTTCAGCTCAACGCATACCGGTTTAATGAAAAATGGGAGGAAAACCTGCATACCTTGTCCCAAGCTAAACCCGATATCATTTTCAGCATGGATTCTGTCTCTTCAGAAGAACAAAAGCGCCTGAACAGCATTGCAGAAGTATGTTACCTTCCTTCAGAGGAAAACTGGAGAGCTCACTTTCTGCAAACCGCCTCGTTTTTAAATGAAGAATCGGAAGCTGAAAAGTGGCTCGCAGCCTATGACAAGCAGACAGCTGCCGCTAAAAAGACATTGCTGCACGCTCAAGAGTTTCGCTTTCTCTTTCTTCGTCTGCACAAGCAGAGCTTTTATATGGCACATAATCGCAGCGTGCGCGAAGTCTTCTTTGAAGATTTAGGGTTCCAATCGGCTGAATCGGCTGACACGCCTTCAGAACAAGCGATTTCATTAGAAGACATCACAAATTGCCAAGCTGACTGTATCATGCTCTTTCTTTTTAAAGAGCCGGAAACCATTGCCTATTATCAGCAATTAAAACAGTCAGAAATATGGCAAAACCTAAGCGCAGTGCGGAACGGACGTGTGTATCACCTCTCTTCAGACCCATGGAATGAATACTCGGCTTGCGGGCACGAGCGGATTGTTCAGCAAACCATTTCTATGCTATCCGGCGATAGTCCATGATAAATATGGAATTTGTCCATGGCGTTATGTCTGTTCATTCTCTATAATTCCAATTGATAATAGTTATCAATTGAACAGGAGGCACTATAGATGAAAAAGCTATCTCTTACCTTATTAATCTTGCTTCTCGCCCTGACGGCGACAGCTTGCGGCAGCAAGGAAGAATCCTCTGCCAGCAAAGCGAGCGGCACAAAGTCCGAGAAAAAGAAAATCGAGTATTTGGATAAAACGTACGAAGTAAATGTACCGACAGATAAGATTGCCATTACGGGTAGCGTTGAATCCATGGAAGACGCTAAACTGCTTGACGTTCATCCGCAGGGTGCAATCTCATTTTCAGGAAAATTCCCTGAAATGTTCAAGGACATCACTGATAAAGCAACACCTACAGGGGAAAAAATGGAACCAAACATTGAAAAAATTCTTGAGATGCAGCCAGATGTGATCTTGGCATCTACAAAGTTCCCTGAAAAAACCCTGCAAAAAATAAGCACGGCAGGCACGACCATTCCGGTTTCTCACATCTCATCAAACTGGAAGGAAAACATGATGCTGCTTGCCCAGCTGACCGGAAAAGAGAAAAAAGCCAAAAAAATCATTGCCGACTATGAACAGGATCTAAAAGAAACAAAAACGAAAATCGATAAACAAGCAAAGGATTCAAAAGCGCTTGTCATCAGAATCAGACAAGGAAATATTTACATTTATCCTGAACAAGTGTACTTCAACTCAACTCTTTATGGTGACTTAGGCCTTAAAGCGCCGAATGAAGTCAAAGCCGCAAAAGCGCAAGAGCTGATTTCGTTAGAAAAACTCAGTGAAATGAACCCTGACCACATTTTCGTCCAATTTTCTGATGATGAAAATGCGGATAAACCTGATGCATTAAAAGATTTAGAAAAAAATCCAATCTGGAAAAGCCTCACAGCAGTCAAAGAAGATCATGTGTACGTCAATTCAGTTGATCCTCTCGCACAAGGCGGTACGGCTTGGAGCAAAGTCCGCTTCCTGAAAGCGGCATCTGAAAAATTAACACAAGACTAAATTAGAGTAGGTTTTTGTATGTATTCAAAACAGTGGACACGTATCATTTTGATTACTTCTCCATTTGCTATTGCATTATCATTGCTGCTTTCCGTCCTCTATGGCGCAAAGCAGCTTAATGCTGATATGGTCTTTGCATCACTTTTTCATTTTGATCCGGGAAACACAGACCATCAAATCATATGGCACTCCCGGATTCCAAGGGCTGCCGGCGCTCTGCTCATTGGGGCAGCCCTTGCTGTATCTGGAGCGCTCATGCAAGGCATCACACGCAATTATTTGGCATCGCCCTCAATTATGGGTGTTTCAGATGGTTCCGCCTTTATCATCACGCTTTGTATGGTTCTGCTTCCGCAATCATCTTCGCTTGAAATGATCATTTACTCTTTTATCGGCTCCGCATTTGGAGCTGCATTGGTATTCGGTCTGGCAACAATGCTGCCTAACGGGTTTACGCCTGTACAGCTAGCCATCATTGGCACTGTCACAAGTATGCTGCTAAATAGTTTAGCAGCTGCCATATCGATCTATTTTCAAATTTCACAGGATTTGAGTTTCTGGTACAGCGCCAGACTTCATCAAATGAGCCCCGAATTTCTGAAGCTTGCCGTTCCATTTTTTCTTGCTGGTATCGTCATAGCTGTCTCTCTCAGCAAAAAGGTGACCGCTGTTTCACTAGGCGACGATATTTCTAAGAGTTTGGGCCAAAAGAAAAAAACGATCAAAATCATGGCAATGCTCTCTGTCATCATTTTAACCGGAAGTGCCGTAGCGCTTGCCGGAAAAATTGCGTTTGTCGGTTTAGTCGTTCCGCATATCACGAGATTTCTCGTCGGCTCGGATTATAACAGACTGATTCCTTGTTCCTGCATCTTGGGCGGAATCTTTTTAACGCTGTGCGATCTCGCCAGCAGATTTATCAATTACCCATTTGAAACACCGATTGAGGTTGTGACTTCTATTATCGGCGTTCCTTTCTTCCTTTATTTGATCAAACGAAAAGGAGGAGAGCAAAATGGCTAAAAAATATGCAGTGTTAATCATATTGATTCTCCTTGTCAGCTATTTCAGCATGACCAGCGGATCATTTTCTGTTCGTCCGACAGAGCTGCTCTCCACTCTTTTTCAGATCAATCCCAATCCGCAGTATGAAGTTTTGCTGTTTGACTTAAGACTTCCGCGGATTGTCATGGCAGCCATTATCGGACTCGGACTTGGCATAGCAGGAGCTGTCATTCAGGCCATCACACGAAACGGCCTTGCAGACCCGGGAATATTGGGAATCAATGCCGGAGCAGGGGCAGGCATTGTGGCGTTTATGCTGTTGTTCCAAGGCCAGAAGGAAGTAACCTCAATCGTCGCGGCGATGGGAATGCCGTTTTTCGGCCTGATCGGCGGACTGGCTGCTGCAGTCATGATTTACATATTCGCTTGGAACAGAGGCAATTTAGATTCAGGCAGAATTATTCTGGTAGGAATCGCGATTAATTCGGGCTTCAGCGCCTTGTCGTTGTTTTTATCCTTAAAAATGGACCCGCAAGATTATGAAATGGCCATGGTATGGAAAAACGGAAGCATCTGGTCGGCAAACTGGACATATATCACAGCTGTTCTTCCGTGGATGCTGCTGTTTATTCCTATTCTTTTGGTCAAATCTCGTTTGCTTGATACCATCCGCTTTGACGAAGACACGGTCAGAAGCCTTGGCATATCATCAAATAAAGAAAAAACCATTCTGCTCGTCGCCTGTGTCGCCATCATCAGCGCCTGTGTCTCTGTGGCGGGAAGCATGGCATTTGTCGGCTTAATCGCGCCCCATATTTCCCGGAGATTGGCCGGTATCGAACACCGCTATATTTTGCCTTTGAGCGGCTTGATCGGCATGCTGCTTGTATTGAGCGCGGATTTTGCCGGGAAACTGTTTTTCCAGCCCGCAGAAGTGCCAGCCGGCATTATTTTAGCGATACTCGGTGTTCCGTATTTCTTATACCTGCTTTTCAAGCAAAAAAAGGGGGAGAACGTTTGAACGGATCTTTATCAGAGCATAAGGCGGGCGACAGGATGTTCAAGCTGTATCTCCCTCCTTCCTACAGTACGGACAGCAGGGAATTTCCTTCTGTTTACGTACAGGATGGCGGTTCTTTGTTTCAAAATCAACTAGAACTGATAGAAAGCAGGTTCCATCAAAACAGGGTGCCTGAGCTCGTGCTGATCGGTATAGAGCCTAAAAATCGAATTGACGAGTACACTCCTTGGCCCGCCGCATTACTCAGTGATCAGTTTCCAGACTTCGGCGGTAAGGGGACTGACTATCTTTCTGAAATAACAAACCGGCTCATTCCGTTTGTGGAAGAAAATTGGAATGTCTCCAAAAGAGCACAATCCAGAGGTATGATCGGCGCCTCATTAGGCGGCCTCATCTCGATGTTCGCCTTTCTGAGACATCCATCATTATTTGGAAATATAGGATCTCTTTCAAGTTCATACTGGTACGAGAACGCAGCAGAAACCATAGATACTGCCGCTGTAAGGCCCGGTTCAACGCGTATTTATATGTCTATCGGCAGTGAAGAAGGCGCTGGAAAACAATCGATTCAGCAGACGATGCTGCAAAAAACAAAATATGTATACGAGAGCCTAAAAGAAAAAGGCTTCACTCAAGATCAGCTGTGTCTCGTCATTGAGAAAGGGGCGGTGCACCACCGCAAGTATTTCTGTAAACAATTTATCAATGCCCTTGAATGGCTATACGGAAAAAACCGCTCTATCATATGAGCGGTTTTTTTCATGCCTTCTGCAAGACGGGTTTTAATTCAAAACGGTTCAGCATATAGCCGAACAAAGCAGCCAGGATTTGCTGAAACAGCATGCCAATCACAACCGGAACGGCTACCTGGGACGGAAAGAAGGTGACGGCAAGAACAGCGCCGGCACTGATATTCCTCATGCCTCCCGTAAAAATAAGAGAGACAATTTCCTCCTGTTGCCTTTTCATCATTTTACCGATAAGCCACGCAGCAGCATACCCGGTCAACGCGATACAAAAAACGGTGACAGCAATCCCTAAAAATCTTAAGTCAATCGCTTTGAAATAAGGTGCTATCGCAGAGCTGTTAATCGCAATCACCGCCATCAGGCACAGCTTTGAAAAGGGTGACAGTGTGCTGCTCAACGCCGCGGTTCTATCTGGAGATGACATCTGATTAAACAGCATGCCCAGGAATGAAGGAATCACCACCATCACAATCAGACCCTTCATCATTCCCCAGACATCCATGTGAACCTGGGCACCGGCCAGCACAGAAAGACTCAGCGGAACGATTAACGGCGACAGCACGGTATCAATCAATATGATAGAAAGCGTCAAACCGACATTCCCTTTGTACATTGCAGCCCAAATCAAGCTCGTAATCCCTGTAGGAATGACAACAGCTAATGTCAAACCGGTGATCGTTAATGGATCGCCTTGAAATATGAGATGTCCGCTGCCCCAGGCGAAAAGCGGCATAAAAATATGAAGAACAAATAATGCAAGAATCATAGGAAGAGGGTGCGCCAAGGCGTGTCTCAAAGATTGAAAGTTCGCGCTCAAGCTGCCCGCAAACGTAATAAACGCAAATATCCAAGGCACCGCGCTTTCATATCCATTTAAAAACTGAGACAGCAGGACGCCAAGCACAACACTAGTCGGTGTCAAAAGCGGCATGACTTTCCCCAATACACGGTTCAGCTTCTGAAGCATCATATACAAGTCCCCTATTAAAAATTTCTTTCTCTCTATTATATCAATGCAGTTCAACCATATGTTATATAAAAAAGCCCAGATCTCATCAATCTGGACTTTCACACTTTTATGCCATCTGTTTCATAAGGGCTTTACTTGCATTGTTCAGCCCTTTTAACTCAGCTTCAATTCCTTGCTCTTTAAACTTTGCGACAATCTTATCAAGCGCAGCCGCTCCTGAATCATCCCATACGTGAGCATCGGTCAAGTCAATGACAACTCGTTCGATATCCTCATCAAAGATAAACGCATTTGTAAGATCAGTCACTGACGCAAAAAAGATCTGTCCCTTGACTTGATACGTTCTCAGCTTTTGATCCTCTGCATGAGAAACGATTTTCAGCTTCGAGATTTTGGCTACAAAGAAAACGGCACTTAACAGAACACCGACGAATACGCCTTTCGATAAGTCATCCGTCACGACAACCGTAATCACCGTCACAACCATTACAATTGAATCTGTGATCGGCGCTTTTTTCAAGCCTTTTAAAGAAGACCAATCAAATGTGCCGACAGACACCATAACCATAACAGCCACTAACGCAGCCATCGGAATGTTTACAACAACCTGACTCAAAACGGCAATTAAAAACATAAGAAAAGCACCGGCAATAAAGGCTGATAACCGCCCACGGCCGCCCGCTTTTGTATTAATAACAGATTGTCCGATCATAGCGCAGCCCGCCATACCGCCAAAAAATCCAGTGACGATATTTGCGATTCCCTGTCCGCGGCTCTCTTTATTTTTATCACTGTCTGTATCCGTCATTTCATCAATAATCTGTGCAGTCAGCAAAGACTCAAGCAAACCGACAAACGCCAGAGCAATGGAATAAGGAAAAATGATTTTAAGCGTTTCGAAGGTAAACGGAACATCGGGAATGAGAAAATGAGGCAATGAACTAGAGATATTGCCCATATCTCCAACCGTCCGCACATCCACATGGAAAGTGACCGCAATAATCGTCATCACTATAATTGCGACAAGCGGAGATGGCACCGCAGTCGTAAACCTCGGCAGTACATAAATAATAACCAATGATCCGGCAAGCATCGCATACATGCTCCAAGATGCACCTGCAAACTGAGGCAGCTGCGCAGAAAAAATAAGAATTGCCAGCGCATTTACAAACCCGATCATCACAGAACGAGGAATGAATTTCATTAATCTCGCAATTTTACTGATACCTAAAATCACCTGAATAACACCTGTCAAAATGGTAGCCGCAAATAAATACTGAAGCCCGTAATCGGCAACCAGTGACACCATCACTACCGCCATCGAGCCAGTCGCAGCCGATATCATCCCCGGTCTTCCGCCAAAAATAGAAATAATAATGGCTATACAAAATGAAGCATAAAGACCAACCATTGGATCAACGCCGGCAATAATCGAGAAACCAATCGCTTCAGGTATTAAGGCTAAGGCCACCAAAATTCCAGCAAGAATATCTTTTCGGATATTACCGAACCACTGCTGTTTCAATGTAAAACGATTCAAATATAACGACTCCTTTTTAAAAATAAATCCGCACCGTATTTGTTGTATTGGGAGCTTAATTATTTTACGGAAGAAAACGAAAAGAAAAACTTTCGGAGAAAAAGGGGAAACGTTGAGTATAGTGTATTGAGGTAAGGAGTTATTATACAAAGAGTATCATAATAAATTTTAATCAAATGTGCAAGGTCAAATGCTGAAGAAAAAAATGGATCAATATATTTGAGCCATTTGCCATCAGATCATATTAGGATCAGAAACAAGAATCGTTTTGACTGCTTGAATATCTTTCCTGTCATTAGATGTCGAGTCTATTCCCATCAAGCTTTGTATGGCGGACTCAAATTTCTCCAGCGTCGTTTCTTCCGTTATGAGCTCAGAAAGCTGCGGCATATCTACAGCGCATGAAACCGCGTCCTCCATGATCTGCCGAGCCTCTCCGATTCAGACGATCGTAACCCAGTTAGAAAGCAATTGAAAAGGCCGATATTCTTTCATAGGTATCATCAAACCCCATCGGCAATGAACGGATAAGGCCCAATCAAGCTGATTGCCGATCGCGTCAAAGATCACATCGAACTTTCTTCTTCAGTTGCAACTGTCAGTCTTGATAATTTTTACCATCATTTAAAACGAATCAGTACAGATATAAAAAAAGAGCAAAATAAAAGACCAGTTCAGTTGAACTGGTCTTTACCTTGCTTGGCGGCGTCCTACTCTCACAGGGGGAGACCCCCGACTACCATCGGCGCTGAAGAGCTTAACTTCCGTGTTCGGCATGGGAACGGGTGTGACCTCTTCGCTATCGCCACCAAACAATTTGAGAGTGTTCTCTCAAAACTAGATAACAGGTGTGACATCATTAGAAATTAGGTTAAGTCCTCGATCGATTAGTATCTGTCAGCTCCATGTGTCGCCACACTTCCACCTCAGACCTATCAACCTGA